>JBNJEM010000367.1:0-7900 GCA_051745935.1 Planctomycetota bacterium
AAACAGAAACAGAAACAGATGCCGATGGCGGATGTTCATTAGAAGGTGGCGACGGCTTGATCGCCTGGCGTCTGAAGTCGCGTAGCGACGACGCGCGGTAACCGCCCCTTCGCGACTCGAGGGACTGGTATATTTCAGGCGGTTGGACTTTTCCGGGTGGAAAGCTGTCCGACGCAAGCCGTCCTCCCGTCGGTCGGACTCGCAGCGGAGACAGTCATCCGCGACGGGTATAATTTGCAACGCGCTGGCAATGGAACGGGGAGTTCCTTCTGTACTGCTCGCCGCGATGAAACCGTAGCCCCATGCCGAGGCCGAGGCCGAGGCCGAGGTCTCTTGCTTGACAGGCTCGTTTTGGGTCGATCAAATGGACGCGGAATGGCGGCAGCTCGAATCCATACGGGCCAACGGATAAAGTGTTACGTTTTTCCCACGTTCCTCACCGGTGGCTACTGGCTTGGTGCCGAGCCGAGGGCTACAATGGCACGCGGAATTGCAACGGTCAACGCTTGGCAATCGCGGGCAACGCAAAAAAACCGGGTAGCCGTTCACGGGTGCCGCTACACGGCCTGGACACAGGCGCCCGCATGGATGCCACGGGCTTGTCCCGTGGTGGTTCACGCTCGCCGCTACAAACTGGTCAGAACGACTACTCCTGGCCGTCGGTAGCGTGGAACGTAACGGACCACGGGACAAGCCCGTGGCATTTGCACCTGGCAAAACTCTCCTTCAAAACGTGCAACGGAAGTGCGAACGTCCGCGGATATCGGTCTCTTGCCCGTGAACGGTTACGTATTCAAACAGGCGGCGGAGGTGCTCGTGAAAAAGCAGCGATCCAATGGAAAGGAACCGGGCCCCATTGTCGACAAGCTTCGCCAGGCACATGACGGAACCGACAGTGAGGCAACGCAGGGACGGATCGAGCGCCTGCTGGAGATTCTTACCGATTCTCCTGCAAATCGTTCCTTAGAGTGGTGAAAGCTTTCCGTCGAACAACGCGCTGCCGCGAACGCTTAGCAACGGTTCAAGGATAACTTGCCCATTTCGCGGGCCTGAAGAGGCCTTTTCTTCGGCGTGGGTTCTCCCGGGACGTTGAACTCGGCCGAATATCGAGGCCGCAGAGGTGCTATACTGAACCGTTTAGGAAAAGGAGACCGGACGATGGGCGGACGCACGTATGACAAAAGGGTTCAAACCCGCCGATGTTTTCTTATACAAACAGGCACGGTCGCGGCGCTGTTTCCGGCCGGTGCGATGTCCACCGTTTGGTCGTCTGAAAGCGGCGCGTCGGCCGTGCTGCCGCCGGTTTCCGAGGAAACACTGCGGCGATATGGGAAGCAGCCGGTGGTGGACTGGTTGCGCTGTCCCCGGTTCTACACGAAAGACAATCGGCGGGACACGAGCCAACTAGAGATCCGTAAACCGGGCGATATCGCGCGGTTGGTACATCGCATTGCTGACAACGGTGGGACGGTGTTGCGACAGGCGGTGTACTGGGGCGGGGACGCGTACTATCAAAGTCGAGTGGCGACGCACGCGCCTGGGCTGGGGAAGCTGGACTATCTGCGCGAGGCGTTGGACGCCGCGGGGGAGCGAGGCATCAAGGTCTTTGCTTACATGAATCCACGCCTGCTGGAGACGGATACGCCACTGTATCCAAAGTTCACCATCCGCGACCACGCGACGGATTCCACTGCTCGGGAATCGTGTACTTGACTACCGCTTTGTCCTCCCCCACGTCTACCCCGCCCAATCGAGGCGTCCAAACCCAGGTCCATTGACGCAGCTGGGCTTTTCCCATCAATACCCGGTCCAGCACCCGTGTCCGTTTCTCCTTTGCCCACCCCCCGTAGTTGTTGGTGAATTGCCACACTTCATGTCGCAGCGTCGCCACCTGTTCACCATACTGGCCATCATAGCTCGTCGGTTTGTCGCGCAGCAGTTGCACCAGGACGCGCACCCTCTTCTCGTTGCCTGACATATAGAGGGGCGTGACTTTGTTCTCGTAGTGGCGGGATTGAGCGATATCCGACTCGATTGTCTCGCGGACGTCGGGTGGCACGTTCCCCTCGTGTTCGAGAAACTCATCAAATTCCAGCACCGGCGGGTAGTGAAATCCCTCGATCCGCACGCGGTCCCGCAGCAAGATAATGAGATCGTACGTAGCGGGCGGCAAGTCGGAGAAGACCCAGCGCCCTGGACCTGCTCGCGTGGCCGTGGCGGTAAAACGCGGTGCACTGATTTTGGCCTTCGGATCCACCGGCGCTCGTGGATTGCCATCCCGATCCCACCGATTGACCACGCCGACGCGCGCCACGTCCTTTGAATTCTTCAACACCACCGTCAGTGCCCCGGCTCGCACATCCGGCGCGGCCAAGAGGTGTGTCCCCAGCCATAGTGCCAGAAGCCAGTGCCAAAAAAGGGGGGTCCGGCCACACGGCCGAGAGAGTCGCTTTCGTTGAAAAGGCATGGCATCCTCCATTTCAATTCAAAGCCCATGGCAAAACGATTCAGGTTTCCCGCCATCCAAGAAGGTATGGAAGCGGAAGCCAGATTCCGTTGAACGCTGTTACTTTTGCATGCGTCGCCGCAGGCAGCTTATACCGGTCGCGGATGACTTTCTTCGCCGCGAGTCCGACCCACGGGAGGACGGCTTGCCTCGGGCAGCTTTCCACCCGGAAAAACCCAATCGCCTGAAACATAATCGGCGCCTCTTACGGTTGTTCATGCGAGTGGGGATAGGGTTCCAAGTGGACCAAAACATCGCGCAGGCAGGCAAACTCCTGGATGAGCTTCTCCTTGACGACATGGCCGATGCGGTGACCGTCTTCCACACTAAGCTGGGCATCGACCTGGATGTGAATGTCCACCAAGTATTCCACGCCGGTCTTTCGCACCCAGAGTTTGTCGACGCCGCGCACCTGGGAAACCTCCGTGGCCCGCTCACGCACGCGTTGGACGAGTTCCGAATCAGCCTGCGGATCCAACAGCTCGCTCACGCTGTTTCGAAACAGTTCGATCCCGGACCAGACAATCGCGACCACGACAACCAATGCGGTCACCACATCCGCCCCCGCGTACGCCGGCCCCCCCCAGCGGACGACGCCCAATCCGACCAAGACCGACAGCGAACACATGGCATCGCTGCGGTGATCCCAGGCATTGGCGATAATCACCGACGACTTGGTGCGCCGTCCCACTCGCAATTTGTAGTCGTAGAGGACTAACTTGATCACCACGTTGCCCCCCGCAATCCAAAGCGTCCAGACAGGCGGAAGCTGCTGGTGGATCCCCGACCGAGTGATCGCTTCCCAACCGACGAACAGCGCCGAAACAATGATGAGCAAGGCGACGTTCGAGGCGGCCACCGCCTCGGCCCGCGTATGGCCATAGGGGTGCTCTTCGTCCGGCGGGCGTTGAGCATACCAGAGGCCCCCAATGACCACCAAGGAGGTCAATGAATCACCGAGCGAATTGACGGCATCGGAGATCAGAGCGAAGGAGCTTCCGACAATTCCACCGACGAGCTTCACGATGCCCAGACTCAGATTGATGGCCAATCCGAGCAGCGCGGCCCGGGTGACATGGCGGTAAATCGGACGTGGCGAAGAACCGTTGCTCCAATCGACCCCCTCTAGTCCCAGATCTTCCGATTTCGGGCTCTTATCGGCTGTCGAGCTTTTCGAGGTATTCGTGTTAATGGCTGGTCCTTGGGCAAACGCAAAGAAATAGAATACCCGTCGCTAAACTTGTGAGCGTTCGGACACCAGAAGTCTCACGGCTCCCGCCACACCGTGCGGTACATTTCCGGGATTTTCATCAGCCCCGCCCCGGGCCCGATCGCAAGCCCCCATGCAAGCGGGCAGGCCAGTATTCTAAAGGGAGGTCTCGCGCAAAGGCAGGCCCCGGGCTGATGAAAAGTTCGTAACACTTTAGCCGTCTGAAGTATCGTCGCGTCAACTTGCCCACATCCCGAGGGGTTGAGCAAGCCAGTCACAACCTGTGTTTTCTCCACCCGCCAGCGGCCGCCCCACGTTCGGGACATGTATTCAGGACATCGACCGGCGGGGAAAAAAGCGATGCGGCTTGAGTTTTCCTTTGGTAACCGGCGCCACCAACGCGATCAAATCGCCCGCGGGATTGACGGCGGCGGCCAGTTCACGATCAGCCGGCAGCGTGCCTTCGATGAACTGGCCGTTTCCCAGCCGTTCGGTCTCCTCGATATTCACCTGGATCCGCGGCAAATGCTGCACGGCAAGCGTGGCGGGCAGCATTTGCTTTTGAATGCTCTGTAAAGAGAGCTCATCCAATTCGATGGCTTGGTTTGCGAAGAACGGGCCAATGGCGGTTCGCCGAAGACTCGACATCACCGCGGCGGACCCCAATGCTTCGGCTATATCCCGTCCCAGTGACCGCACGTACGTGCCCGAGCTACAGGTTATGTTCAACACCAGTTCCGGGTACTGGTAATTCAGGAGCTCTAGCCGATCAATGGTTACCGGGCGTGGTTCGAGACGCACGCGCTCGCCGCGCCGCGCTCGCGAATAGGCCCGCTGCCCTTTGACCTTCAACGCCGAGAAAGCGGGCGGGCGTTGCATAATCCGACCGTGGAATTGGCGCAGGACCTCTTGAAGCTGGGCCGGTGTTGGCCGCGGCGGGGCAGCCAATTCGACGACATCCCCGTCGGCGTCCTCAGTCGCGCTCCAACATCCCAATTGGAAGGTGGCGAGGTAAGTCTTCGGCAACTGCTGAATGAACGGGTTTAGCCGAGTGGCTGGCCCCACGCAAACCACCAACACGCCGGTGGCCATCGGATCAAGCGTACCGGCATGGCCCACTTTGCGCGGTCGGATCAACCGCTGAACGCGATCCACGACGTCCCGTGATGTCAGACGGGGAGGCTTGTCGATATTCAGCAATCCAAACATTTTTCCTCGTTGTCTTCCGAGTTCTCATCCGTGGCTTGTGATCCGGGTGGAGAACATGCCTGAAGATCCCCGCCGAGCCGGCGCGCAACGTGGCTGCATGGCTTCCGGCGCTCAGACGGCTAACGAAGCCTTAACAAACCAGAGCGGTGTCCCAAAAACCAGGGGCGTATTCAAAGCGAAACCCAGTTTTGTCACTGAAATCCCCCTCGCTGCCGATCGCGAAACAAACGCCGCCAACCCCAAAGCCAGACAGTAAAACGCACCATTTGCAGAGCGGTGTTGAGCACGAGGACCGCCGATCGGAAAAACCGATGCCTTCACGCCAACCTCCCAGCCTCCCAACCTTCACACCCGTGTATACTAGCTCCCCTTCGCCCGCCTGCATACCGTCGCGCCGAGGTAATGACACGCTCTAACAACCGGGACCAAAACCTTGTGCGCTCTCACGGCCGAAAAACTCGGGTGGCACGCTACGCCGTGAACCAAATGGGGCAATTCAACCTCAAATACAAGTGTCTCGTGGAGTTTCTGGGGGCACCAGCGACTGCGCCGGCAATGCAGAGCAGGCAAGTGCTAGCGTTGCTTGCATCTTGCAACGGCCCCGAAGTGCGAGATTCGGAAATCTCTTTATACCGGTCGCGGATGACTTTCTCCGCCGCGAGTCCGACCAACGGGAGGACGGCCTGCGTCGGGCGGCTTTCCACCCGGAAAAATCCAACCGCCTGTAATATATTTCCAGGGCGAAGCGAACTCGAGTGGTTTTATGGCATGGCTTCAAGGTCCGCGCGGCTGGAATAGCGTGAGAAAAGACCGGCCCGTCATCGGCTGCTTGCCAGTACCCACCCCCGTTGCTGCTCCCGCGCATTGTCCCAATGGCTTTCCCACCACGCTTGGGCCGTCGAAGAGGCCTCCCCCAATCTGTGTAGCAGAATTCACGACGTCAAGATCATGGGAAGTAGGAATAGGCGCGATCGCACGATTGCAGACAATGAAGTACTCGCACGGCGTCGGTTCGCCTACCGAGATCGCCAGTACGGACGGATATCGAATCATCCATGGGTTCAAGGGGCGACAACAGAGAAAGGATAACAACATGTCGACGATGAGTGTTGCCACGAATGCCGATCACAGGCATCCGAAATTCGAAAAGATTGTCACCTGCTCTGATCTCATGCTCCCCGTATTCGATCAGGCGAGTCGCGCGGCGAAAGTCGATGCCACGGTCCTGATTACCGGTGAGTCGGGAGTGGGAAAGGAGTTGGTGGCGGAGGCGATTCATGCCAACAGCCCACGAAGAAACGGGCCGTTCGTGATCGTCAATATGGCGGCCGTCCCGGAGAGTCTCATCGAAAGCGAGCTGTTTGGGCACGTCGCGGGTGCGTTTACCGGTTCGACCGGGACCCGCGTGGGGCGGTTTGAGGCAGCCCATGGCGGGACGCTGTTCATCGATGAGATTGGAGATTTGGCGTTGGAGTGCCAAGCGAAGTTGCTCCGTGTACTGGAAAACCACTGTGTGACGCCGGTGGGGAGCAACGAAAACAAGAGCCCGGATGTCCGCGTGATCGCGGCCACCAACCGGCGTCTGGAGGACATGGTCCGCCAGGGAAAATTCCGGGAAGAACTGTACTATCGCTTAAATGTCGTATCGATCGCCCTCCCGCCCTTGCGGGAACGTCCCGAGGACGTTGAACCGCTGATCAATCTGTTTCTCAAGGAGTTGTCGGACGCGTACCAGCGGCCGGTGCCCACGTTGGATCGCGACTTGATCAGTTTTCTGCAATCGTATCCTTGGCCGGGTAATATTCGGCAATTGCGCAACTGTGTGGAAAGCATGTTCGTGCTCGCCGATTCGCCAACCTTGACAATGGACGACGTGCCCGAAATGATGGCCATGGAGCCACGGGAAACGGTTCGCATCGACATACCAGAACGTCTCACGCTCGAAGAAGTGGAAAAAGCTGTCGTTTTTCAAACGCTGGACCGGTGTCAAGGGAACCGTACGCGGGCAGCCCGCTCGCTTGGTATCTCGGTCCGCACGCTGCAACGACGCTTGAAACGTTGGGAAAACATTGAGCAATGAGCCATGCGGCGGCAGGGTTGGGCGGGCCGCTCTGCCCACTCGCGCCGCGAAACCAAGCAGGAGGCTTTTCATGGATGTTCGCGCCCTAAGGCGGCAGGGCCGCCAACCGAATAGGGACCCCGCACAGGGATGGGGCGCTCCCGTTGGTCGCTCACGTCAAGGATGCCCGCGCCGTGCGCGCATGTTACGCCCTAAGGCTCTAATCCCGGCCGCCATTCACACTGGCGTCACGTGTTCAAGTGGTGTTTATCGCGCGCCAGTTTACCTCATGGAAACCGTTCGCGGATCAGGACTCGCCCCACTTCAATCACGGGAGGAGATTAGACGTGCCTTCGACCAGTAATACGGTTTTCGAGATTACCTCGCTTCCTCCAGCACGCCGGAAGCGGGAGCAACCCGAATTGCGGGTCCATAGAGAGGCGTTGGACCGCGCAACCATCGCCGAGCTGCCCTCCCAGCAGGTCGGTCGCATGAGCCGTTCCGAATTGGCCCGGGTGGTTCGCGCCAGCCCGATTCCGCCGTTGCGAGCCCGCTTGGAGTACCTTGACCGCTCAACACTGGAAAGGCTGGCCCACTTGGCTTGTCTTTCCTGCCGGAATCGAAAGTAACCACTCATGGGGAACGTGCTCGATAAACGCATCCGACGAACTTTCACGCCAGTTCAAACCGTAAATGGACTGGGGGGAAATGAAGCTCGTATCCAATGCGGGGCGGACCTGAGGATAAGATTTTGCGATGCGCCTTTCGAGGAAGCCGATCGGGGTTGCTCCGTGCACTTCGGTCCAAAGGACATATATCGGTCGTGGATAACTGTCTCCGCCGCGAGTCCGACCAACGGGAGGACGGCTTGCGTCGGGCAGCTTTCCAGCCGGGAAAATCGAACCGCCTGAAATAT
>JBNJEM010000368.1:0-7891 GCA_051745935.1 Planctomycetota bacterium
TTCCGGTTCGTCCGGGCTGTGGTCCAGCCGGGATTTTGCCAGATATCCGGATTCTCCGGTTTGTGCCCGACAGTCCAGTCGCTGGGGCGTAAAATAGCCGGCCGATGGCGTTTCAATAGCCATCAAGGGGTATGGTACAATTAGCTGACGTCTCGCAAACTGAATGTATGGTCGGCATGATGAGTATTGGCGGAGCTTGGGTGGCACGGGCTGAGCGAGCGTCGTAACATGATCCCATTTCCAGCAGGTGACCAACGCGAGCGGAGCCCGTGGGCGCTGCCGTTGCCGCCAGAGCGTGATTGGCCTGCAAGGGGCGTCCGAGAACAACCGTCATGAGGACGTACGGCGTCAAAAGATGCGTGCAACAGAACAAAAATGGTAACCGTTCGCACTTCCGGTGCACATCTTGAAGAAAGGCTTTTCAAGGTGCAAATGCCACGGGCTTGTCCCGTGGTCCGTTACGTTCCACGCTACCGACGGCCAGGCGTGTTGTGTCTGACCGGTTTGTAGCGGCGAGCGTGAACCACCACGGGACAAGCCCGTGGCATCCATGCGGGCTCCGGTGTCGAGGCCGTGTAGCGGCACCCGTGAACGGCTACAAAAATGGAACACTAGTAGAATACGGGGACTCGGGAACCATTTCGTGGAATCATTTTCCATCACATGTACAACCTGTCGGGCTCGGCTTCGGGTCCGGGACGAATCGGCCATCGGCCAGATTCTAGCTTGCCCAAAATGCGGAAGCATGGTGCTGGTGGAAGCGCCCGGGACGGCGGCTGAGCATCCAGGAGCGGCGTCGGACACCCCGTCACCGCCCTCCGCGGGCTCTTCGTCTCACCGGGAGGGCTCGCGCGCGGCGGGGACCGTGCACTCTGATTCCACGCCGGCTCCGGAGGGATCGGAACCCGGGGAACCGCCGGCGACTGAAGGAGAGCGGCACCAGGACGGCGAGTCGGGTAAAGACGTCCGGTCGTCCCGCCCCCAACGCACCTTCAAGTTCCGGGAAGATTTCGACGTGCCGGCGGAGCCGGCCGAAGGGAAGACGCCGCGGAAGCCAAACACGCCGGCGCCGCCCAAACAATCCGCCGGGTTCGCGCCGGAGCCCGAATCGTTGGTGGAGCAGCCGGCGGCGGACGACTCACCGGTTCCCCCGGCCGCGGCGACCAGCCCCACGACTCGCCGCTACCAACAGTGGCTGTTGATCGGAGCCGCCGCGCTGTTGGGTTTGATCCTCGCGGTCTTGATGGTGGGGATCTTCGCCTCGGGCGGCGCCGGCAATGGAACCGCCCGGGTGGAAAGCCCGAATGGGGCGGCTCCGGGTCGAAACGATGCTCCCGGCCCACCCAAGGCGAACGGTCCCAAACGAACCACGGACAATGGACTGGCCGCGAAGAACGGCGGCCAGGAGACCAAAAAGCGGGATATCGAAGAAAAACCCGTTCCGGACGCCAAGAAATCGACTGATTTGAAAGGTTCGCCTCAGCCAGCCGACCCCGAAGGGAAGACGGATGACGAAGACTCGGCCGATGCAAAGGATGCTCACGCGGAGCCGGTCGAAAAGAAGGGCTCGGGTTCCGAAGACGCCAAGCCTTCCTCCACGGCTTCCCCCGATCCAGCGGATGACGAATCACCTCCGGACACCGCGCCTCCCGACGCGGTTGAGGACAACGGAGCGGAAGGCAAGGCAGCTGGCCCGAACTTGTTCACGGATCCGTCCGATTCCACGTCCACGGCCTCCGCTAAACCGGCGGCGAAAGCGGACATCCCGCCGCCGGATGGCGCCGCGGGCATGAGTGAAGCCGAGACGCGGGATCGTCTCTCGACGCCCCTCGTCGCGATCGAACATTCTCAAATCCCCCTGGCTGACTTTGCTGAATTCGTTTCGGGACTCACGGCGGTTCCAGTAACCCTCGACGTGGACGCGTTGCCTCCGCTGGGCATCACGGCCGACACGCCACTGGCGTTCGATCTGCGCAGCGTCACGATCAAGGAGGTTCTGGAGGCGGCGTTGGAGCCCGTGGGGCTGAACTACTCCGTCAAACCAGGCCATATTCTGATCACCGCCGACGAGCCACTCCGGGAAAAACGATCCACGCGGACCTATGATGTCGCCGACTTGGCCGACGACGCGGAGGCAGCCGATGGACTAGCCGCCCACGTCACGTCCCTCATTGCCAACCGTTCCTGGGAGCGTGAAGGAGGGGACGCGACGTTGAGTGTCAAGAAGCAGTCACTTGAAGTACGGCAAACGGAAATGGTTCACTTCCGGATCGCTCGTTTTCTGGACCGCCTGCGCGCCGCGCGTGGTTTACCGCCGCGCGGTGATTTGCGATCCGAGTGGCTCGAGATACCACCAGCCTTCGTGCGAGCCGCCGCTGAATTGAACACGCCCTTGACGGCCATATTCATCCAACCCACTCCACTCGGACAAATCCTGGACTATATCGAAACCGAAGCAAATCTTCGCATCTTGACGGATTGGCGAGCTTTGGGAGAGTTGAACCTAACCCCGTCGTTTTCTCAACCCATTAAACTCTCCGAACAGCCGCTGCGTGAATTGTTGGATTCCTGGCTCGCCTCCATGGAACTCGGCTATCGTGTCCTTGACGCTCACACGGTTCAAATCAGTAGCCGGGCGGCGATCACCGCGCGTCCCGAGCTGGAACTGTATCCCGTGAACGGTGAACGGGACGATGAAAACAAGGATTTGGTCGCCGAGATCAAGGCACACGTTGGAACTTCGTTCTTCTCGGATGCTGAAAGCCCTGGGGCCATTGCCTACGACAGCGCGAGCAACTGCCTGCTGGTATCTCTTCCACAGCCGCAACAACGAGCCGTGTTCGCTTGGCTCCGCCAGCACGACAAAGTGGATTTCGACGTGAACGGAACGGATGAGTGACGAATGCTTGGGATCGCGGCGGGCATTTTCTTTGTCTCTCATCTTGTAACCGTTCACGGGCACCGACCGCCAGGAGTGGTGTGTCTGGTCGGTTTGTAGCGGCGAGCGTGAACCACCGCGGGACAAGCCCGTGGCATCCATGTGGGCCCTGCGTGTCCAGGCCATCTAGCGGCGTCCCTGAACGTCTCACTTGATCCCCAACTTCTTCTGGATCTGTTCCAGTGGCACGCCTTTCGTTTCCGGCATGACGAAGATGACCCACAGCAGCTGTCCCACCATGCAAACGCAGTAAAACGCGAACACATGAGCGCCGGACACCTCGGCGATCACAGGAAAGGTCAGAGAGATGAGCGCGGCCATCATCCAATGCGTGAAGCTTCCCAGGGCCTGGCCCCGAGCGCGAACCCGGTTGGGAAAGATCTCGCCAATAAACACCCAAATCACGGCCCCCTGCCCGAACGCGTGCGAGGCGATAAACACGATCAAGCTGAGCAACACGATGATCCCACCGACGTCCGTGTAGAAGGCCCACGCCGTGGTCCCCAAGCTGAGAATATATCCAATCGATCCAACCAACATCAGTTTCCTGCGACCAAAGTGATCGATAATCGCCAAGGCGGCCATGGTGAAAACCAGATTAACGAAGCCGATCCCCACGGAACTGCCCAGTGCGGCGAGCTCTCCGTAACCAGCCATTTCGAAAATCCGTTTCGTGTAGTAGATCAGCGCGTTGATACCGGAAAGCTGATTGAAGGCCGCGATGGTAACGGCAAGCATAATCGGCTTCATGTATTTGCGGCAGAAAAACGGATCCTGGAGGCTTTGCTGTTCGCTTTCCAACGAGCCTTGAATCGCGTCAACCTCTTCTTCAACGGTTCCCAAATCCGTTCCCACTCTTCCCAACACGCGTTTTGCTTCGTCCATCCGATTCTGTGCGACCAGCCAACGGGGGCTGCGAGGCGTGATGGAAAGCAGCAGCGCGAAAGCGAAAGCGGGAATGGCTTCCACGCCAAACATCCACCGCCATTCCAGAGTGAGCTTATCCAGGCCCAATTGGCTTATCAGGAAGTTTGAAAGGTAGGCCAACAGGATTCCCAGCACGATGTTGAACTGCACCAAAGCGACGAGACGCCCCCGGAACCGCGCGGGGGAAATCTCGGCCACGTACATCGGCGACACGACCGAGGCTCCGCCAACGGCCAATCCTCCGATGAACCGAAAGCTCATGAACGCCGGCATGCTCCAAGCCAAGGCGCTCCCTATCGCGGAAACGAAATAGAGCGCCCCGAGCACGAAAAGGATCGTTCGGCGCCCGTGCCGATCAGCGGGCTTGCCAAAAGCAATGGCCCCGATAATGGTGCCCAACAAGGCCGCGGCCACCAAAAACCCATGCCAGAACGCTTTCCGCTGAATGTAGGGCAGATCCTGCTCGGCCACTCCCGCCAAGCCCGCCTTCTCTTGTTCCGGCGTCAATACCTCCTCCGGCCGCCCAAAGAAGTCGCCAATGCTGGCGTAGTCGAGGTCGTAGATTTCCCTCAGCGTGCCTTCAGCCCCCGAAATGACCGCCGTGTCGAAGCCGAACAACAACCCGCCCAGGGCCGCGACAATGGCACACCCCAATACGTAACCACGCAACCTGTTTGACGGCGGCATTGTCGATTGCGTTTCGATCATGCTACGACTCCTTGTATACCGGTCGCGGATGACTTTCTCCGCCGCGAGTCCGACCAACGGGAGGACGGCTTGCGTCGGGCAGCGTTCCACCCGGAAAAATTAACCGCCTGAAATATAATACCCAACATTGCAAAAAGTGTGACGCCACACGCCTGCCACCCGGCTTGTCCCGTGGTCCGTTACGCTTCACGCGACCGGCGGCCAGAAGTGGTGTGTCTGGCCGGTTTCTCCGGGCATCGCCAACGTCGCCCAGCCCACAATCATCGCTTTTTCCAACTGGCACTTCAAGAGTGGACAACGTGCACCGCGCCCCGCACGGCCCGAGAACCATTCCAGGCCGCTCCGCGCGGCCCACGGGCGAATGGCCATGGATCCGTCCCGCGGACGGCGGCCTGCGCGCTGGGGTCAGGGCCCGTAAAGCCGCCACCCTGGGGTGCTAACCCCACCGGTTGCGTTGCGGGGCTCGGTGTGACGTTACGGGCTCTTGCCCCGCTCCGGGGTGGCTCGAGGCGGGGTTGGAAACCGGGGCAGGAGACGCGGAACTCCGTCGCCCCAGCGCGCATCCCTCCGTGCCGATCGGTGGCTCGACACCAGCAATGGACACCCGGCAGCCGACCGGCACTGCGGGATGGCGGTTAAACCGCCAGGCGTCCGGCGCGTTTGAGCAGTGGCTGGCGCCGCGGCCGCGCATCAACTGGCCGGCGCGCCCGCCGAGATCAGATTTTTCGAGTCGATTGATTGCTCGACGTTCACGACGTCGGTGGAAACGCGGGGGCGAGCGGGGCACGTGGTTTGGGAGGCCCACGAGCGGGTAACTCGTGACACTTTCGGCCCCCTGGGGCAATGAGGGGTTGGAAGGGCTGAGCCAAGAAAGCGAAAAACCCCTTGCGGAACAAGGGGTTAAGTTAAGAGGCGCCGATCGGATTCGAACCGATGATGGCGGATTTGCAATCCGCTGCCTTAGCCACTTGGCTACGGCGCCAAACGCTTGTATAGACGGGAGTTGCAACGTTTGGGTGAGTTGTTAGAGTCAATGACTACACCCGCAACTACGCCTTTTCATGTGATTGCCAAAAGGATCCCGTGTTGCGGGTACAACACGGGGTGTATTAGCACTGAAACCCTTTAGCGAGGAGCGCCAACACATAAGCAATTCTAGCACGCGCCGCTCTCGCGGCAAACCCACCTTCCCCCTCTGGTTCCACAAGGGATCTGGCCAATGGGCCAAAAAGATCCGCCGCCGAACCTACTATTTCGGCACCGACCCCGACCAGGCTTTAGCCGAATATCCGCGGGTGAAAGATGACTTGGAGGCTGGGCAAACACCACGGGATGTTTCGCCCGACGCGGTCACTCTCGCGACAGCCAAACAACCGCGCCCAAAAATGCCCGTCCACCCCCATCTCCGGGTTGCAGAGCCGGGCTCGAGTTTTCACTTCCGACCGAGGCCCAGTGGGAATATGCCTGCCGTGCCGGGGGCGATCAAGCGCTGACGTACGGTGACCAAGACACAGACTTCTCGACCTGGGAGAACTTGGCTGATGAGATCTTTAGCCGCGGCGTGATGAAGTCGCTCGCCGTGCATCCCGATACGGTCTCGGCTTGTCCGAGGGATTATTACGTTCCTTGCTACATAACGCGGTTGCGTGCGCCCCTTCCCGGTTTCGGTCCGCGGCGGCTGAGGCCGCCACGGACCGAAACCGGGAAAACAATGAGGGGGCCACCCATTAGCGAAAAACGTGAAACTCCCCGGGACCAGCCCGGGGCATCTCATCCAGCACGGATAACCGCCGTAATGGAGCGAGGAACCTGAGTCTCCCCTGGCCCGAACTGGGAACGTCACTCGAATCCCTTAAATCAGACAGTTATTTCTTAACAGAGCCTTAACAAAAGGATGGCTGCTATAAGGCATGTATTAGAGCCTGAATTCATTTCCATGGCGCACACGACCTCTGCCGATACCTGGTCGGACTTCACTCCCAAGCCGGGTCCCCACGCGATGCAAGGGACGCGGATTCCGCCTTCCCAAGTTGACAATTTGTGTCCACGGATCGGTTGCTTCGGGGTGCGTCCCGGCCCTCGCCCGTTGTCCGATGCGTAGACGACCAACGTGTTGTCGGCGATGCCCAGCCGTGTCAGCGAATCGAGAATACGGCCGACATTGTAGTCGAGTTCTTGAATTGCGTCGCCGTAGTCGCCCCAGTTTGAGCTACCCTTGAATTCTTCGCTAACGCCGAGTGGGTTGTGGAGCATCGTATGCGGCAGATAAAGAAAGAACGGTCCACCCTTACTCTTCTCGATGAACTGAATGGCTTCGTCGGTGTAGAGCTTCGTCAGTTCCGCGGGATCGGCAGGACGCTTGACGACTTGCCCATTGCGTAGCAGGGGCACGCCCCCTTGGTCCTCGAAGTACACGACCTCCACCGGGTCGAGATTATGCAGCAATCCGAAGTAGTGATCGAAACCCTGATTGCGCGGTAGGAACGGTTGATGGAACCCGAGGTGCCACTTGCCGATACAGGCGGTTGCGTAACCGGCCTGGTGAAGCAGTTCGGCCAGGGTCAGTTCGTCCGGATGAATCCCTTTGGGCGAATCGGCCCGCAGCACCCAGGTGGCCAATCCGACTCTGCGCGGATAGCAGCCAGTGAGGAGCCCGGCGCGAGAAGGGCTGCAGATCGGGGCGGCTGCATAGTAATGGGAAAACCGAGTCCCCTCTCGAGCCACGCGGTCGATCCGGGGCGTGTCGAACTCGGTCCCGCCGTAACACCCAAGATCATAGTACCCCTGATCGTCGACGAGGATAAAGACCAAGTTCGGGTTCCCCTCTGCCGCGGTTGCATGCCGTCCAGCGACAACGGCCGCGAAAGCGATGACGCCAAACGCCGAAATGTGGGTCAGTTGCTTCCGCATACGCGTGCTTCTCCTCCGGTAGTTGTCAAATGCTTCGTTTTGTGGCAGAAGGCGTTCCAGGCGAATGCTGTCCGCCGGTAGCAGCACCTCATGGTACTCTATCGATAACGAGTATGACTAGGGAAAGGTATGGACCGGTAAGAATTGATTGTTGAGCGAAGCGTGTTTTCATCCCGTTTGTGTTCCCGAGGGCAGCCCGCGGGGCGAATGGCGAACGGCGAAGGTCACGGACGACGGCGCCCGCCTTCAACTCGGCCGGGTGGCACTGGCTGAGCGAGCGTCAGACACCTGACCATTGGCATTCCCCTTCCGACGCGAGCGGGGCCAGTGTACGGTTGCCACGTCATCTCGCGCCGTGCCACGGCATGGATATAGTTCACGGGCCCTCATCCCACACTGGCTCCGTTC
>JBNJEM010000369.1:0-7858 GCA_051745935.1 Planctomycetota bacterium
GAAATGTGAGATCTTCAAACAACCGCAAAAAGACATTTATGCGCTGTAAAAGACGGGCCTGGAGACCCGTCCTACGCCGTCTTTATGCAACAATAGGATGAATCTTTGATTTTTGTTTGCCTGGCCCCGGTCCGTTTTGGCGTGGCAAGGGTTTAACTCAAAGTGTAAGCGTTTCGCGTCCTTCGAACGCCCCAGACGCTGGAAAAGCCCTGGTTTCAGGTCGTGTCCAGGTGGATCGAATTTGAACCCGTGACGGGTGCAGTCATGGCCGAAAAGGCGCCGAAATCCGGGCTTTACCAGCTAGTCGAGACGCGACGCTTACAGTTTGAGGTTTAACGCTATTGAACGCGATTGCATCACGCGAATGGGCGGGGAACACACAAGACGTAATCCCTGTTCAATCTCGGCTTTGGATGTGGATTGTGGCAAGACGGCCTGGTATCCGGCCCGCGTGCTTTCGTGGGCGGTTCAGGCTTTAGGTTCGTCACGAGGCGGCGCGCGGACTTATCGGAGGGTGGACGACAATTGGAGGAACATTTTGCCTATGTCCCTGTTCATACTGGTCGCGGATGACTTTCTCCGCCGCGAGTCCGACCAGCGGGAGCACGGCTTGCGTCGGGCTTTTTTCGGGCCGCGACAAAACTTGACTTCCGCTTCCAGAGCGTCGTGGATGGCGGAAAACCTGGATGGTTTTTCCGTGGGTTTCTTAGCCTGACATCCGCGAGTTTGCATTGGAAACCCGTCGTTAATTGACAAAAACAACTCAGCCCGATCAGATACGAAACCGGATGTTGCTATGTACCCGATCACTTTGAAAGGCCTGTCCGAGACTCGCATTCGTGGACCACGTTGGCTCAGCCTGGTCTGGTGTGGTTTGATTTTGGTTGGATTCGGGGAATTCGTGTTTTCCCAGGATGGGGTTGGTGGAGAGCCCGCGCGGTCTTCCGCCGGCCGCTCATCGACGGTGTCGAAGGGCTTCGTGTGGGTGGACGGTGCCTATGTCTCACCACCATACGTTGTACAACAGCATGGGAATGAACTCTCGGTCAATGGACATTCATTCGATGCACGCGGCGGGGCCCCGCCATGGGACGAATATTCGCCGTCGGAACAGGGAAACAATGGTGAAGATCATGTGAATCCCGCACGACGGCAACGCGGGGAGCCCCCGTCATTTTCGCGTTCTCGGCGTACATTCGCGCGGTGGCGAGGGGGGCGTGGACGGTGGGGGCCGGGCTCCGGCTCAGTGGACATTAACGATATGACCCGCCTTCTAAGTAACGGGGGAGCGGTGGTGGTGTTCGATGGCGAATTCGCTGCGCTCTTTTCGCGGGACTCGGCCGCTTACATCCTGGCCACACTGCTCTCCGACACCTCGAACGCGAGCCCGGCGACGAGGGCGGGGGCACTGTTTGGCGTCCAGCCGAGCTTGGGGCGCGTCAGCCCCGGCCAATGGGTGCAAATCGTCTCCGGGTTCGAACCGACGACGGAACTGCGCGAACGGGTCGAGGCATTGATCGAAAGCGAGGACGCCCAGGCTCAGTTAGTGGAGGCACAGCTTCAGACAAGTCGCTGGTACCAAGTGCTGACCTCGAAACCGGTCAGGTACATGATCACGGTCACTGGGATGTTGCTGGCGGTCGTCGCCTTGGGCAATTTGCTGCTCTATCGGCCCAGCGGCGGAGGCCAATGGAGCGACGTGACGGACGGGATGGCGGATGGACTCGACATGCGGCGGATCGTGATCCTGTTGGGACTGCTGGGGAGCTTTGACCTACTTCTCACGCTGGCTGCTCAACAAGCGGGGGGATTCATGGAGCTGAATCCGTTGGGGTCGGAGCTGATAACCAGCCCTCTCGGGCTGGCTGCCTTCAAATTGACAAGCCTGGTCGTGGCGTGTTCGATCCTGTTACGGCTCCGACACTATCGCGGAGCACAGATCGCTTCCTGGTGGCTTTGCATGATTTGCACCGTCCTCACGTTTCGCTGGGTCACGTTCAATTCACTTTTCATGACATAAAAGGATCGAGTATACTTCAGGCGGTCGGATTTGGCCGGGTGGAACGTTGCCCGACGCAAGACGTCCTCCCGTTGGTCGGACTCGCGGCGGACAAAGCCATCCGCGACCGGTTATACCTCCGTCCGACCATGGCATGTTTTCGTGAGCAGCGCTGCGTGGCTGAGCCGGATTCGCGGCCGATCCGTGAGAGCGAATCCCTGATTTTCCGCTAATGTCACCATGTTCCGGAACCTTTTGGCCGTGACGTGACCGATCGGTTCCACGAGCAGGAAGTGGCTTCCCCGACGCAGACAACCAAGTATATCCCGTAGCAGAGCTTGCATGTCAGGTACCTCGTGGGCGGCGTAAAAGGCGAGTGCGAAGTCCACTGGATCGGCAAGGTCCAACGAGTCGATTTGGCAGCGATGCGTGTGGATGCGAGCAGACAACCCGGCCTGATCGGCTCGCTTGCGTAGCACCTCCAGCATCCGCTGCTGCAGATCAATCGCAATGACATGACCGTGGTCCCCAACCAAACTGGCCATGGCAAGCGTGAAAAACCCCATGCCGCAGCCGAAGTCCATGACGGTCATGGCATCTCGGACATAGGGCGCCAGAATCGCTTCCGGCTTGTGCAACAGCCGGCGAAACCGGTTATCGATAAAGTATCCGCCCCACCAGGGACATACGTGCGCCATGTGAACCCTCCTCTTTCCTTCCCTTTATCGGCGCCGTGAAAGCCTGTCCCGTAACGCGGATGAGAGGGCCGTGGAGGGGCTTTTCGGCCGCCTCGGAGGGGCCCCGATCGCGCCTCCGATCACGGGCCCCCTGAGTTTGATTTTGGCACGGGCGGTGAATGAAACCGAACCCTCGGGCCATGGCCCGAGACCAGTGAGACTGAACACGGCGAAACGTCGCGAAAAGCGCCGTCCCGTTCCATACGGCCAAACACCGCCGGCACCGGCTTTTCCGTTATAGAGGGACCCTTCAAACCCTCGCATTGCAACCGGCAGCGGTATAACCGGCGATCGCGGCTTTTCCTCGTTTTACCGCCTCGTGCAAATAGGCTTCGTTTTCGTCATCAAAGGTCTGTTTTACTTGATCGTAAACGTTTTCCGCCTCCTTGCTTTTGCCGGCCCCAGCCAAGGTTTCGGCCGCCACGAGAGCGCTTTTCGCGGATTGGATCCGTTCCCATCCGTGGGTGTCCTCGGCGGAGTGCAACACGGCTGTGGCCGCGGCGGCATCGGGAATCTTGGCGAGTCCCGCGCGTGCCGCGATGCGCACTTCTTCGTCGTCGTCTTTCAAGGCGGCCTTTAGCGCGTCGGCCGAATCGACATCGTCCAGAGCCGCCAAGGCATCGATGATATTCAGGCGGCATTTTCCATCCGCCTGGGGCAACGCCGCTGTCAGGGCCGCCGGGGCGCCGCGCTTGATGGCAACCAGGGCCATCGCGGCCGGTTCCACCAAGGCCTCATCCAGCAAGAGCTGGCCCAGCGATTCGACGACTTCCTCGCGTCCCATCCACTGCAACTCCTGACAGAGATAGGCCTTGTTGTAGGTGGACAAATCGCCGTCAAGATTTTTCGCCAACGTCAGCGCGAACTCCCGACGAGCGTTTTCGTCCTCGACGATCAAGGCATGGTTCAACACGCAGTGCAGGGCGTAGTGAGGCTTCACGTTTTCGGGAGATCCCGGTTTGCCCAGCATGTCGATCAAGCCTTGGACATTGTCGCGCCCTCCGGCGAAGATTTTCGCCACGGCGGACTCGATCTTTTCCTTGTCGATATTCTTCGTGTACATGCGGCGGTCGTCCGGATCGGGCATCTGGTCGACCAGTGTTTTTAATTGCTTGGTTATAGCCATGGAATAGGGCCCTTGTTCATATTGAGGATCCGCGAAGTTCGGTAAATCTTCTCGATTGTTCCGCCGCTTCAAGGATTGAAGCTTCTGCGTTCCCTTGAGGCGTTGGACGAACAAACAAAACCATTCAGGTGTACGCCACCAAAGCAGATGGAATGGGAAACTAGCTTTGTCGCCGGCCGCTAGATTCGCCATGGAGCCCGCATTGGTTGATTGACCAATCGATTCGCTTCTTCATCCCCGATGACCTCCTCTCGTTCGGGATCGAATCGGAGTTCGCGACCAGTGCGGAAGGCGACGTTGGCCAGGTGATAGATGGTGGCCACCCGGTGGGAAGCGGCGGCGTGGCCACCGGCCTGTTTGCGGGTGCGCACCGCTTCGGAAAACTTAACCAACGGTTCGGGATCGGGCATGGACTCCAGCTTCTCTCGGTTCGCCGGGTCGAGCATCGCCTTCACGTCGGCTTCGCTGGTCTTTTGCTGCTTCAGCCGGTCGTACGGCTCCCCCCATTCGTCACTATCGAGTACCAGAGTAAAGCCATCGGCGTATTCCAGTTCGCACCACCCCCACATGCCGCAACACTCCGGATGGGCCGGCGGGGCGTGGGGGGTTACTTTCACGGGAGCGGTCATGTCACGGCCGTACTCGTAAGCGAGCCGATCGAGTTGGTGATGGGCCATGTCCGCCAGGCCCCCACCCTCGTAGTCCCAGTATCCACGATGGGTACCTCCGGTTCGGTGAGGGTGGTACGGCCTCAAGGGAGCGGGGCCGCAGTACATGTCCCAATCCAGCTTCTCGGGCGGCTCGCTCGGCTCGTACTGCACCATGCCGCTCCAGCGGGCAACCTTCTTGCCTCCGCGTTGCACGATGACCGTGTCGCACTGGGACAGCAGTCCGCTTTCGAAAACCTTGCGGATATTCTGGTTTCCGCCAAACCGTCCGTAGGTGCCGATTTGGTAAATCCGGTTGTACCGTTTCTCCGCCTCCGCGACCGCCCGTCCTTCCGCAACGAACCGCGTCATTGGCTTTTCGCACAGGACATCCTTACCGGCTTCCATCGCCGCGATGGAGATCAACGCGTGCCAACCCGGAGGCGTGGCGATGGCGACCACGTCGATGTCATCGCGTTCAAGCACGCGGCGGAAGTCGGTGTAATACATCTTTCCGTCCGCTCGGTCTTTGAATTTGACATCACACATGGCCAGTCGGCGCACGTTGGGGCCTAGCCCCTTGAACGTTCCGTTTCCTCGTCCGCCACAGCCAATCAAAGCGCCGCCCAACTCATCGCTCGGCGGCTTCCGCCCCTGTCCGAGCACGCTTCGCGGCACGATGGAAAAAGCCGTCGCTCCAACGACCGATCCCCGCAGAAAACCGCGGCGACTAAAACGATGTTTACACTGGTTCATAAAACTAACTCTCCCTGCCATGAAAGAAACACGGACGCAAAACGACGACAACCAACCAATGAATTGAACCACGCAAGTATCCCGAACCGAAAGCCGGGACCACTCGCCCTCCACGCGAGCCCCTCTTGGCCAAATGCACGGCCCTCTCGGCCCTCTCGGATGCACGGACTGCTTCGGTAAGCGATTGAACGTCGATCCCGCGGGGGGCACGGCGGAGGGGGTGCAAACGGTGGTCGCAACCCGAGTTGCGAACAAAGGCGTCGCCCGAGGTTGATTCTTGCCACGTTGTATTCGACAATCGGGAGCAAGTCAAATGGTCCGGTGTCCGAATGGCCCGGCGTTAGGGGGGCCTGGCGTGGGCTGTCACCAGCCCCTTATGGGCGCGCGTGGCGGCATAACGGATCCCCCACGGCGGGGCTGCCGCGTTTCCGGGCTTTTTTGAGCAGTAGTCTTAGTTACCGGGAAGGGTGCCGTTCAGGGGCGAGAGACAGATATCCGCGGAGGTTCGCGCTTCCGTTACGTTACACGCCACGACGACGAGAAGTGGTGTGTCCGACCGGTTTGTAGCGGCAAGCGTGAACCACCACGGGACAAGCCCGTGGCATCCATGCGGGCTCCTGTGTCCAAGCCGTGTAGCGGCACCCGGGAACGGTACCCCGGTGAGAACACCGGGGCTGACTGTTTGTGGATGCGAAGAACGAGTCGGAACTGTTCCGCAACTCATCCGCGATTTCAGTACAAAGGTATCAGTACAAAGGTAAACGGATGGCAACGAATGATCGATTCACCCCTGTTTTTTGGAGGCGCATCATGAATTGGCGTTACCCGCTTTCATCGGTCGTGTTCATTCTCTATTTGGCGACTTGTGCCACGACGTTTCCAGACGCGGCAGCCGCGAAACAGGAGACGGGCTCGGAGAAAAAAGGGCCCAACGTGGTCTTCATTCTCACTGACGACCAGCGATGGGATTGTCTCGGGCTGGCCGAAAACTCGGTGATGGACACGCCGAACATCGATCGCTTGGGGAAAGAGGGGGTTTATTTTCGCAACGCGTTTTGCACCACATCGCTTTGTTCGCCCAGCCGCGCGTCCATTTTGGGGGGGTTGTATGCTCACAGTCACGGCGTGTCGGATAACTTCACGGAATATCCCGTTGACTTGCCGACATTCCCGCGGCAGTTGCAGAACACGGGCTACCAAACGGCTTACATTGGCAAGTATCACATGGGGGAAGAAAATGACGACAAGCGTCCCGGATTCGACTACTTCGTGACGCACAAGGGACAGGGGGAGTACTTCGACACCACGTTCCGTTTCAACGGAAAGGAACGCCGCACGGTCAAAGGTTACTATACGCACGTGGTCACGAACATGGCCATCGAGTGGATGGAGGAGCGGGACGAAGAGCGTCCATTTCTGCTTTATCTCGGGCACAAGGCGCCCCATAGTTTCTACTATCCCGAGCCACGATACGAGCACGCCTTCGACGCGATCGATATCCGCTATCCGCTGACCGCGTTCCACCTGGATGATAACCCGCAATGGTACCAGGCGCGGCTCGATACCTGGCACGGCATCTATGGCCCCATCTTCGACTACCGGAAGGATTTTCCCGATCGGACGGCGCGCGGGGTACTCGACTTCGCCGAAATGGTGCGCGCGTACCGCGGTACGATCAAGAGCGTGGACGACTCGGTGGGCAGAATCTACCGCTACTTGAAGAGCATCGGAGAGCTGGATAACACGCTGATCATCTTCACGACCGACAATGGATTGCTGGAAGGCGAACATGGGATGGTCGACAAACGGACGATGCATGAGGCGAGCATCCGTCTGCCGCTGGTCGTGCGTTATCCTGGCCTCACCTCGCCCGACGCGCCCAAGGTCATCGATGAGCAGGTGCTGACCATCGATTTTGCCCCCTCGATTCTCGACATCTGCGGCGCGGAACCGCTGGAAAACGTCCATGGGCGGTCCTGGAAGAAACTCGTGCAGGTTGGTGATCCGGAGTGGCGCAACAGCTGGTACTACGAATACAACTATGAAAAGCAATTTCCCTATACGCCCAACGTCCGCGGCGTGCGCACCGAGCGGTGGAAGTATATTCGCTACCCGCACGGGGATGGTTCGCCCGATCAGCACATGGCGGAGTTGTACGAGATTCGCAGCGATCCCGACGAAACGCGCAACTTGATTAACGACCCGCAATACGCGCCGGTTGTTGAACGGTTGAGAAAGGAGCTTGATCGCTTGATTCGGGAAGCGGACGGCCATCCCGACCAGATGCCAATTGACCAAGGAGTCAAGACCGAGTTGCCGGACCCGAAAATCCGCTGACTCCGCCGTGGCGAAACTTGGTTTCCGCTCCCAAAGGGCCCTGGGGGAGAAGACCCCCAAGTGGTTTTGTCGTGGCGTCCTAGTTCGACAGCGCCACTTTGGTTCAACTAAGGAAGGCAAAGCGTTTCAATAGAATGGTTTAGCCCCACCGGCCCCGTGCCGGGTGCTTGCTGGTTTGGTATATTTCAGGCGGTTGGATTTTTCCGGGTGGAAAGCCGCCCGACGCAAGCCGTCCTCCCGTTGGTCGGACTCGCGG
>JBNJEM010000370.1:0-7814 GCA_051745935.1 Planctomycetota bacterium
TGACGTTCCACGCCGGGCCCGCGTTGAAGAAGCCTTGTACCGTCAGGGAGGATGGTCATGGGAGCGAAAAACAAACCACATTGGTGGCATCGCATTCCAACGGTGGCTCGCCGGTTTGTTCCTGCCGCGGAAAGCGGGCAAGGGCTTCTCGGCATTGCCATTCTTGTCATCGTGCTCTTGACAGCGGCCTACGCCGGCTGGTCCAAATGGGGGAACACCATCGGCAAGCAGCCGCAGTATGTGCTGACCCCGGAAAGTTTTGAAATCACCCCGCAGCCGGATTGGATTCAGTCGGATGTAAAAGCCGAGGTGGTCCGTGACGGCCAACTTGCCGAGCTCTCGGCCCTTGATCCGGATCTGATCAGCCGTGTCGTGCAAGCGTTCGAATTGAACACGTGGGTTGCGAAAGTGGTGTGGGCCGGGAAACGGGCAGGTTCCGATGGTCCCCGCGTCATTGTCAAGATTCGTTACCGCAGACCGATCATTTGGGTTCGCACGTACGATGACCGTTGGCCGGAAGGGGACTGCTTCTACCCCGTGGATACCGAGGGGGTGTTTCTGCCACCGGCTGAGTTTTCAGAGAGCCAAATCCGGGACTTCCTGCGGGTGGACGCTGGAAATACGCCGCCGGTCGGGGCTGTTGGAACCCCTTACGGGGATGCCGGAGTTTCCGGGGCTGCGTCAATTGCCGCCAAAATCGGACCCGAGTGGAAGTCCTTGGGGCTCCAGTGGATCGTCGTTCGCAAGACAATGCCCCCCGAGATTGGCCAGTCCACCGATATTACCTATGTCCTGCTTCCCGTTGGCGGCGATCCTGACCTCATTCCCAAACGGGACGATGCCTCTCTCGACAGATCCACCAAGTCCGACCCCATGTGTCCAGAGGTATTCTGGGGCCATGCCCCGGGCCAAGAAGGGTCGGGCGAAGCCACGGCGGCCCAAAAGGTCGCCCGGCTGCGGATGTACGTGGAGCAAAACGGACCGCTCGATCGTTTGGCCGCGAGTACGCTGGTCGACTTGCGCCACAACGCCGCCATTTCAATACGCAGCCGCCGTTCCCAATATCAACCCGCCTCCACCCGATAACGGGCTCCGATCCACGCGACCGGCCCACGCACGGCACTGAGGCCGGATGACGGTTGAGGGGGGACGTGTCGCGGCGAATTCACGGGCTTGTCACCTGGTCCGCCAAAAGAGCAGGGGGGACCATCCGCTGGACTACGCCGCCACGGTCCGCGGCGGCGCGGCTCCCGAGATCAGAGCCCCTAGCAAGCCGGAGCAAAGCCGCTCGGGCTTCCTCTCACCCAGGGGCTTGGGAGCGGGAACCACGTTGTCTTACGGGCTGTAAAACCTTACGAGGCGCGAAGTGCGTGGAAAGTGAACCCAGCGGATCAACCCTCTATTGGCGGTTCGGCGCTTTTCCGTTCACATCGCGCGGCATTTGCCCCAACTCTTGCAGTTCTTGACGAACCACGACCATTTCCGCCGGCGCTTCAATGCCAAGCCGCACGCCACCGCCGCTGATGCGAACCACCGTCACGGTGACGTTGTCCCCGATCACAATCCGCTCGCCAACTTTTCGACTGAGTACAAGCATTGCCCTTCGTGGAGTTCGCCAGGACGACGGATATCTGGCAATCCATGACACGCCCACGGCAAACTCACAGTCCTTTCAGTCCGTTTAGAGACGCAATCTAGCTCGGGGTGGTTCTCACTCGCCACCCCTCGACACGCCAGCGCGAGCCCAGCGCGAGCTACCGCCGACCGCCACGCATTCTAGCAGGCCCCGGCCAAAATGCAAGCACCAGCCCCTCGGTCTAGGGACAAAGCCGCCTCGCCAGTGCCGGAACCCGGAATTGTTAGCCCACCAGAGCCAAGGTTTCACTGCATTGGCTACACCTTATTGGCTACACCTTGCCCATTTTTCCCTCCACGTTTGGTGGTGTCAGCTGGTCAGAAAACGATGCGATCCACCACTCCCGCAACTGCCGTTCCCATTAGCGCCTATTAGCGGTTCCTCTCACGAGACCATCCTCCAAACGCCAGAAGCAAACGGGGTGCTAAGCACCGTCATTGCAGTGATGTGGAAGCAATGCGGAATGGGACTCAAGCTGATCGAATCAGGTGGATGCGAACGGGTTGACCACTGTCACCCCGTCGTAATTTGCCCCACCTTGGAGCCCGTACTCCCCACTCCCCTGAAGTTTGGCGAGCCCACTACCTCACCGTTACCCGGCGCCAGCCCCACCCGGTGGGGATTCGCGAACCAGCTTTGAAATCTCTTTGAACTCTGGCGTGCCCGCGACTTCACACCATTCGAACAGAACGGCTTCGGTGGTGGTCAACGTGGCTCCGGCTGATTCCATCCGCCTGAAAGCGGTCCGAGCATCGATTGCGTAGCGTGAGGTCACGGCGTTCACGGCCACATAAACACGAAATCCCTCGGCCAGCAAATCGAGCACGGTTTGCTGCACGCAGACATGAGCTTCGATGCCAACCACGAGCAGTTTGAAAATGCCCTGCTCCTGGAATCCCGTAAAAATCGACTTACATTCCCGGCAGCTAAACATCAGTTTTTCGGGCACTTCGGGCAGCAGTTCCTTGAGCGAGTCGGCGGTGGGCCCCAATCCCCGCGGATATTGTTCGGTTGCCGCGACCGGAACTCCCAGAATACCAGCGCCCCGGACGAGACGCCGAATATTCCACACCAGCGTGTTCGGGTCGGACATGGCGGCGAGTAGTTTGGTCTGGACATCGACAACCAGCAGGGCTGAATCGTGACGCGACATCAGTTCCGGACTGCGAGGAACAACGGCTGCGTGGCTCATGGCGGCAATACAACCACTGAGGGAAAACGATACAGTGAAAACTTTCTTACGAAAAACCGGGACCGGCCACGAATCCGAAATCAGGGCATCGGAATCGCCGGACTATACCGGTCGCGGATGACTTGCTCCGCCGCGAGTCCGACCAACGGGAGGACAGCTTGCGTCAGGCAGCTTTCCACCCGGAAAAATCCAACCGCCTGAAATATACCACATCCCCCCGCGCTCGAACGGTGCGATTATCAGGGCTTTGACCAAGGCTTTCAAGGGGGCTCGGGGCAGTAGCGGGCGCGGGTTGGCCAAAGCGGGTGATGGGCCAAAACGCGGCCGCGACCAAGGGGGGCTACTAGAGCGATTGGGGTTCATGCGTCACAATGGGACGTGAGCGCAACGGCCTTTCAGGACGAGCGAACACGGCGCGGCAGCGCTGGTTGACGTGCCGCGAACGGTATCCGAGGCGGCGAGCGGGCGAGAGCTGGATGGGGGGTGGGACGATTTGCCGCGGCTAAAACCCCCGCGCGAAACCATCGAGGTTCGCGACCACCAAACGCGTTTCGCAAGCATCACCCGGGTATTGTTTACCGGCTGTAAAACTTCAGATTGAGATTGAGGACCATGGATTTTCATGCAACAACCATCTTGACGGTGCGGCACTTGGAACGCGTGGCGATGGCTGGCGATGGGCAGGTCACGTTGGGCGCGGCGATCATGAAAGCAGACGCGGTCAAGATTCGGCGGCTGGTCAACGGCCGTGTTTTATGCGGATTCGCCGGCGGCAGCGCCGACGCGTTTGCGTTGTTGGAACGATTCGAAGCGAAGCTCAAGGATTTCCCGGCGAACGTTCCGCGAGCGGCAACCGAATTGGCTAAAGATTGGAGAACCGACCGGGCCTTGCGGCGACTGGAGGCCCTGCTGGCGGTAACCGACGCGGAGCATACCCTGCTAGTGAGCGGCACGGGAGATGTGATTGCCCCCACCGATGGCATTGTGGGAATTGGTTCGGGTGGCCAATATGCCATCGCGGCGGCTCGCGCGTTGAAGGCACATTCCAACTTGACGGCAGCCGAAATAGCACGAGAAGCCTTAACGATCGCGGCGGAGATCGATGTCTACACGAACACGAACATTGTGGTGGAGGAGTTGGCGTGCACACACTGACAACTAGTAAAACGGATCCGTCCGACAGATTGAAAGACTTGACCCCCCGCGTCATCGTTGAGCAGTTGGACCGTCACATCGTGGGGCAGGCGGATGCCAAACGATCGGTGTCCGTGGCCATTCGCAACCGGTGGCGGCGCAAACAGATTCCCGAGGAAATGCGCCAAGAAATACTGCCCAAGAATATCCTCATGATTGGTCCAACCGGGGTCGGTAAAACGGAAATCGCGCGCCGGCTCGCGAAGCTCACCGGCGCGCCGTTCATCAAAGTCGAAGCGACGAAGTACACCGAGGTGGGATACTATGGGCGCGATGTCGAAAGCATGGTGCGTGAATTGGTCGAAAATGCCATCGGCATGGTGCGCGAACGGCAAAGGGACGCGGTAAAGGATACCGCCTCGGAACGCGTGGAAGAACGCCTGCTGGAACTGCTGCTTCCCCGTCCGGTAAGCTACGACGAAGCGGAACCGGAGGACGCTGAACGCTATGAACGAAACCGCGTGAAAATGCGAAAAATGCTCAACGACGGCCAACTCGACGATCGCATGGTGCAACTGAACGTCGAGCAAAAAGCATCCCCAGTGGTCTTCTCCGGCATGGGAATGGAACACATGGATGTCGACCTGCAGGGGATGCTCGAGAAGATCATGCCGCGGCAGTCCACCACTCGCGACATGACCGTCGCTCAAGCCCGCGACTTCCTCTTTGAACAGGAATGTGACGCCCTCCTCGATCCGGAGAAAATCAACGCCGAGGCAATCGAGTTGGCGGAGAACCTCGGAATCATATTCTTGGATGAGTTGGATAAGGTGGTGGCCGGCGAGGGAAAAGCGGCTGACGTCTCGCGCCAGGGCGTTCAGCGCGACCTGCTTCCCATCGTGGAAGGGACCACCATTCAAACTCGATACGGCTACATCCGCAGTGACCACATCTTGTTCATTGCCGCCGGTGCCTTTCACTCCGGTCGCCCCAGTGACTTGATGCCCGAACTGCAAGGACGATTTCCAATTCGTGTCGAATTATCCGATTTGACCAAGGGCGATTTCGTCCGCATTCTGAAGGAACCAAAGGGCTCTCTAACCCGCCAGTACACGGCTTTGATGGAAACGGAAAACGTGTCACTCGAATTCACCGAAGACGCCGTGGAAGCGATTGCCACTCACGCCCACAAGGTCAACCAGTCCACTCAGAATATCGGGGCTCGACGGCTGTATACGATTTTGGAACGGTTGTTGGAAGAGTTGAGTTTCGAAGCCCCCTCCATGAAAACGGGACGCGTCGTCGTCGATGCCGCTTATGTCAACGACAGCTTGGATAAGCTCACCGAAGACGAAGACCAAAGCAAGTTTATTCTTTAGTGCGCCAAAAGATGAGCACGCGGGAGCGGCGGGTGGTCTGGGAAGTAGCGATCACTGTTGCGGGGCAATTGGCGGAAATTCCGGGACCGGACGTTTCCTCCACGCCGGGGGTGGATTCGACCATGCGGCAGTTGGCTTTTGTAGCGGACGACGAAAACGACACCGACCGTTTGGGACGGGTCCTGGCCGACGAACTTCCCAAGTCCGCCGTCGTTGCTCTTGAAGGCACGCTGGGAGCCGGCAAGACGCGACTGGTCCAAGCCATCGCGGCGGCATGTGGTGTCAACGAGGAATCGGTAACAAGCCCCACCTTCGTCCTTTGCCAACCCTACCGCGGCACTCGCCCCATTTATCATCTCGACGCCTACCGGATCCACGACGTGGACGAATTCCTGGAGCTTGGGATTGATGAGTATTTCGAATCAACCGGACTCACCCTCATCGAATGGGCTGATCGGGTGGAACCCGCGTTACCGGACGAACGTCTGATGGTTCGTATCGACATTATCAGCCGCGCCGGACGTCGATTCAACTTATGGGCCCACGGCACGGCGCTGGAACAGTGTCTGGATCGCATTGCCCGGAAACTGGACGCATGACCCTGGGACCCCGGGCGGCAACCACGCGCCGCAGAGCACATCTTTTTGTCTGGCATCTTTTTGTCTAACAACCGTCATTTCAGGACAAAAACATGCAAGACAAAAATATCGCATGTTATCCAAATATTCAGTGACTCCGCTTCCACCCTTGAAACACGCTAACTGGTCGCAAATAAACAACTTACGCTAGAATAGACCCTATTGTTGCATAAAGACGGCGTAGGACGGGTCTCCAGGCCCGTCTTTTACAGCGCATAAATGTCTTTTTGCGGTTGTTTGAAGATCTCACATTTCGTGAGATCCGCGGACACCAGATCAAGTACGATTTCGTACTTGAAAAGACGGGCCTGGAGACCCGTCCTACATATTACGATTTCGTACTTGAAAAGACGGGCCTGGAGACCCGTCCTACATATACTGTTTGCAACGTTAGGGTAGAGCTGGAACATCCGGTCCAGAAATGGATGAGAGCGGAAGCCAGGGACGCGTCATGACCGTGACTGATGAGCCATGGCTCTTCCGCTTTCGTCATCCGAAGGCTTCCCGAGAATCGGGACGCATCTATTTTTCAAAATCCCTGGCCGTTGTAAGATTCGCGTCCAAAACGTCCTTCCAGGTAACTCCTTCCCCTGCATTGGAATGGGAGATTACCGCGGATGAAATGGGCCTTTTTAGCACATCACGGTAGTTGTCCGCGACCCCGGAACCGGGCCCCTCTCCTTCCAAATACCTCGCGACTTTGAACGCCGCCACGGTACACCCCTTATCCACGATGTCGGGAATGGTTTCCCTGTAATCCGCGCGATTGCCGCGAGATGTCGTCAGAATGCAGTGGTCGAGATCAAATTCCTCGACAAGCTTCACGGCCATTGGCGGGCTGAGGGTGCCATGCGTGGAATACCCGATATTGCTCACATCCCCCGCTTCCCTGAGATCCTGCAGGGCTCGGAATGCATCGGCGTTGCCCTCGACATTGTTGCTTAATGCCTTCTCGTGCAGCAAGTAAACGTCAAAGTGATCCCGCTTCAACCGGCCCTTGCTGGTCTTGAAGTCAGCCATGACGCCATCGTAGGTTTTGGACGTGGTTTTGGTGGACAGAATCAGGTTGTCCCAGTCGCTGGGGGTCAGGATATTTCCCAGCAACTGTTCACTGTTACCATAATGGATGGCGGTATCGATATAATTAACGCCCTGTTCCATCGCATACGATAGATACCGCTCTCTCTCGGCGGCGGAAAGAAATTGCTCTCCCGTGAAGCGGCTGCCGGCCCCCAACGCCAGCGTGGAGGCCATCAAGTCGTTTCGCCCGAGCTTTCTCCGCGGAAGTTTACCCGTCGGTTCATCGGCCAGTACCTCGGCGGAACGCCATTTGTCCAACGTGGAACTCGCCACGATTCCCGCGGCGCCGAGACCCACCTTCCTGAAAAACTCCCTTCTACCCGTGCTGGTCTTTTTCATCATTTTGCATTCCGCCTTAATTGAAGGACCGTTGTTTGAACACATCTAACTTCTTAGCAAACTGAAGTAAGGCTCTTCCAGGCAATGAGGGTTGGAAAGCGGCCCCGTGGAGCGCGCAGGGCCCCGTCCGCTGTCATGTCCCCCCCCCCGATTCCAACGCATGGCCGAGCGGACTCTGGCCTTGCGGTTGAACGGGGTACGTCATCAGGGATTTGTGACCACGAAGCTAGAATTCCACTTCACACGGCTAAAGCATTACGACCACATTTACAGTTGAAGAATCGATAGGCGATTCTTGGCGATTGAACCAAGCAGAACAACCGGTTATATTTCAGGCGGTTGGATTTTTCCGGGTGGAAAGCCGCCCGACGCAAGCCGTCCTCCCGTTGGTCGGACTGGCGGCGGAGAAAGTCATC
>JBNJEM010000371.1:0-7814 GCA_051745935.1 Planctomycetota bacterium
CGGGACCGTTGAACTGTTTGACAGTTACCTATCTGAATGTAGGGGCGGGCTCCCATGCCCGCCCGCGGACCGAAGGTCCGTGGGCTGTAGTGGCACACGGAAGTGTGCCGTGCGCCGCAGGCAGGGACCCCGTCTTTCTGGCCCCACCACGCCCCAACGGCCACGCCAGCGGCATGGCCCTACATGCCCACCCGCACGGTGGGGTGGTGGGGGCCTCGTACCCCCAACCCACAACCGTCAAACCCGCTAACTTGCTAACCAGGGAGGCTCCGGCGAGCGTGAACCACCACGGGACAAGCCCGTGGCATCCATGCGGGCTCCTGGGTACAGGCCGTATCGCGGCACCCGTGAACGGCTACGAATCTTGGACGCAGGAGGCAGGGGGTGTTTCGGCCGTTGCGCGCGCGGGTGACCGGACGCTTTGCGATCCCCTGCCGCGACGCCACGAAAAAATCTTCGGATTCCGCTGCCAAGCCGGAATCCGAGGCGATATAATGGAAACCCATGGCAGGGGCCGTCGGAAATGGAACGACCAGGGAAGTAGGCACGCGTAACTGGACCATTGGCCTCGATTCTCGCTGTACCCGCGTGGCGATTCGACGCGTCCGACCACCCGGCGCAATGACAAGTCCATGGCCAATTGGAGATCATTCATGACCAACGATCAATCAGAGGTCAACGATGAATCTGTTGTCGAAGTTGTTCGGTAATTTAACGCCGCGTGGCCGGGCGTTAGCGGCCTATCGCCGCGGGATGCAAAGGGCGGGAGAACGGGATCTGGAGGGCGCTATTGTTGAGTATACAATGGTGGTCGAGATGAAAGATGCCCCGGAAGACGTCATTGCCATGGCCTTGCTGAATCGGGCTCTCGCCTACTCCCGCGCCCACGATGACGACAAGGCGGGCGCGGACCTCGACCGCGTCTTGCACATGCCCGCGGCCAGCAAGCAAGTGCTTCACGCCGCCCATGAAAAACTCCACCGCATGGAACGCCGAGTTTCCCCCAAAGAACAGCACGCCCAATGACACTCCCTGAGCCGCGTGACCTGCGGGGTGTTAAAGAATCCCTGGGAGGGTTTCGCCGCGCGGTGGGCACAATCGTTGTGGTTCTCACCGGCGGAACCGGTGGATTAACGTTTTGATTTAGAATTTGCCGTCGCGTACATCATATTTCGTGGGTTTGGCGAGCGTCTCCTTGCCCGAGGCTACCCATTCGACAATCTCCTCGAGCATCGAATCGAGTGGTTTCCGCGGGGGACCAAACTTTTCGACACATGAGGAGGCATCCGACAACAGAGCCGTGCGAGCCTCACTGCCGGTAAAACTCGGAGTCCGTCCCAGCTTCTCGCCAATCCGCGTGGCTAGACCCCGGACCGAAAGCACATCAGGGCCGGCTACGTTCAACACGGCAGGGGGAGTCTTCGCGAGCGGCAGTCCCTGCGCGATATAGTTGTTAGCGTCGGCCTGATAAATCAGATTCACGTGCCCCATCGTCAGGTCAATCGGAATTCCCTCCATGACCTTGCGAGTCAAATCCACGATGATTCCGTATCGAGGTTCATTCGAGTAATTCAGTCTTACCAGAACGACTTCGGTGCCGTGTTCGCGCGAGAAATACTCGAAGATACGCTCGCGGGCCAAGCAGGACCACGCGTATTCGCCCACCGGATCAGGGTCAGTCTGTTCCGTTGGACCGGCGGTTGAGGTGTCACTAAACGGATAGACATTGCCGGTGCTGAAAACAGCAATGCGAGCACGGCGATAATGTTTGGCCACCAGCGCGGGCATATAGGCATTCATGGCCCAGGTGAGCGCCTGTTTTCCCGAAGCCCCGAATTTCATTCCGGCCAGGTAATAAACATTGCGCACATCTGGAAGCTTCGAATATGACGTGTCATTGAGAAGGTCACACGCGACGGTAAGAATTCCGGCTTCTTCGAGTCTTGTCTTCACCGCCGAGTCGCTGAAACGCGAAACCGCATACACCTCCTTGTCCGGCGCCGCCCTCTTGAGCAGCATGGCCAGCGTGGGGCCCATCTTGCCCCCCGCCCCGAGAACCACGATGTCCCCCTCAATGCCACCCAGGCGCTCGGCGGTGCTCCGCCAAGGCTCGCTCAGTCGATCTTCGATCTGCTTCATCGAGTCATCTCACTAACACCGCCGTGCGAGGCGGTCACGAAGAACTAAGACCACATTCTGTCAAGTCAACCTGAGGAAAAGAATTATCAAGAGACGAATTGCCATAACCAGTACCAGCAGGAAGCCGATCACCCCCAGAATATTAAGGGCAAGGGTGTTACGCTTATCGCCCATTGTTTTCTTATGGTTCGCCAGGAAAAGAATCGCGGCGGCCATGAGCGGGTTGCCTATTACCGTCAGAGCCTGGCCGAATACGATTGCGTCAACCTTTTTCACCGGCGTGTTCATTACGATCACGGCCACTAGCATGCCAACAAGCAGCACCAATACCGTGAATATGCGGGGCCATCGATCGCTGAGTCGGGCGGGTTTGCCAATTCCGTCAGCAAGGATGCCGCCGCCAATCATGGCGTTGATTACGAACGGATTCATGGCGACCGCCAGAAGGCCGATGCAGAACATCAAGTGCGTTACCGGCCCCAGCAGAGGCCGCAACTGAATTGCCAGGACACTAATATCGCTCAGCTCGCTCGGGTCCACCTCCAGATTTCTGTACAGCACGGAGGCACTCGTAATCATGATGATAGCACTCACGCCGGTCAGCACTGCCACGCCGCCTATCGAATCGCCTATCCCGTAGTAGTAATCCTTCAGCGTCCAGCCTTTCTCCCGCACCAGATTCCCTTGAAAGAACGCGCCTGCCACTGAAAACGTCGTTCCCAAAAGGCTGGCGACGAGAACCATCGGATCATAAACTCCGGCCGCGGTTCGTTTGGGAAGACCAAGCGAAACCTCCTCGGGCAGCCCCGGTATCAGGCCGCCGAGTATATCCACGATATGGGGACCAGCAACGAACAGGTTCACTAGAAAGGAAATCAGGATAACCGCCACCATTACCTTCATGATTCTTTCAAGATTGCGGTAAATCTGCCCGAGCGCGAAAGTAAGTGCGATGATAATGGCATTGAAGGCCAAAAGTACACCGGTGTTTATCTGGTTGTGCATGTGTTCGGACATCTCGGCGGGATCCCCGAACAGTGCCGCGATCCCTAGCGTATCAGCCGCCGCGGCCACGGCCAAGTTGTTCGAAAACTGAAAAGCCGTGCATATCAAACACAGGTTGATCCCCACAATCGCAGCCACCGGCCGGTTTATGATCCTCGATAGCAGTGTGCAGGGCGTGGCCTGGCCAACCACGCCTATCCGCGCCGCCATCGACATGAATGTGGCCATGAGCACCCCGGTTATGATAAGCAGCCAGAGCAGTTCATAGCCGTAGGTCGCCCCCACCTTCGAACTGATCAGTAGGCTGCCCGGTCCAAAAACCACGCACGCGATGATCAGCGCCGGTCCCACCGACTTGTACCACGGCGGCCGCTTGATGAGTTCCTGTGTATTAAGTTCGTCGGACATCTCTACCTCCAATCGCTGTAACAAAATCGGTTGAATCAGTTTTTCTACCAGGCATAGCCAATAATCTCCGGCCACACCGAAACGTCGTGGGTTTCCACGCGAAACTTGTACCGCAAAATTGCAACTCTCCACCATCTGAAGTTGCACGGTACATTCCTTGCTGCAGACCACCCATGAAAAACAATCGCTTATACCGGTCGCGGATGACTTTCTCCGTCGCGAGTCCGACCAACGGGAGGACGGCTTGCGTCGGGCAGCTTTCCACCCGGAAAAATCCAACCGCCTGAAATATAACCGAAAGGTGAGCAAGGATGGACGCCCTGACGGCGAACGGTCGGACCGCTTCGCCGAAAAGCGGCTTCAGACCGCCGATGACCGCGATGTTGTTGCTGCTCTGGAAAATCGCCACCAGCACGAACACGACCAACGCCACGAAAAATGCCACCGGACGCCCAAGGCGATTGGTCAGTTCCGTGCAGGGGCTGGTATCGTAAACCACCCCCAAACCCGCGGCCAACGCGACCATCGCGATCATCAGGATCGTGGAAACGGACAGCACGGCCAGCGCGGGAAACCCGTAACTCGCCCCCGCCTTGGAACTGGTGAGAATACTGCCCGGCCCCAGCACCACCGCGGCGACGATGATGGCGGGCCCGATGTTCTTGAGCAAAGAAAATGGGGATCTCATAGTCGAAAACCATACGGTTGGGGATGGCGCGTCCCGTGGTTGGTGGAAATACTGTTCAGGGAAATACTGTTCAGGGAAATCCGAGCCGCGACGCCCCGCGCGCCGATGGTATCACCTTCCGCCCGCCCTTTTTCCGGCCTGTCTGGACGGCTGCCGTCTGGACGGCTGCCATGGAAAGGGAGGGGCCCTCTAATTGGACAGTGCCACTTCGATACTTCCCCACCGGCCCTGTGCCGGTGGCTCGTTGGTTTGGTAACTATCCCCCCGCACAACGCGCGACTCAATGCTAGTTCTCAAACCCCCTAACCACCGGCATAGGGCCGGTGGGGCTAAAACTTTGTATTGTAACGCTTTGCGTTCATCGGTCGAACCAAAGTGGTGCTGTCGAACTAAGGTCGGTCCCAAAACACGGCGATGATGACAACTAACGTCCGCGAGGCTTCGCCGGGAAAGGACCGCGTGAAGTCGGCAAGAGGGAGCAGACGGACATGATTAATAGAACACCCCTACGTACTTTTCAGCCAACGACGGCTCAACGCCCATGCGAAGCGCGACCGGCGCCGCAGACACTGCCGATGGCGATTTTGACCGGAAATTGGCCCTGGTGCAAGTGCGTTGAATGAGGTTTTCGGAAACAATCATCCGTTCCAGCCTCTGTCGGGGGAGTCGTCGACTGCTCATCGGCTCCTCCATTGGCGGTATCGTCTCTTTTCCCTGTCCATCATTGGCCGAGCCGTGATTGAATATCCTTAAAGTACCCGTTCATTGATTTGTTCCATATCGAATTTAAGAAGACCGCCTAGAGGGGGCATCGATCTTGTGCAAGCCGCTTGCCAAGACGTTGGCGATCAGGGTACAGTGGGAAAAGCGCGAGGCAAACATTTGGGCATTGTTTCCTTCGCGCGCGGCTTTTGGTTGGACAAGAACTTAGTTGGACAAAAAGTAACCGTTCACAGATCGGGAGTGAAACAACCCGCTAATCAACGCCGGTAACCCCAAACAAACAGCCTTCAGAGAGTTCATAGTTCACCGGTATTGATCCGTATTCTGCCGAACTTCATCATTCGAAATTCCTTGCTCGATATTCGATATTCGTTCCTCGCTCTGGACTGATCAGACAGATCATACTTAGCCGTTCACGGCCGCCGGCCGTGAACGGCTACGACAAAAACTACCTTATATACCGCTCGCGGATGATTTTGTCCGCCGCGAGTCCGACCAACGGGAGGACGGCTTGCGTCGGGCGGCGTTCCACCCGGACAAATTCGACCGCCTGAAATATAACTCAAAGTACAAACGGAAATGGATGCCACGGGCTTGTCCCGTGGAGTCTCACGGGTTCCGCGTGAAGCACGACACGCAACCATCCACAGGGCAAGGCCGGCGGCAAAGCTAATGGTCCACGGGACAAGCCCGCCGAATTCGTCCCTTTGGTTGTCGGTCTGAGGTTGTAGGAACCACGTCATGAATGAAAGACGGTTTTTCGACCTTTCTCACCCCAACGAACCGCCAGCCTTACCTCGAAGCCACGCCCGTTATGCCGGCTACATTGCGAGACTCGAAAGGAGCGTTGTTTATGAGAAGAAAAGCAAAGACGATCGTTTTGTCGGGGATGCTGATATTCGTGGCCGCGACAGCGCCGGTTGAAGCGGCCGAGCGGGCAAAGGGGGCCGATGGGAAGCGAGCGCGGAGTATCCTCGACGCGACCGGCGTAAAGGGCGGACTGGTGGTCCACCTCGGCTGTGGCAGTGGCGAGCTAACCGCCGCCTTGCGCGCTGATGAAAGCTATGTCGTCCAGGGACTGGACAGGGATACCGAAGAAGTCGAGAAAGCGCGACAGTACCTTCAATCGGAGGATCTGAACGGCCCCGTGTCGGTGCTTCACTGGGACAAAAGCCACCTGCCCTACGTGAACAATCTGGCCAATCTGGTCGTTAGTGAGGATCCGCGCGGCATCTCAATGGAGGAAGTCATGCGCGTGCTTGCTCCCCTTGGCGTGGCGTACGTGAAACGCAATGGCGAGTGGGTAAAGAAAACGAAACCACGTCCTGAAGAGATAGACGACTGGACGCACGGTCTTCACGACGCCGGCAACAACGCCGTTTCCCGCGACAGCCGAGTGGGTCCGCCCCGGTCTCAGCAGTGGTTCAGCGAACCCAAGTGGTCCCGGCACCACGAGCAGATGACTAGCATCAGCGCCTTGGTCTCTTCCGGGAACAGACTGTTTTACATCGTGGACAAAGGCTCCTACGTTTCACCCATGCTTCCCTCGAACTGGAGGCTGGTCGCCAGGGACGCCAATAACGGCATGCGACTGTGGTCCCGGCCCATGGGCCGCTGGGCGAGCAGGTTTTGGCCCATGAAAAACGGTCCCTCCGTGATCGCGCGGCGGCTCGTCGCGATGGACGACGCCGTCTATGTCACGCTCGGCATAAACGCGCCGGTCAGCGTGTTGGATGCCGCGAGCGGCAAGACGCTTGATATCTACAAGGAGACGGCGGGCGCGGACGAGTTCGTGGTGTCGGAGGGAACGCTCTTCGCCGTGGTGGGAGACGATGAGGAGATGTTTGCCGAGTCGGAGTACCGGCCCCGGAAAGAAAACATCACGCACGAGCGCAACCGGATCTTCAAACTGACGCCTTACGAACAGCAGCGGACGATCGTGGCGGTCGACACGAGTACCGGTGACAAGCTGTGGCAAAGGAAGGCCCCCGTGGCCAACCTCGGATTGGCGGCGGATGCCAACCGCGTGGTCTTTCACGATCGCGAACGGGTGGTTTGTCTCGATCGTGCCAACGGTGGAATACTGTGGCAATCGGAACCAGTACCTCTCTCGGACCATAAATTCGGCGAGGGCGCGACCCTGGTTCTTTACAAGGACGTGGTGTTGTTTTCCGGCGACGCGCCGCGTGATTATGGTAGAGGGAAGCCAGCACTGGTGACCGCGCTTTCAGCCGATTCCGGCACCACCCTCTGGCAAGAAGAATATCCAACCTCGGGACACCGGTCCGCCCAGGATGTGTTCGCCATCGGAGACGCGGTATGGGCGGGACAAACGTCGTCCGGAGGCCAAGAGGGAACGTTTTGTGGTCGGGATGCACGTACCGGCGAGCTCGTCAAGACGTTCGACCCCGACGTTGATGTTTACTGGTTCCATCACCGATGCCACCGCGGGGTAGCCACTGAGAACTACATCCTGACATCGCGCACGGGCGTTGAGTTCGTGGATTGGCGGAAAGAACAGTGGGATGTCAACCATTGGGTGCGTGGCACCTGCCATTTCGGAATCATGCCGGCCAATGGCCTGTTGTATGCGCCGCCCCACCCGTGCGCCTGTTACATGGAAAGCAAGTTGACCTATTTCAATGCCCTGGCGCCGGCATCCGGTCCGCGCTACCCGGGCGCCGCTTCGGAAAAGGAGTCCCGGTTGGAACGCGGGCCGGCTTTTGGAAAGGTGAGCGAACCGGGCGAGATGAAATCCCCGGACGCCGAGTGGCCCACCTTCAGATGCGACAACGAGCGAAGTGGATACACGCCGCGCCAGATCCCGGCGCGGCTGAAACCATCCTGGGAA
>JBNJEM010000372.1:0-7768 GCA_051745935.1 Planctomycetota bacterium
CGACTTTGCTGGCCCTCGAGCCGTTTGCCTTTGCCGATGAGTGATTCCAGGCATTCGGTCGAGCCCGGCAACCGCTCCCGCGGCCCCGCCGCGGCAGACTGCTCGCGAACAAAATCAGTCAACTGATCGATCAAGCGGTCGGCCCGTGCGTGCCCTCGTAGTGGCGCAAGTTGCCATTCAAGCTCCTGAGACGCACGGGCATGGTATCCCTCCCAGCGGACATCGTGACACACCGTTTCCGTAATGTTCAGCAGATGCTGCCACTCCGCCAGGGATTGCACGAAGTCGTTTAGCCAGGAAAACTCGATGTTCACTCGCCATTGCTTGACATGCGTTCCGTCGTTGCTGGTCTGCATGAAATGCTGCATGTTCGTCGCCCACTTCAAGAGGCCATCGATATTCATGTAGCGGGCCTGATCGGGAAGGCTTGGGGGCGCGAGAAACGCCAAATCGGTTTTGGCACAGTGTTTTCTACTTTGACTGCTCTTTTTGAGGAACTCCCCCCAGCGTTCGTCCTTGGTCAGGGTCTTTTTCAAAATAAGAGCTGTTTTATGAGCAATATCGCTGCTGCCCATCACCGTCGGGTACTGCTCACGCAGAAGGGTAATCTCACGCTTCAGATTGGGCCCTCCGTCGGTGAGGATGGCTCGAGGCACCCCGGTTTTTTCAATGACCTCCAGAAACTGGTCGCGAATCACTTCACCGTTCCACGTCGCTCCCGGTTCCAGCAGGAGAACCTGGAGGTCCTGATGGGTTAACGGGCGCCGGTCACGTTCCCAATCCGGTCAACAAATACTCGGTGCTGTCGTTCACCTTTACTATCATGGACTCACTACAGCTGCATAACACCAAACATGCGCGCGCCGTGCGCGCATCTCACGGCCTAAGACTATTGAGCTTGTGTACACATGCACACTCTCATAGATTATGTAGCTAGCGGCCGCATGCCTGCAAACCCCTTTCCTGGTGGCTGCAAATGCTGCCAGCGAGGACTATTTTATCAATGCGTTGATGCGCGGGATCATTTCCACAAAACGGCATCATCCGCGCTAGCGAGGGGGAAAAGGCGTCAAAGCCTCGCATCAGGGCATTTTTTCGCGAGGAGTTAATTTCAATAATTCCCGTTGGGCGCGGACTATAACTGTTGTTGGGTGACTGAACGCCATGAAAAGCATTGGCTCGTCGATACTGGTCCTATCCGCCTGCGTTACATTCAGTGCCGCCGCGTTTGTGCGCGTTGAGGCGGAGGGGCTTTTCCTAAAAATTGTCGGATTTGTCGTCGGCGTCGTCGGTCTGCACGGCTGGTTCGCATCCTCCAAGAGCGACAGTCATGAAAAGTAGTTTCGAAGGACGGCACGGACAAGTTAAGCGACTGGCATTTCTCATGGGCAGCGAATTGCCTTGAGACGGTGAACGTTCGGCCGAGAGACGGGGGGGGCGCTCGAAGATGACGTGTCCACACTGCGACGCTCTTGGGCAATACGAGCTTGCCTGCCTTCGCTGCGGGAACTTCCTGTACTCCGAAGTGATAAGGTGATCCCTACAATGACCTGTAGCCGCATCGCCCATTTTGCAAAAGGTAGAAAAGAGGCCCACCATGGAACTAGAAGGCGTGGTTCATAACAGTGTCATCATACCTGACGACCCAACGGCGTTGCCAGAAGGAACCCGTGTGCGCATCAGCCCGACTCCGCGGCAAAAGCCAAAACCGTTCGGCGAACCGTTCGCACAATTCAAGGGTGCGATACCTAGTCTGCCGGCAGACTTGGCCGAGCACCATGACCATTATCGCCTGGGGACGCCGACGCGATGACCGCCTTTGCCGACCCGTTCGCGCTGATTGCCTGGCTCAATCCTGGCGATAACGCCCACGCGTTGGTGACGGCTTATCTCGACGGCTTCACCGGGCGTTTGGTGACGACCGAATGGGGACTCATGGAACTGGCTGACGCACTATCGGCGCCAGAGGCCCGTTCGACGGCTATCGCTTTCCTGAATGCCGTTCGCGCCGACGCACTGTTTGACGTTGTGGGATATGTGCCGGCCGTGTACCAAGCCGGCTTCGACCTGTTTGCTAACCGCCCGGACAAAGCCTGGTCCCTGACGGATTGCATATCATTCGGAGTAATGACTGAGCGGGGCCTGTCCGAGGCGTTGACGGCAGACCACCATTTCGAGCAAGCTGGTTTTCGAGCGGTCTTCAAATAGGCGGGTCATCCGAAGAGCCGAACAAAGCGTTGCACTTGACCGGGCCGGCATGGCCGTTTTCCGAGACTTCACGTTCCTTGCAGCTGGCCCGGCAAGTGAACGCAGTCGTTAGCTGGCAATCTAGCGTGATGTCGCCCTATATATGCTGGGGAAGGGGCAACGAATGAGTGTGGAAGCGTTCATTAGCCACAGTAGCAGGGACAAAAGATTTGTATTGCGGCTTGCTGAGGATTTGCGCACGGAGGACGGAAAAGGGGAGCCCCCCGGTTTCTGTTCCATTGTTGGGTGTTCTGATGGATGGTAGAATCGACGGAGAGGTTGGTTGGTGAGGATAGGAGATTGTGTGATGTCGATGACTTTGGATGGGATGCTGGTCCGGAACAGCGGTATTTGCGGTGGACGAATACGCATCGACGGAACACGCATCACGGTGCATCGTATCGCCACTTTGTACAAACAGGGCCACAGTCCGGAAGAGATTGTACAGACGTATCCACACCTTTCGTTGGCCCAGATATACGCGGCGCTGGCGTACTATCATGCCAACCGCGCCGAAATCGAAGCGGAGTTGGCGGCCGATCGAGCCCTTTACGTCGAATTGAGTGCCAAGGAGGATTCTCGGAATCACCTGCCATGAGCGCCGTGCGTCTTTACATGGACGAGGATGCTGGTGAGAATGCCGTCGTGCCCGGGCTTCGAGCCCGTGGCTTTAACGTGTTGACGACGGTCGAGGCAGGTCGGTGCGGCGTATCGGACCAGGATCAATTGGCCTTCGCGACCCAACAACGGCGCAGCATTTATACCTTTAACGTAGGCGATTTCGCCTTTCTTCATCGCCAGTCTCTCGAACAAGGTCTCGCACATGGCGGCATTATCGTCGTGCCGGATCAACATTGTGCAATCGGCGAGAAGATCCGGAGACTGGCGCAGTTTCTGAGCAAGGTTACCGCTGAAGAAATGGTCAGTCGCATGAAGTACCTTTAGCCGTGAATGACGTTTTGTGGTAATCTTGACTTTCCATCCATGCTGACCGCATACACGCGGACCAGGTTCCCTCTGGCGGCATCAAATGCGCCTTGCCCATCCACCGCTGCCGCGGACGTCCACCTGTCGGCCACATACCGCCAGGCGATGCTTCCCCCCGCATGCCTCGTGGCTTCGTGTGAGAACACCGTTACCCACCTCTTGCACCTTGCCACTAGAACCGCAAGCCGCCCTCTTCTGCATTTTTCTGCTTGACATCCCTCGCCGCATCGCAGTCTTCCGAACGGATCGCCGTTTGAGGCCGCGGCGCGTCCAACGGGTTCCCGCAGGGTTGCGAGTCCTGCCACGACCGTGCCTGCTGGAACACTCAACCAGTGTTTCCGGGACTAAGATCCGGGATTATGGGGTCAGATCTAGTTTTTCTTTTTTCCTGGTCGTGGTTTCGGCTTCTCCTGTTGCCAATCAGCCAATTGCGTTTGGATCTCTTGGATCGTGCGCCGCGGTGCCTTTGACTTGGTGAGCGATTCATTCACAGGCCTCGTCAAGTTACTGGCGCTCTGGGCACGTCCCAGGCCCAGCCAGGAACCCAGCTCGCGGAGCGTGGTCGCGGTATGGCGTTGGGCGAGCCAGGCGGCGACTGAGCGGATTTCGGGGTTGCGACTCCGCTGTCCCAAGACCTCGGGATCGACCCCGTCGTGGTTCGCCACCGCCGCCCAGACCAGCGAAACGTCCAGCCCGCGTCACGCCGCCCCGGGGCATTCAGAGACTTGTCCCGCCCGCGGCGCCCACGCGGTGTGCGCTCGGCATCGGCTGGCGGGGTTCCAGGCCGCGGCGCACCGCCGCCATGGGCGAACACGAGTGGCGGTGTGACGCCTGTGGGCAGACGTACGTGTACTTCAACTCCCGTGGCAACCGGCATTGCCCCGCGTGCCGGGAGGCGTATCGGCAGCAGTGGGCCGAAAACATCGAGCAGGATCTGCTGCCGGTCCCCTATCACCACCTGATGCTCACGCTGCCGCGTCCGCTCACTCGGTTGGTGATGGCCCATGGCGACGCGCTCTATTCCCCGCTGATGCAGGTCGGCGGTCGGTCGATTCTGGCGGTGGGCGAGCGGTTGCTCGCCGCCCAGCTCGGCGCCCTCTGCGTGCTGCATAGCCGCGCGTTTAACCGCAAGGCCAGAGTCCGCTCCGCCGATCCTTGACCAACCGACGCCCGGTAACAGCGGACGGCGGCCTGTGCGCTGAGGGCGAAACACGTGAACTGGCCACTGCGGGTCCCAACCCACTGGTTGCCGGGCCGGGGCCGCGCGAGGTTACTGGATCTTGCAACTGCATGGCGGGGCCGGAGCAGGGGTTGGAAACCGGAGAAGGCGACACGAAACGCTGTCGCCCCAGCGCGCATCCCTCCGTGCCAATCGGTGGCTGGACACCAGCGATGGACACCCAACGGCCGATCGGCACCGCGCGCGTTTAACCGCAAGGCCAGAGTCCGCTCAGAACGGCCAGCCAAGCGAGAAGGTGGTCAGCTATCTGGCCCGCTATGCCAACCGGGGCGTTGGTGTCAGGTCTTGACTTATAACTTATCGGCATGATCATTGAGAGCTGGCACGGCCATTGCGGATTGAAATGGCGAACGGTACCTACCATGTGATGTCCCGCGGTGGGGAGGGTGCTCCTCGGTTCCGCCGAGTGGGTCGAAAGGGTGCGGCACGTGCTGGGGTCCTCCGAGACGGATCCGAGTGTGGCCGAACCGGAGCACCTGGCCTGGCGACCATCCCCGGAGCGGATCGACTCGGCGGTAGCCGAGGAGTTCGGCGTCGAGCCATCGCGGTTGTTTTACCAAGCGGATCAACAACCATGAGGCGAGAGTCGCCGTCTTCTATCTCATCCGCAAGCTGACCGGTGGATGAGGTAGGCTGCGGGGGGCTACTCGCCGTGCCGGCCAGGCTGCCGGCTCGCGACGTTTCTTTAGGGCACCCTTAGAATTGTCATCGGGCAGGGAGTGCCCAGCATCAGATACCGCCGCCTTCTTCGAGCCATTCCTCGCGAAGTTGAACGCGGCGCCGGGCGTTCATGTTGAGCAGCCGGACGGTGGCGCGGCCGGTGGGCGTGATGCCAACAATTCGACCACCTTGCAGCACAAAGTGGTCGCGCCAGACGTCTGCGCGGGGACTGAACAGAGGGGCCATGTCGCCGCTATCCGGATCGATGCTCGTGAGGTTCGGCCCCTTGTAGGCGTTGCATCGGTCGCAGGCCAAGGCGAGCAGATCGGGATCGTCCCGTCCGCCATGCTGCCTCGCGATCGTGTGCTCGACGTGGAAGGCAATCGAAGACGTCGCTTCCTGCGGGATGCGGCAGTATTCGCAGGCGTCGCCCGCCCGCCGTCGAATAAGCTCTCGCGTTGCGGCGTCCATGTCAGGCGGAGCGTTTGGCCAGGAACTTCCGGGCCTTGGACTGGATAATCGAGATGATGTCGACCGCCTCGACGAACTCCTTGTACTCCGCGTCCTCCTCGGGGGTCAGCGTGCCGTCGTTGGCCTTCTCGCGAAGCGTCTCGATGCGAGCCTGCGTCTGGGCGTCCGTACTCAGGTTCACGATCGTACGGGCCGTCTCGGGCGTGAGGGCCTCGGTAACCGGTTCGAGAAAACGATCGAGATAGCTGGTTGTGGACATGATTGAATTCTACCACGTAAGCCGGACGAAGGCAACGATTTGTATATTTCAGGCGGTTGGGTTTTTCCGGGTGGAAAGCTGCCTGCGGCGGATCGATCGGGCGCGTCAATTGGGGTGAACCGGACAGTCCCGGGTTGGTATAATTGGGGAGAGACTCGCGGTGGCCGAGCATCCCAATAAGCATATTCGCCAAGCAATCGCCTATGCGGTGGATCGCGGGTGGCGGGTTGTGAAGGCGAGCGGACGGGCTCATATCTGGGGAGAGTTGCTTTGTCCGTTGGGCACTCGAGATGGATGCATCATCCGCGTGTTCTCAACGCCAAGGAATCCCGAACGCCATGCACGACGGATCCGAAGAGAGGTTGACGACTGTTCTCATTCAGAGTCAGGTGGTAAACCATGAATGTCTACGAATTCGTCCTCCGGCTGACGACGCCGGAGCTTAGCGGTGAGCAATGTGATCTCCTGTACGAGTCCGGCTGTGATGACGGCACCATCGTTACCCGTAATGGGACCACCTACATCGCCTTTGACCGAGAAGCGGAATCGCTCGAATCGGCGATCCGGTCGGCCGTGGCGGACGTCCGATCAGCCGGACTCGACATCGCGCGCGTGGAAATGGAGGCGACGGTGTGATCCGCGCTGAGCTTGAGGTTCATATCTCCCTCACAGTGAATGCCCGGGCCGTTGCGTCTACCCCCCGCAAATACGACGGGTCGAAAAAGGGGAGTAGTACAATTAATGTGGCAAGGTGGGAAGCATGGGGCAACACGCATCATGGCCGGATACGAATACCACCGCGACGAAGAGCCCCTACAATCCAGTTTGCTGCTTTCCTGATCAGCCAGTTCTCCGGCTGAGTTGGATCATTGACGGGCTTCGCCAGTGGAATAGTTACAAAGTCGAAAATCCTGACCTCTCGGTTGCCTACGCTTCTTTCGCGAAAACTCAGCTCGCCTTCGCCGTGATTGCTGACCGGACGCACCCAACCGTCCAGACTGTATTCGTCTCCTTCATCCAAGACTTCCCGGCCCGCGACACATCGACTGGGCACGTGTTTGAAGGAATTCGCCAGAACTAGCAGAGTTTTGGATGGCATAGCAACGCCTCCCCACACCCCCCTGTCCCTGCAAAACAGTTCGGCTCCGTCTGCATTCTGCTACGACAAGGGCCAAGTCAACCCCTGTCTAGATGTTTGTCGCGACAGAACTAACTTGTCGTCCGTCGCCACGCAAACTTCGCCTTCAAATCCACTAATTGGCTGTAGTGCAGGTGTTTGTCGAACTGCAATCGCCCAACGACAATACCTGGGGATACACCAATGTCTTCGGCAAACTGACGGACTACGGCGGGCCGAGTGAACGAAGACGACAGTAGTTTCGCGTACTGGGCCGGTGGGATTAGCGTATTTGCAGCGAAAGCATCTGCCTCGTCTTCTTCACCTGTCGCCCCGGATGAAAAACCGTTTTCGTCAAGAAACGAGGATTTTCGTGCGGTCAGGTGCAGGAGTACGTGTCCGAGTTCGTGGAAGAAACTGAACCAGAAGATGTCAGCCCATTTGAACCGCAGGCTCAATTGAATCACTGCCCTGTCGTTGAGCCAATACGCTGCACCATTGACATAGCTCTTGGGCAAGTGTGGAACGAACGTGACCGCAACACCATGTCTGGCGCATAGTTCAACGAGTGCAGGCTCGAAATCATCCGGGTCTTGCCGGGTGAAGGCTCTAAGAGCTTCAATCTTGGAACGTAGGCCACTGGGGTCGAATGCACCAACCTTGATCGATCGCGCCTGACGGATTCCTTCACGCAGCCACGCGGCAAGTGCGTACTCACAAGCCTTCTTGCCTTGGCCCTTTCGCCAAGCTGGCATCAGACTCTTGACTTCCTTTAACTGTCCGAACG
>JBNJEM010000373.1:0-7761 GCA_051745935.1 Planctomycetota bacterium
CGGCTTGCGTCGAGCAGCGTTCCACCCGGAAGAATCCAACCGCCTGAAATATACCGGTCGCGGATGACTTTCTGCGCCGTGAGTCCGACCAAGGGGAGGGCGGCTTGCGTCGGGCAGCGTTCCACCCGGAAGAATCCAACCGCCTGAAATATATTGCGAGGGGAGGGGTTAAGCCGCGGCGGTTGGTTCGGCACGGATACGGCGGATGCAAGCGGGTAAGATGAGGCATTGGTCGTGCGCGTCGTTTCTCTCTCTTGATTTGGTTCTCCACGCTCTGCCGCCAGCTGCCAGAAGGGAATGTAATACGATGTTCAAACCTGTTTCTAACAATGTGAAGTTTCCGGTCCAGGAAGAAGAAATCCTAGCATTTTGGAAACAGCACGAGATTTACGAAAAGACGTTATCCCGGCGGGCCGATGCCCCGAAGTTTGTGTTTTACGAGGGGCCGCCAACGGCCAATGGCTTGCCTCATCCGGGGCATTGTCTTACCCGTGGCATCAAGGATCTCTTTCCTCGCTATCGCACCATGCGCGGCTACTTGTGTGAACGCAAAGCGGGATGGGATACCCACGGTTTGCCGGTGGAAGCGGAGGTCTGCAAAACGTTGGGCATCCATGCCAAGGAGGAGATAGAGCAGTATGGAGTGGAGCCGTTCATTCACAAATGCCAGGAAAGCGTCTGGCAATACATGCGGGAATGGGAGAACTTGACGGAACGGCTGGGGTTCTGGATCCATTTGGACGAAGCTTACGTGACGTACCATCAGAGCTATGTGGAAAGCGTGTGGTGGTCGCTCAAAAAGCTCTTTGATCGCGAATTGCTTTATCGCGGGCATAAGATTGTCTGGTGGTGGCCCCAAGGGGGAACGGCGCTGAGCAGCGGTGAAGTGGGACAAGGGTATCGCGAAGTGGCGGACCCCAGCGTTTATGTCTGCTTTCCGCTACTGGATCGCGAAAACACGTCTCTACTGGTCTGGACGACGACCCCGTGGACATTGCCGAGTAACCAGTTCGCCGCCGTCCATCCGGACCTCGACTACGTGGTTGTTTTGGATGAACCATCAGGGGAGAAACTGATACTGGCGGAATCGCTGTGGGAGACCATGGCGGAGAAGGCCAAACGAACCTTTGTCGTGCAGGAGAAAGTTCGCGGCCGCCAGCTCGTCGGGGAACGTTACCGTCCGCCATTTCCATTCTACTACCAGCGCGATGGCCAACGGCAAGGGCGCTTGAAAAGCGGCGGCACGCAGCACGTGGCCTGGCGCGTGGTTCCGGCTGATTTCGTAACCGTGGAAAGTGGTACCGGCGTTGTCCATCAAGCCCCAGCCTTCGGTGAAGTTGACTACGAAGTCCTGTTGGCCGAGCAAGATCGGTTTGAAGCCGGTGAAGGTCCCGAGTTGATTTGCTCGGTCGCGCCGGACGGCCGCTTCACGCATGAGACCCCTGAATACGAGGGACGAGAGGTCAAGGAGGCCGACAAGGACATCATACAGCAACTGCGTGAAAACGGCTTGTTGTTGATGCGCGAGCAGTACGTCCACGAGTATCCTTTCTGCTGGCGAGCGGAGAATGATCCGTTAATCCAGTACCCTCGCCGCAGCTGGTTCATTCGCACGACGCAGTTGAAGGAACGGATGCTGGCCAATAATCAAACCATCAATTGGCTGCCGGAACATATTCGGGACGGGCGGTTTGGTAATTTCCTGGAAACCAATGTCGACTGGGCACTCTCGCGGGAGCGCTATTGGGGAACCCCGCTGCCCATTTGGGTTTGCGAGGAAACCGGCAAGATGGAGGCCGTCGCGAGCTACGCCGAACTCAAGCGAAAGCCCGGGGCGGTAGGGTTCGACGTCTGGCTCAAGGCCAAAACGGCGAATCCCGCCTTGCCCGATGACCTCTGCGTCCACAAACCGTATATCGACGCGGTCACCTACGATTCCCCCTTCGCTGACGGGGCGCGGATGCACCGCGTCAGTGAAGTGATCGATTGCTGGTACGATTCGGGGGCGATGCCCTTCGCGCAATGGGGCTATCCTCACATGAATCGCGACCGGTTTGAAGATCAGTTCCCGGCCGATTTCATCAGCGAGGCCATCGATCAGACTCGAGGCTGGTTCTACAGTCTGTTGGCCATCAGCACGTTGCTCTTCGGCGACGACTCTTCGCGAGACGAAGACGCGGCGCCGCATCCATTCCCGCACCCATACCGCACGTGCATCGTGCTGGGCCTGATGCTGGCCGAATGGTGGGAGTCGAAGGACGGCAAACAACGTTTTCTTTCAGAGGAAGAAGCCCGCGCGGCGTGCGGCAAGAAATTCACTCGCCGCGTGGGAAAGATGTCCAAGTCGCTGAGGAACTATCGCAGCCCTCGCGAAATCTTCGACGTGCACGGCGCCGATGCCCTGCGGTGGTATTTCTTTTCCAACCAGGCCCCCTGGAACTCCATTATCTACAGTGAGCGGGCGATCAAGGAGAGTATTCCCGAGTTCCTGTTGCGGCTGTGGAACGTGTATAGCTTCTTCGTGATTTACGCCAATATCGATCACTTCGATCCCAGCGCGGTCTTGACGGGTGACGCCGGGCAACTCGAGCCCGACGTGCTGGCGCGAGCGACCGGTTATCAGCCGGTTGGCCGGCGCATCGAAATCGATCGGTGGATCATGAGCGAGTTGCATGAAACCGTGGCCTCCGTGGTGAAAATGATGGACGCCTACGACAACTATGGGGCCTGCGGCCGGATCAGCGAACTCGTGGATGCCTTGAGCAATTGGTATGTGCGCCGCAACCGGGACCGGTTCTGGAGCAGCGATCGGGAGGACGCGGATAAGATCGATGCGTATTGGACGCTCTATGAGTGCTTGGTTACACTCAGCAAGCTCGTTGCGCCGTTCGTTCCATTTCTCGCCGAGTCGCTCTGGCGGAACCTGGCCGGTGTCTTTGGCGATGGGGCGGTCGAGAGCGTGCACTTGTGCGATTATCCGTCTCCCGACACGAAGCTTGTCGATACCCAACTCGCCGAACGCATGCGGTTGCTCAGAGAAATCGCGTCCCTCGGCCGATCCGCTCGCATGACGGCAAAACTCAAAGTCCGGCAACCCTTGTCGCGGGTTGAAGTGATCATGGCCGACGATACGCACCGCCAGTGGTTGGAGCAGCATGAAGCCCTGCTGTGCGAAGAGTTGAATGTCAAACGGATTGCCTATACGGAAGAGGGGGAAAAGTACATTTCGTATCAAGTCCAGCCGAATTTCAAACGGCTTGGGCCGCGGTTGGGGCGGCTGATGCCGGCGGTCAAGAAGAACCTGGTGGCCGCCGATGGCGCCGAACTGCTGCGGGAGCTGAAGGAACAGGGCAAGGTGGTTTTGGATGTCGAGGGCCAGTCCGTTGAGTTGGATGACCAAGATATCGAAGTCCGACTGCGGGCCAAAGAGGGATGGACCGCCGCCCAAGGCCCGCATCTGGTCGTCGTGCTGGCCACCGAACTGACCGATGAACTCATCCGCGAAGGGTACTCCCAAGACCTCAAACGGTTCGTGCAGGATCGCCGAAAATCGCTCGAATGCCAGTATACGGACCGCATTCGCGTGGGAATCGAAACGGATTCCAGTGAAATCTGGACGGCCGTGAAGGAAAACCTCGAATTGCTCAAAAATGAAACGCTGGCCACTGAAATCAACGAAGGACCGCTCCCCGATGTGGAGCCCGTGGTTTGCCATATCGCCGACGTGGATGTTAAAATCTGCGTGGATGTCGTGCCGTAACGAGGGACCCGGGGATGGGGGGCGAGTTTCGTCAATCGGCCCTACTGTTTGGGCTTCGGGCCGGCGGGGACGTACCGAAATGGCGTCGCACAATTAAGCTCTTGACCCAGGGTTTTCATGTCTGACAACAAACTGCCAATCGCCGTATTGATCTCCGGTGGCGGAACCACGCTCCGGAACCTCATCGCACGGGTGGACGCCGGCCAGTTGGACGTGGATATCCGGCTTGTCGTCTCAAGTAGCTCGCGGGCGCAAGGACTTCAGTTCGCCGCCGAGGCCGGGATTGAAACCCAGGTGGTCCGGCTCCGCGACAGCGGTTCGGAAGAGGCCTTCAGCGAGGCCATTTTCGCGGCTTGTCGGAAAGCGGCGGTTGAATTGGTGGTGATGGGCGGGTTCCTCAAACATGTCTTGATACCGGACGATTTCCACAACCGGGTCATCAATATCCATCCGGCTCTGATTCCCGCCTTCTGCGGCCAGGGATTCTATGGGTTGCGGGTCCACGAAAGCGTGCTGGAATACGGGGCGAAAGTGAGTGGTTGCACGGTTCACTTCGTGGATGACCAATACGATCATGGGCCAATTATCCTCCAGCGAGTCGTGCCGGTGCGCGAGGACGATACCCCCGAAGAGCTGGCCGCCCGCGTGTTCGAGGCGGAATGCGAGGCGTATCCCCAAGCGATCCAGTGGATCGCTCAAGGACGCGTTCAGGTCCACGGGCGTCGCGTTCGGATACAATAGGTCGGATACAATAGGTGCGGGGAGGTTTTTTCGGTCGCAACGTGAGAGGATATTCTGATGTCGAGCTTCACGGGCTCTATCACCACGGCGGACCAATTGCTGCTGATGCCCAAGGACAATTCGCGATACGAGTTAATCAAAGGGCAACTGAGAATGATGTCCCCCACCGGCGGCCGACACGGCCGCGTTGCCATGAAATTGGGGCAGCTCCTGAGTAACCATGTCGAGGCCCACCAATTGGGCGCTGTATATGCCGCTGAAACCGGCTTTCTCCTGGACCGTGATCCGGATACCGTGCGAGCGCCCGATACCGCGTTCGTGGCCGCGTCGCGACTCGCACGCCTCTCCGACGATACGGGCTTTATCCCCCTTGCCCCCGACCTCGCCGCGGAAGTCATACCGGTTGCCGATGACTTTGTCCGCCGTGAGTCCGACCAACGGGAGGACGGCTTGCGTCGAGCAGCTTTCCACCCGGACAAATTCGACCGCCTGAAGGATATCTCGCCGAGCGATACCTTTTCGGAGGTCGAGTCGAAAGCCCTGGACTGGCTTCGCGCTGGGAGTCGCTTGGTGTTGCTCGTCGACCCAGAAACGCGAACCATCCACGCCTATCGATCTCCAACCCGGATCGCGGTGCTCATGGAAGGTCAACACGTCGATGCCACCGACGCCGTGGACGGCTGGCGGTTTTCCGTTGACGAGCTGTTTGAACAGAAAAGGGGCCCGGGAAGTTCTTCCCGGTAGATCGCGGAGAATGGGTCAGAATCGCGGAGAACCGCACGCCACGCAGAGAGAGGGCGAAGAGGCTTGACTGTTCGGGCTTGGTTCAATCCGAGCTCATGCACCAGCTCTGCCAGCGATTTTCAGGGGGCTAATTATACCGGTCGTGGATGACTTTTTCCGCCGCGAGTCCGACCAACGGGAGGACGGCTTGCGTCGGGTAGCTTTCCATCCGGAAATATCCAACCGCCTGAAATATATTTGACAGGGGCGCATGTGGTGGCCGGTCAGCGAAAGCGGAAATTCAACGCATAATCGTAGAACTACGGCATAGCGGGCTCGACCCCCCTCCGGGCTGAGTTGTTGCGATGGATCCAGGCTAGTGAGCGCGGAGTTTGTCCGGAGCATGATGGCAGGGCACTACCACGGTATCGTCCGTGACTCGAACGTTCCCCCGATCTTGCAATCCCTATATTCATTCTCATGTGATTGTCCGTTGTGACGCCATCTCGGCGGACATTTTTTTGTTTCCCATCTTTTTGTCTAACTGCATGTCGAGACAAAAACATCCAAGACAAAAACATGGCAGGTAACGGGCCCCATCGTAGTCTTTCCGTCCCGCTGCTGTTTCCTAGGGGGGCATAAGACTGTCCGGGGGGCAGAACCCCCCAGCGTCCCGGGGGCTCGCGGGCTCTGCACAATGGCCGGATGGATCCAGCCGGGACCGGGCTAACGCTTTCCGTGGTCCGCTCCGAGCGCCGAACCGCCAAAAAATGACGGAATTCTACCATTTAGACGATTGAAATGTGCTCGATTATGAGCGATAATCCAGGAACCGATAACAAAACCACGCGAATGTCCCGTCATCCCAGGAATTTTGGAAGCAGGGGCTCGGTTTTGTTACGGGCTGTAAAAAAAATGGGTAGAATCGGGGGAATATAGGGGGCTGGGTAAAGTAATTTCATGGCGTCACAGACTTTGGCAGAATCGCGCCGTAGTCGGCTGCTCGAGCTTGTCCGGCGGCGAGGGTTTTCCCCCTTGTCTGAACTCGCCGAATCGCTGGACGTTTCCGAATCGACGATCCGCCGCGATCTGGATGTATTGGAAGAAACGGGGTCGGCCAAGCGGACGCATGGCGGCGTGTACTACACGGGCCCCTCTCCAGAGTTGCCGCACTTTGAGCGTCTTCAGGCGGAACAGCTGGAACAGAAACGTTGGATTGCCCAGCGAGCGGCCGAACTGATTGAAGAAGGCGACACCGTGGTGTTGGACGGCGGCAGCACCACGTATGAGCTGGCGCGTCTGTTGGTCGATCGGGCGCTGCAAGTGGTGACGAATTCGTTGCCGGTGGCCAACTTGTTCACGGCAAGTGACCGGGCGGATCTGGTGATTATCGGCGGCAACGTGCACACGCGAAGCGGCGTGTGCTTGGGGCCGTACGCCAACGGGATGCTCGCCAATTTGACGGCTCGGCGCGCGGTGTTAAGCGTCTCCGGGGTGAATGACCACGGGTTTTACAACAGCAATTTGCTGCTGGTGGGCACGGAGCAAGCGATGATGCAAGCGGCGGACGAGGTCATCGTGGTGGCCGATAGTTCCAAATTCGGCCACAGCAGTTTGGCCTTGTTGTGCGGGTTATCGGAGATCGATACGCTGGTGGTCGACAACGGGATTTCAGCTGCGTGGCGCTGCCGGGTGCGAGAAGCTGGCGTCCGGTTGCTGTCGGCGGGACCGGATTTGGAGGCATAGAGCCGAAACACGACGTACATTATTGAGAAATCCTACATAAGAGGTCCCCATGGTATCTGCTTCTTCCATAGATCGTGCCACGATAGAACGCATTGTGCGGCAGATTGTGTTACAGCAGCCTTTGGCGGATGCGGGAAACGGCCAGGCGGTAGCGAAGCCGGAGCTGGTTATTAGCATCTCGGCCCGGCACGTCCATTTGACGGACGAGCACGTGGAGGCCCTCTTTGGAGCCGGTCATACGCTGACCCCCATGAAGCCGCTGTATCAAGAGGGATTCTTCGCGGCGGAAGAGACGGTCATGGTGGTTGGACCTCGGCGCCGGATGCTGCCCACGGTCCGGATATTGGGGCCGACGCGCAAGGCCAGTCAAGTGGAGCTGGCGTTTACCGATTCCATTTCGCTGGGCATTGACGCGCCGGTTCGGCACAGCGGTCGGATCGACGGCACGCCCGGCTGCGTTTTAGTCGGGCCAAAGGGGGTGGTGGAGCTGGATCGGGGAGTGATTCGCGCGGCGCGGCACGTGCACGTGAATCATGGCGACGCCAAACTGTTGGGCGTGGAAGACGGCGAGTCGATGCGGCTGCGAGTTGAATCCCCCCCGTGCACGACGGTATTCGAAGACATTTTGGTGCGGGCGGACGATACGAGCAAACTCGAGGTACACCTGGACACGGACGAAGGCAACGCCTGTTTCCTGGACGCGGCGACGAAAATCGACTTGCTGCCCATCGATTCCACCAACGGATGTTCGCGATAGGCGCGCGGACGGGGGCCAAACGCGAACCGCCTGG
>JBNJEM010000374.1:0-7757 GCA_051745935.1 Planctomycetota bacterium
AGCAGGTCCAGGATCCGGCCGACATCCCGATCGAGCCGGGTCACCATGGCGGCATATTTTTTCTCGATCAGCGGCCACTGCCTGTCTTGATACGGTTCGAGCGAGGGGACCGGCAGGTTGTCCACGGTATGGCCGAAGGCGTTGTTGACACCCTGGTTAACGCTCCGTTGCCGACGGAGACGTTCCATCGAGTGTTAGGGCGTTCGGAAAGGTTGCGTTCTCGGGGCACGAGACCCGACAAGCAACCAGTGGCCCCGAAGCCATGGCAAAGCAAGGAATAGATCTGGCTCGTGTCCTCCCCTCGGCGTGAGACTTGAGACGCGGAGAATCGGCGGTGTTGGCATGGACGTTCGGTCGTCCGGGCACCGAAGCGATCCTGGATGATCCCGCCGTGCACCGATGTGCGGCTACTCTCGGCATTCGCTTTCGCGGCCCGCTGGGCTTGCTTTCACGTGTTTTTCCGGCGAAAATAGTCTCCGTCTGGTGTTCGATTCCCGCCGCTTACACCGGCTGGGGGGGCGCCATTGAAACTCTGGTTGCGGCTTCGATCCGCCTTGCCTGACACGGAGATTGCCATGAATCACTTCAGCCGTCGTCGTTTCCTCAAAGACTCAATGGTCGCCACGGCAACCGCCCTGGCCGCCGCGGACTCACCCACGCTCGCCGTGGCGGGCGAACAGCAGTCCAAGAGTGCCAACGAGAAGCTTGCCGTGGCGGTATTGGGCGTTCGGGGCCGAGGAAGTGCTCATGCCGACGTCTTCGCGGGTCGGGACGACTGCGAGGTCACCTACATGTGCGATCCCGACGAGGCCATTGGTCCGGCCCGCGCGAAGCGGATTGGCGAGCGGCAAGGGGGCCGGGTACCCAAGTGGGTTCCCGACATGCGGGACGTGTTCCAGGATCCGTCGGTTGATATCGTGAGCATTGCCACGCCCAATCATTGGCATTCGTTGGCGGCGATCTGGGCCATGCAGGCCAAAAAAGACGTGTACGTGGAGAAACCGGTCAGCCACAACGTCAGCGAAGGTCGCCGCATGGTTCAGGCGATGGAGAAATACCAGCGGATCTGCCAGGGCGGAACGCAGTATCGCTCGGCGGGAACCAACCGCGCGGCGGCCGAGTACATCAAATCCGGAAAGCTGGGGAAAATCAAACTCGCCCATGTCTACACGTACCGGCCGCGCCGGCATATGGGGCCGCTGGGCAACTACGATCCGCCGGAAACCGTCGACTACAATCTATGGGCCGGCCCCGCCCCCATGCAGCTGCCCGTGCGGCGGCCGCATTTCCATTATGATTGGCACTGGATCTGGGATTATGGCAACGGCGAACTGGGCAACAACAGCGTGCATCGGGTGGATACCATGCGACTGATGGTGGACTTGAAAGGACTGGGCCGCCGCGTGCTGAGCTACGGGGCCCGCCAGTTCAATGACGCCGGCGAAACGCCGAACACGCAAGTGACCATCCACGACTTCGGCGACATGACGGTGGTCCAAGAGGTCCGTAATCTGAAAACGGACAAGCCCGAGCGGGGTGGATCCATATTAATTGAAGGAACCGAGGGGTACATCGTGGGAACCTTGGGTTCCAACACGGTCTTCGATCCCGAGGGCAACGTGGTCACCAAATTAAGCGGGCCAGGCGACAATCACTTCGATAACTTCGTGCGAGCCGTGCGAAGCCGCAAGGTGGAGGACCTGAACGCTCCGATTGTGGAAGGACATCTTTCAACCGCCCTGGTACACGTCGGCAACATCTCGCAAGTGCTAGCCCAACCCGCTTCGCCCGAGGAAATCACTGAGCGGCTTGAGTCGCTGGAGGTCAACGGGGACCCAGTGGGCACATACAACGATATTCAGGAGTACCTGGCGGCCAACGATTTCGACTTGGAAGACCGCCGCGTCACGTTCCCCCCACTCAAGCTCGGGCCGTGGCTGGGCATTGATTCCGACAACGAATGCTTTGTCGACAGCCCCGAGGCCGATCAACTGTTGACACGTGACTATCGCGGGCCGTTCGTGGTTCCCACACCTGGTGAGCTCTGAATCAGTAACGGTTTAACCGCCTGATCAAGTCGTCTAATTGGGCGGCTAACACGACGGTTGGACAAGAAAGCCGCAAGGGCCCAGGAGCAAGCGATAATGGAGGCCTTGTTGTACTCGATACTTGAGATTACGCCCGCTCGTTAACGAGATTGTATCTTACAGTTCGTCACAAAACTTGGTCCCCGCTTTCGAAAAGTTTCTGGGGGGCGAGGAAACCTGAGCGGTTGTGTGATGGCCTGTAATCTCGGAACAGGCGGCGCGGCCGACTGGGTTGCCGTGTTTCATATCAAGGGTCTACCCCAACGTTGCAAAAAGGAATGCGTAGGACGGGTCTCCAGGCCCGTCTATCACAGTGGAAAATGGTCATCTTGCGGATGTTTGCAGACTTCACGTTTCGTGAACTTTACAGACAGTGAATCAAAGTCGGTTTCGCACGGCAACAGACGGGCCTGGAGACCCGTCCTACTTCAATCGTTATGCAACTGCAGGGTCTAGGCATGCTCAATTCAACCCCCACCGCACACTCGCGTCCCATGCATGCGCCGCCGGTGTTGGAGGCCGCGGACCATTTGGACCAGCCCACGTTTCACAAGCGGTACGAAAGCATGCCCACGGACTTTCGGGCGGAGTTATATTTCACGCGGTTGGATTTTTCCGGATGGAAAGCTGTCCGACGCAAGCCGTCCTCCCGTTGGTCGGACTCGCGGCGGAGAAAGTCATCCGAGACCCGTATAATTGGGGGGGTCGTGGTCGTGCCGTCACCGCTGTCACGGCCCCATGCGAGATATCATACCCGGGTGATCCGCTGGTTGGGCCAGTACGAAACACGGACGCCTGGCACGGCGGTGCTTGACAATGTGACCGTCATCTTAAGTCCCGATACGGAAGTGCAACCCGACGCATGTATCATTGTCGAACCCTGTTGTGGCGGTCAAACACGAACCGACGAACGAGACTACGTGCATGGCGCGCCCGAACTGGTCGTGGAAGTGGCCTCAAGCAGTGAGTCGTACGACTTGCACGATAAGCTGAAGCGGTACGAGGAGGCGGGAGTGGGTGAGTACATCGTCATCACGATTCGCCAGCCCCAAACATATTGCTTCCGCTTGGTCGGTGGCAAATACATGGAACAATCCACGGACGCGGACGGTGTCTATCGGTCTTCCGTCTTACCCGGTCTGCATCTTCACGCCATGGCGATGCTGAACTTGGACTGGGGCACGGTGCAACAGAGTCAAGCTCGTGGTTTTGCAAGCCCTGAACACGCAGCCTTCGTCGCGGATCTTGCTGCCCGCCGCGCGAGGTCCCAATGATGATGGTTGGTCGCCAGCCGTGTCGCCCTCGTGCGCGGATGGCCTACAATGACATGGGCAGCCCACCTTTTATCTCCTCGAAGCGCATACCCAAACTGACAGAGGCGAATGAACCCCAATGAAAACAGCACTCGTGTGCGGCGCGGGTGGCTTTATCGGTAGCCATCTGGTCACGTACCTGAACAATAACGGCTACTGGGTTCGCGGCGTTGATCGAAAGCGGCCTGAATTCTCGGAAAGCAACGCCGACGAGTTCCTGTTGCTCGACCTGAGACGTGAAGAAAACACCGATGCTGCCTGCACGCTGCCCAATGGGACTTTCGATGAAGTGTACCAGCTTGCGGCGGATATGGGAGGCATGGGGTTCATTCACGCCGCTGAGTGCCAGATCATGCGCAACTCGGCGCTCATCAATATCCACATGATCCATTCGGCAGCCAAGGCTGGCATCAAGACCTACTTCTTCTCCTCTTCGGTCTGCGTCTATCGCGACATGGAGGTTGGCGAACCCGAAATGGTTGAAGAAGCGGCCTATCCCGCCTGTCCCGATAACGAATACGGCTGGGAGAAGCTGTACGCCGAGCGAATGGCACTCGCCTACGGCCGACAACACGGGATGCGGATCCGGATTGCCAGATTCCAGAATTGCTACGGCCCGGAAGGAACGTGGCGTGGGGGTCGCGAAAAGGCCCCAGCCGCCATCTGCCGCAAGGTGGCCGAAGCGGAAGACGGAGGAGAAGTTGAGGTTTGGGGCGATGGTTCCGCGATTCGATCCTACACGTACGTCGATGACATGGTGCGTGGGATTCATATGCTCACGCAGTCCGATCTGGATGTCCCGGCAAACATCGGGCTTCCCGAGTATGTCTCCGTGGATCAGCTCGTCAACACCGTCGCCAACGTGGCCGGAAAAAGGATCACCATTCGTCACGTCGAGGGCCCCGTTGGCGTCCAGTTCAGGAACTTCAGCAACGAGAAGATTTATGCGATAGGCTGGAGACCACAATGGTCGCTGCGGCGTGGCATTGAGCGAACGTATCCGTGGGTCGAAGAGCGTGTGATGCCATGAAATGCGACATTCGAGAGAATTGCATTCTCTGATTCATGCAATGCTGGGGTTTATGCTATCCTTTCCGGAGGCACCTGCTACGAACTCACTCTTGATCGTTTGGATCAAGAGATACGCGATCTCCAGTTAGAGAGGGTTTCGTACGATGCAGAGCAAACGCTGGGACTATCTGATTCTCACGGCGGCTAACCGGTCCCAGGCGAAACTGTACCGACAACAGCTTCGCATTCGCGAGGAGTTGGGTTTTTTGTCCGGGTTCCAACAATGGATGGTGGTTGCTGACCCGGACGGAAAACGCGTGGGCAGCGGGGGCAGCACGATCTGCTGCCTGCTTGAGGTGCTGAGCGCCCAGCAAGACGTACGGGACACGGATGCCTGGCGGGCCAGTTTTGGCCAACTACGGATCCTGATCGTCCACGGCGGCGGTGATTCACGGCGCCTACCGGCATACGGGCCGGCTGGCAAGGTGTTCGTACCGCTCCCGTGCGACAGTGATGGCGCGCTGGGCATGACGCTGTTCGACCGCCAATTGCCCATCTACGCGGCGTTACCGGGCCCGCCGCCCGGGCGTGGCCAGGTCATCATCACCTCGGGCGATGTCCTGCTCCGGTTCGATCCGGCCGCGGTCCATTTCGCCAGTGCGGGGATTACCGGGCTCGGTTGTCAGGCGCCTCCCGAACGCGCTGCCCATCATGGCGTTTACTGCTGTGAAAACGCTGGGACCATCCGGCGGTTCCTGCAAAAGCCGTCAGTGGAACGTCAGGAGCAGTTGGGGGCGATCAACCTCTTTGGCAAGACGATACTCGATATCGGCGTGATCGAATTCGACGCGGACACGGCGACGCGATTTCTCCAGATGTGTGACGTAGGCCGTGACACCGATCGACATCTTGGCATGTCGGTCGAAATGCGCGACGCCATGATGTCCCACGGCTTGGATTTCTACCGCGAAATCTGCTGTGCGCTCGGCAGCGAGACGACTTGGGAGGAGTATCTGGAGACCGTTCGCGACAGCGGTTCGCGCTGGCCCACGGAGCTGCTCAGCCGTTTCCACCAATTGGCTTCCCGTTTGCCTTCCGCCGTTTGCGTGCTCGACCAATGTGGGTTTCTGCATTTCGGTTCCACGTCGGAGATTCTCTCCAGCGGGCGTCGTTTGGTTCAAGAGCGGAACCGGTTGGGCCGCGACGGGGCGTGTATCCATATGAATAGTCGCTTCTCCCGCGACGTCCCAATCCCGGAAGCGGACGCCTGGGTCGAAGGGTGCAATGTACGCGAAACGCTTTCGTTATCCGACCGCGTGGTGGTCGTGGGAGTGGACGTGGACGAGCCGCTGGAGCTTCCTGCCGGGGCCTGTTTGGACGTGCTGCCCGGCCACGATCGAAACGGTTGCTCGGTGTATTTCGTGCGCTGCTATCGCGACGAGGATCCGCTTCACGATACCCCGGCCGCCGACGTATACTTGTGTGGTGAACCGCTCAGCTGGTGGCTGGAGGCGTGTGGGGCCACGGACCTGGAGATTTGGGACCGGCGGTTACCCACCGCCCAGCGCACCGTCTGGAACGCCAAACTGTTTCCGGCGGAACCAAGACGGGATGGTTATCGGCATTGGCTATGGATGTTCCAGGCCACGCAGGCAACCAGCGACCAATTACGAGCATGGGTGGAAGCGGACCGGTATAGTTTCGAAGAGATGCTTTGGCTGGCCGATATCCAGGCATTTCACGACCGCCGTCTCGACGCTCGAGCGGCGGAGATTCGCGAGAATCTGCTTTATCAGTTCCGGCACGAAAGTGCCTTTTCCGCCCGCGATCTGTCTTATGTTATCAACCGGAGCGGATTGGCGGCCGAGTGGGTGGCGGCGGTGATTTCCCACGCGCGTTGGCAGGCCACTCACGCCGATCGCTTGGATCCCCGGGAAGCGTTCGGGGTGTCGCGCATCGTGCACACGTTGGCCTCCGCGGTCGAATTGCAAGCCCATAGTGACCGTCCCGTGACCGTCCACACGCTCGCCGAGGCGGACGCGTTGCTGGCGAGTGAAGATCGTGCCTGGCTTGACGAGGCGGGGCTTCGGCCGTGCAACGCGGCATCGGTCGCCGCTTGGGTCAAGCGAGCCCGCGATTTTGCGTTCTCGCACTTGCGAGCGCAAATCATCTCCGGCACCAAAAGTCATCCGATGCCGCACAACGCGTTGCGGCCCGATGAGATCGTCTGGGCACGCGCTCCGGCACGGCTCGACTTGGCCGGCGGTTGGACCGATACGCCCCCGTATTCGCTGGAACATGGAGGCTGCGTCCTGAATGCCGCGGTCGAACTCAACGGCCAATCGCCGATCCAAGCCTTTGCCCGCGTCATTTCCGAACCGGTCATCCGAGTCCGCTCGATTGACATGGGAAGCCAAATCGAGCTGTGCCATTGGGACCATCTGTGCCAGCCAGACGCGCTCTCCGGTCAGTTCTCCTTGGTCCGCGCGGCACTTGCCATTTCCGGCTTCGAACGGCGAGCCACCGAATCGCTCGGCGAATTCCTGAACCATTTCGGGGGCGGATTGGAACTGACCACCCTCGCGGCGATCCCCAAAGGAAGCGGTCTCGGGACATCCAGCATCATGGGCTCCGTGCTGCTGGCCACCATTAACCGGGTTTTGGGACGCGAGCTGTCCGAACGGGAATTGTTCTATGAGGTCCTGCGGTTGGAGCAAAAAATGACCACCGGCGGCGGTTGGCAGGATCAGATTGGCGGTTTGGTCCATGGCGTCAAGCTCATCAGCAGCCCGCCGGGCATGATCCCGGCCACGACCATTCGCTACTTCCCGGCCGACATCCTGGACCCCGGCCAAAATGGCGGCCAAACCCTGTTGTACTATACCGGCGTCACGCGATTGGCCAAGAACATCCTGCAGCAGGTCGTGGGGCGGTATCTGGACCGGGACCGGGAAGCGATGAGCGTGCTGCATGACCTGCATGACATCGCGCCTCGGGTCGGGGAAGCAATCGCCAAGAAGGAACTGGCCGAGTTGGGACACTTGATTGGTGAAGTTTGGGAACTCAACAAACGCCTCGATCCAGCTTCCAGCACCGGCGAGATCGAAGGGATACTCGCGCGGGTCCGCCCCTGGATTCACGGCGCGAAACTGCTCGGCGCCGGCGGCGGCGGCTTCCTGCTGCTGGTTTGCCGCGGCACCGAGGAGGCCACGTGCGCGCGGCGGGAACTCAATGCACATCCACCCAACGAACGAGCCCGGTTTTTCGATTTTTCAGTCAATAATCGTGGTTTGGAAGTTAGTGTGTGCTGAACCAACGCGGATGGCCGACCCATCGCAATGCCAGA
>JBNJEM010000375.1:0-7737 GCA_051745935.1 Planctomycetota bacterium
CGGAATCATGGGGCTGCGCTGCGCTCCGCCCCATGCTAAGATGTGGCCCGCCTTCAGCGGGCGGCGGGGACGTCCCGTGGTGATTTGTACCCGCGGGGCCACGGGGGGCTGGGCAATAGTCGGGAAGCTGAATGGGATAGCGAAAATGCGCAGTGCGAGTCTGTTGCGCAACTTGTTATTTCACGGGGTACGCCAAGAGCTTCAACACGATAGACACCTTCCGCCGTAACGTCACCTACGCCGAACACAGAGGGATCTTCAAATGCGCAACAGTCGAAACGTGAACCACCTAAGAAATTGACCACCCCAGCCGGCCCCCACCCAGCCACGGCCTGGGCTGATGAAGACGCCGAACACTGGGCAAAATAGGGCAACTCGGTTGGCCTGTGTTTGTCGCGCGTCTCTGGTGGAAGGATTGGAGATGGGCTGTTTAAAAGTGACGCCCTTTCAGGGCTTGGGCTCTTTGGGATCATCATGTCCCAGGGCGGCGCTGCGCTCTGCCTGGGCTCATTTGTGCGGGCCCCTTCGGGGCGTTGTAGGATCCCCAGGGCTGGCGCCGTCGGCTCTTGAGGCGCGCCCCACCGGGGCTCATTGCCTCTACAACAGCACGGCGATCGGCGCAACAATGCCACGCCAGGCACCTTAGAGTTTTTCATTACCCCACCCCAAACCCCCCGTTTGCCCGTCGAGTGATCGTACGGCGAGGCGTTTCGTCTCGGTCGCGCAAGACTGCTGTATGGCGCAGCCGTGGCCATTTCACTCCCGTTTGAATGAAAACCCCGTATAGTGCAAGCCCGACGGGTCGCTGGTCAGCATGCCACCGCTGGGCGCGAGGTATTTGGCGATCGCCGAAAACGGTGGTAACGGATTTTCCCGAAGCGCGTCATTGAGAATCCGGAAGACCCGGTTGTCTTGGGCGATTTCGTTGAGTCTGCGGCGGGTGGTCGGCGACGTGGCCAATTCGTAAAACGACCGCATGCTCTCTTCAGGACGCTGGAAACGGATCATCGCCGGCTCGCGAGCCCCTAGTTCCTGTTCAATTCGACTGGCGATCAGTTTGAAATCGAGTTGGTCCGAAAAGGAATCCGCGGGAGACCGTTTCGCGGATATCGCGGCTTGCAGACACTTGACACTGTCGGACGCGAGCAAATGATCGCCGACAATGCCCAAGCAAGGCGTGGGGCGTCGTACCAGTACTCGCTCTGACTGCCGCTGGTTACGGGGCGGAGTCAGTTCATGGTACGTGATGTCCTGATGGCTTTTTTTCGCCGCTCGGTCCCCGGCTTGAGCGAGGATTGCGTCGAGCGTGTCTTCAAACGCCTCCGCGTCTTTCAGTTTAATGCCGAACAAGTTGGTGCCGCTGTTGATCCGAGCGGGTTTCTCGAACCACCTGACGTGCGTGACGCGATCATCGAACTGGTCCAACACTTCCTGTTGAAAGTCGATTCCGAGCCGGTCGGAAAAGCGCCTTTGAATCATATCCTGGAAGGACCCTTCTCCCCGGAACCCATCCAGTAGTGTTTCCAACTCGTCGAACGTCTGTTGCAGGTCCCAGTTAACGGTCATATAGGAAGCGGCATCCCGCGGTACCCAGTCCTCCGGGGTCACCTCGCCCGCTTCCAGGGCCACCATCTTCAGAATGCCTTCGCGCGGACTATCCAACAGCACATGCAGGTGGCTGATTGAGTCGAATTCCTTGGTCGGCAAGATGATACTGCCGCCGGCCGCCTTGATTCCGTCAAGTCCCAACAAGGGCAACATGGCGATTGCAATCTGGGCGCCATCGTTGTCCCGGGTTACCTGGTCGATTAAGTTAATGGGGTCGACGAACCAGCTGATCTCGGGACGCGCGTCCCGCGTGCCAACGCTGGGTCGCGTGACGGTCGTGAACGTTGGATTGTCGGCCAGCGTTTCCATCTCTTCGTGCTCGCCGTCCCATACCCGCAGCACCTCTTTGATCAGCTCCGGGGACGAACTAAGCAGCAGCGTATCGTCTCGATCGCAGAACGCGAAATCGTTCAGCACGGTCACTTCGACATCCTTGACCTGCTCGGTGCGTGCACGTTGTCCGTTTTGTTCCGCCTGCCGGACGCAGGCGTCCAAAAGTTTTCGGGCTGCTGGCATGTTCCCGCCCGCGTCCACCAAGAACGCCAGCGCGGGCTTGCCCTGCTCGCGACCCACCAAGGCAGCACAGACCCCCCCCCGCGGGATACTCAGCAACTCATCCAATGAAACCCCCAATTGTTCTTGCGACTCCGAGAAGGCTTGGGCGGCTGAGCCGTAAAGTTGCGTGACCAGCGGCCGGATCTGGTTGTCGCGCCCCAGTCGGCCCATCGAGGTCTGCATGAACGCGTCCACCAATTCGCCGCTGTCGGCCACGCGCACGTATGCGAGCGTCATTTTGGGCAGCAACTTCGGAGCACCGGGACGCTGGGCCAGGGCCATGCGGGCCGATGACGTCAACAAAACGCCGGAAACGGCGGCGCAAAGCACCAAACGCCAAATCCACCGACTCATGCGTAACTCGTTCATAAGTTGTCTCCTTAGAAGCGGACAGAAAACCGCGAGAGGAGCTGCCAAACCCTTGTATTTTCGGGGGATTGCGCCGGATCCCGAAAGTCTTCCGGGCGGATCATATCGCCACGTTGACCAGTATTACCCCGACCGGAAACCGTTGGTTTCAGCTGTTCTCCCGTCGACATAATGGATCCGCGGGCGTGGGGCCACACCACGCGGTCCTGGGCGAACGTCAGCCAGCGGGATGCTCATACCACTGCGCGAAGCATCGGTTGCAGAGGTGAATCACCATCTGGCGTTGGACTTGTTCCATCGCCTCGCGGGGTGAAAGATCCTTCATCCGCTCAACCAGCTCTCGCCATTCTTTTTGGGGCCTATCCGACTGCAGATCCTCTTGCGTGAAATTGGGCGGCCAGGGATCCGCGACGGCATCGATGCGAACTTCCCACAGTGTTCCCGTGCCCGGAGTTAGGATCGCTTGGCACCGAGCGCAGATGAGTCTCTCTTGATCCGCCATGTTGAACTCCCGCGTGGAAAACGAATAGCCGTTCAAGGGCAACCGCGCCGGCCCGTATGCGCTCGGGACCACTCGAACCGATGTGGAACGACAGCGAGGCGCGCGAGGCGTGAAAACGCCAGGAGCTCATCCGTTGCAGGTAAGGGTGTTGGGCGGCAGGGCTCACTCGTTCCACTGCCCAAGGGCCACTTTCATGGTTTTCGTTTGAGCATTTCGCAGGATTAACAACCGTCCAACCCAGCCCGCGTCCTTTTCCTTGTAGAGTCGGCGAAGGTCGGCGACGCTGGAGACCCTTTGCCTGTCCAAGGCCACAATCAAATCGCCCGTGCGGACGCTTGCTTCCGCCGCCGCGCTCCCGCTTTCGACCTTCTCGACGTTGATCCCGATAGCGGTAGGGGTCCCCTCGATCCCCAACGGCTTTTCCGACGGACGGGAAAGGGGCCGATCGAGTGCTTTGCCGCCGCGAAGTACCTGGATTTCAACCGTATCGCCCACTTCGTTGCGAGCAATAAGCTGCTCCAGCTCGTCAAAGCTGGCGACCGGATGACCATCAAACCGCGTAATGATGTCTTTTCTGTTGATCCCCCCCTGATCCGCCGCACTGCCTGGCGTGACCAAGATCACCCGGCAAGGCTCGGGCGCGGGTTGGCAACGGACGCCCAAGAATCCCCCCATTTTGTGTTTGACTTCGACATCGCCCCGCTCCGCCGCCAGTCCCCGCGCCGCCTCCCGAGTGATCTTCGTGCCAAAGCACCGGATCATTTGGATGCTTTTCATGTCCCTCAGGTGTTCGAGCCCGGCATTGGTAACCGGCGTATACATCAAGTCGAGATAGCCCAGCGTTTTTACCTGTCCGACGGTGGTCAATGCGGCGTCGGTAATCTTCGCGTTCTTAATGACCAAGTACTTGACTTGTGGCAGATCCTTGACGATTTCAACCCACGAATCAATGACTTGGGGCCCCGCCAACGTGAGTTTCCAAAGATCTCGCACCCAGACAAGACGTTTCACATCCTTCAGCTCGCCTTTCCAAGCCGGTCCAATTTCAATCTCCAGTCGCCCCTCCGCCGCGAACGGTGTCGGACGCTGGTTATCGATTGAAGCGCCCAACCGCTCCAACTCTCTGAGCGTTTGTCGTTCCCGGGCCTTGTCAAAACCAGCGATTGCCTCTCGAGCCACTCGGGCAGGGGCTGGCTTGTCGGCCAACCGCGCGATCTCCCGTAGCGCCGCCAAGCTTCGCTCCCGTGCCGCCAAATCCGAGCCGTACGCCAAGCGACGAAGTACATAAACGCCGCGGGTCGAAACCTCTAGATTTCCGGTCTCCACCGCTTCCAAGACCGGCTTCACCGCCGCCTCGCCGGCTTCGATCAGCTTCTTGGTCCCTCGGCTTCGCACATCAAATCGCTGATCGTTCAGTTGCTGGATCCACTGTCCAACCTGTTCTCGTTCACGCGGCCCAGACTCCCCATTCGAGGCGCTGGCAAGCCCGCCCCCCAAGACAGCGGCAAAAAGTAGCACCAATAGCCACCCACCAAGACGCACCGCGCAGCGTCCCGAGCGATCTCTTCGCCGATTCTCGTCGCTCGCGACCCCATACCGCTCTCCGACACCCGTGGCACGCACCCGGAGCGGGTACAACACATCACGTGCCGGGCGTTGGAGCGAAAAACGCTTCCATACCGGCCGCGGATGACGTTGTCCGCCGCGAGTCCGACCAACGGGAGGCCGGCTTGCGTCGAGCAGCTTTCCAGCCGGACAAATCCGGCCGTCTGAAATATACCGGTCGCGGATGACTTTCTCCGCCGCGAGTCCGACCAACGGGAGGACGGCTTGCGTCGGGCAGCTTTCCACCCGGAAAAATCCAACCGCCTGAAATATATACCGCTGCTGGGCAACCGTGACACAATCCGCAAACGCCCATAAGGCACGCCGCCGGGGTTGTTCGTGCCGCAAGTGGTCCCGCACAGGTGTGTCGTTTTTTATCGGGTGGAGTATATGCACCTGTGGTGCCTCGTTTGTGAGACCGCGCGGCATATGTCGTTGCCGCCCGTACGCGCGGCCAGCTGAGAGCCGCGACCCCACGTTCCCTCGCGCCCCTTGACACCAAAATGGCCTGCCACGGGAACGGGTGCTTTTTCCGATCGCGGGAAGCAGCTGACGTAAGAATTGACGCCCTCGGATCATTTCTCTTCCACCCTCTCGCGGAGTACATCTCACTGGCTGACAGACTGGGGACACGCTTCGCCGATCCAACCCCTCACGCCCTTGATGGTGCGGCCAACACGGTGTCGCCACGCTCGGATCACTCGTGCCTGCTCCATCCATTGGCCCCACCAGGGGGCGTCGGATCGGCCACTCCACCCCGATTATACCCACTCGAGCCCAGCCGAAAACTCGGGGAGAACCGCCACGGACTCGGATCACCTGATCTCGGCGGACACGAAGTTTGGATCATTGTTTCGTTTGCCCGGCGGAGGAAAACGCAGTCGAGGGAGAGCCGAAGGCCATTGTCAATTGCAACGAAAGCGACCCGTTCGGGCGGTTGCAGAGCCCCGACGCACACGTTGCAAATGGCCCAATACTCTAGCCGACTGGCAGCGGTGGACGTCGGCCTTCGCGGGTTCACGCCAGTTGACAGAGCGCAAGCTATATACCGGTCGCGGATGACGTTGTCCGCCGCGAGTCCGACCAACGGGCGGAGGGCCGGCGTCGGGCAGCTTTCCGCTCGGACACATCCGACCGCCTGAAGTCTAAATCAATAAGGCTAAGCGGCGTTTCGTTTCCCGTGGCAACGGGAATCTAGGAGAGCGGCATTGTATATTCTGTGTTGCCGATATGTTTTGTGCCGTTTTCGTCCAAGCGTGATATCACGAATGAGGTGCTTGAGGCTCCAGGCCAGATCGGTACGCTGTTCAAGACAGCAGTTTCGCTTGGCCGAGACGGATTGGTGATGTATCGCATCCGTGTCCTCCCGATGCAACTGTTCCGCTAGATGGAAGATCCGAAGCGCCAGAATCGACAGTCGGTCGATTACGCTTCCCGGTGTCTCGGTGTTGAGCGGCAGGCGGTCCGCGGTGACGAGGCCACGACGTTCCAGCCTCTCTGCAATCCAATCGTCCATCAGCTCGATGTGGTTGTTGCGCAGACCGTTCAGTTTATCGATCCTCCGCTTGGCATCGGCCAGTTCACGGTCCGAGATGTTCTGGCCATGAGCGATGTCTTCCTGGTGCCAAAGCCGATAGTTCAGGGCACACTCATGGCAGGCAATATGCATGAATCCGGCGTAGGGGTTGTCTATCCCTTGATGATGCCACCGCTGCACGACGGATTCGTGCATTTTTAGGATTTGGTCCACATCGATCAACATGCTTTGCCGCCTTTCCCTGCTGGCTAATTGAGACACAGCAGCCATGGAGAACTAAATCAAAGTTAATCCACCGCCTCTGCCCGTGAGAACCGTAAATGACCGAGCGTGATTTCACGCCAATCGTTCACCGGAGTGAAGTCCGAATAAGAGAATGAGAAGCGCGAATGACGAATACACGAAGGAACGAAGCGTATTCGGCTCCAGCTTCCGACGTGTGGATTTGCGCCGCCCAAGTGTTGCATCATCGTGCTCGCTGATGTTAGCCGCGAGGATTATAGGAGCAGAACCCGAGCCACTCAAGACAACCTGGGCAGAACACGGTAAATGGGGCGAGTGACGGCGGCATCATTCCCGCGATTCGAGCCCGGGTTGGCCCCTCTTGCTGGGCGTGTGAATCGAACTGATCCCGTGAGGGCATCTGAAAACCTCCTCACCGAGCTCAAGTTGTTGCCGGCCCGGTTCATGAAGTACAATATAGTCGGTCGCCGATGAGTTTGTCCGCCGCGAGTCCGACCAACGGGAGGACGGATCGCATCGAGCAGCTTTCCACCCGAACCAATCCGACCGCCTGAAATATACAAGCACTTGATGTCGCTTTGGCGGCAGCAAACGATCACCAACGGAAAGCACGCATGAAAAGAACATTGACCGTGCGCACCCACGAGGCCCAGGAGGCCGAGGACCGCGCCTATTGGCGCGACCGGCGGCCCGAAGAACGACTCGATGCCGTGGAGCGATATCGCCTGGAAGGGGGGAAATTTCTCTATGAATATCCAACCCGACTTCGAAGACTTCTTACGGTTACTCGAGTTACGCGAAGTTGACTATATGATTGTTGGTGGCTACGCCGTCGCGTTTCACGGCTATCCGAGATTCACCAAAGACATCGACATCTTCTTCGACCTGTCGCCGCTCAATACAAGTCGCCTCCGCCAAGTACTCCTCGAATTCGGTTTCACGCAAGAAAGCATACCAGAAGAGGCTCTGGAAACGCCCGGCAATATCCTGGCTATTGGCGTCCCTCCCGTGCGAATTGGTCTATTGAATGAGATCAGCGGGGTCGCCTTTGCTCAAGCCAAGGCCCATACGGTGCGAGGAAGATACGGCACCGTGAACGTCACGTTTATCGGACTGCGGGATCTGCTTCGCAACAAAAGGTCGAGTTCGCGCGCGAAGGATAGGGCTGACCTTGAGGAGCTGACCTAGGTTGCGCGCCGCGACCCGACGCTCGTACAGCCAGCCATATATACCGGTCGCGAATGACTTCGTCGGCCGCGAGTCCGACCAACGGGAGGGCGGCTTGCGTCGAGCAGCGTTCCAGCCGGACCGATCCGAC
>JBNJEM010000376.1:0-7726 GCA_051745935.1 Planctomycetota bacterium
TGTCCCTGTATCTCGGATGGAAAGGTCCGGGACGTGGAGCGGATGGAAGATGGCGAGATCGACGTCTGTTTGTTTAACGGAAGCGTGCGCAACAGCGAGCAGGAATACATGGCGCAGCTGCTGCGCAAGAAGTCGAAAGTCCTCGTCGCCTTCGGCTCCTGCGCGGCGGAGGGATGCATTCCCGGATTGGCGAACCTGCATTCCCGGAAGGCAATCTTCGATTCGAGCTACCAGGAAACCAGTTCCACGGACAACCCGGACCAAATACGGCCCCAGGCGAAAACCGAAGTGGACGAAGGGACCCTGCACCTCCCCGTCTTCTACAACACGGTGAGAACCCTGGGGCAAACGGTCGGAGTCGATTACATACTCCCCGGCTGCCCGCCGGAAGCGGATCGGATCTGGGAAGCCATCGAGGCGATTGTCTCCGGAGCGTTGCCGCCACCAGGATCCGTGATCGGGGAGCACACCACGGTGTGCGATACCTGTAATCGCACCCGCGCCGAAAAGAAAGTGAAGGAATTCAAGCGGACCTGGGAGGTCATCCCAGACCCCGACGTCTGCTTGCTCGAGCAAGGAATCATCTGCTGCGGGCTCGCCACTCGCGCCGGATGCGGCGCGCTGTGCCCCCAAGTCAACTCGCCCTGCATCGGTTGCTATGGCCCCAACTGTGACGTGGAAGACTATGGAGCGCGTTTGATGAGCGCCCTGGCGTCGGTCATCGATTCAAACGATCCAGAAGAAATTAGACAGATTATTCAGAAGGGTATTCCCGATCCGGTTGGTACCTTCTACCGGTTCAGCCTGGCGGGAAGTCTCATGCGACGCGGCAAACGTCCGGACGCCGGAGGCGGCGACGGTCGCGCGGCCAAACCGGCTCATGCGTCATAAGGAAGGGACGAACCATGAAGCGTATTTCCATCGATCCCGTCACCCGTTTGGAAGGGCATGGCAAAATCGATATCTTCCTGGACGACCAGGGAAATGTCGCCAACTGCTATTTGCAGATCCCCGAGCTGCGCGGCTTTGAAAAGTTCTGCGAGGGGCGGCCCGTGGAAGAACTGCCAAACCTCACGCAACGCATCTGCGGCGTCTGCCCCGAAGCCCACCACATGGCGGCCTCCAAGGCACTCGATCAAGTCTTCCACGTGGATCCGCCAGCGGTCGGCAAAAAGCTGCGAGAATTGTTCTACAGCATCTTCTTCTGCACCGATCATACCACCCACTTCTACGCCCTCGCGGGACCCGACTTCGTCCTCGGCCCCGACGCCCCCCCCGCCGAACGGAACATCCTCGGCGTGATCAACAAGGTCGGCATGGACATCGGGGGCAAAGTGCTCAAAATGCGCCGCGATGGCCATCATCTCATCAAGCTCATGGGCGGAAGACCGGTCCATCCCAACTGGGGACTTCCCGGCGGCGTGAGCTGTGGCTTGACCGAGGAAAAACGGGCTGAAATCGAGATGCTGGGACGCGACGCCGTCGAGTTTGCTAAATTCTCCCTCAAACTGTTCGACGACCTCGTGCTCGGCAACAGCGATTACGTCGACCTGATCAAAAGTGATATGTTCACCCATGAAACCCATAACATGGGTACGGTTGACGAGAACAATTGCGTCAATTTCTACGATGGCAAGGTCCGAATCGTGGGGCCGGATGGCCAAGAAAAGTTCAAGTACGATCCCAAAAACTACCGTGAGTACGTGGCCGAACGGGTGGAAAAGTGGTCGTACTTGAAGTTCCCCTACTTGAAGCAAATCGGCTGGAAAGGGTTCGTCGATGGCGTCGATTCGGGCGTCTACCGCGCTACCCCCCTCTCCCGACTCAACGCCGCCGACGGCATGGCCACGCCGCTTGCCCAGCAAGAATACGAGCGGTTTTACGACACGCTCGGGGGGAAACCCGTGCAGCCCACGTTGGCCACCCACTGGGCCAGGCTCATCGAGTTGCTCTATGCCACCGAAAACTGGGTGAAATTGGCCACGGATCCAGAGATCACCGGTAGCGAATACCGGGTCCTGCCCACCGAGACGCCCACCGAGGGGGTGGGGTGCGTCGAAGCGCCTCGCGGCACGCTGACACACCATTATGCCACCGATGAGCGAGGGATGGTGACCCGCGTTAACTTGATCGTGGGAACCACGAACAATAACGCCCCCATCTGCATGTCGGTCAAGAAGGCCGCTCAGGGCCTCATCAAAAACGGCCAGGTCACCGAGGGATTGCTCAACCGGGTCGAGATGGCGTTCCGGGCCTACGATCCCTGCTTCGGCTGCGCCACCCACAGCTTGCCCGGAAAGATGCCGCTGGAGGTCCGGCTGCGAGATCCACAGGGAAATCGCATCCGCACCCTTAGCCAATATCTCGACTAAGACGCCCTGACGAAATCACCCAGGTTTCCCGTCATACGGCGATGTCCGGGAGCGGTAACCACGTGTCGTGACGGGCTGTAAAAAGCGATGACAAAACCACTCGGGGGCCCTCTCACCCAGGGATGTCCGGAAGCGGCAACCGCGTGTCGTGACGCGCTGTAAAAAAAGTCCATGAAAAAGGGCGTGACGGAACGTGAACATCATGAGATAATGTGGACGAGCCGCATTCGGCCACTCGCCGCGGCGTGATGTCGCGAGTGGCGCTGGTTGTGGCCCACCGGAAGGATCAGACATGACGGCCGACACGATCGATTCAAACAGGGCCCGCCCCTCGCCGCGACAGTCACGGCCCACCCCCGGACAAGCCGCGAACCGTGACGGCATCGGTTCCGAAACGGTTCTCGTTATCGGGTTGGGAAATCCGTTGATCGCGGATGACAGCGTTGGATTGCGAGTCGTGCACTCGCTCAAGACGGATCTGGCGGCATACGATAACGTGGACGTGGCGGAAGACTATTGGGGCGGGCTCCGTTTAATGGAACGAATGATCGGATACGATGCGGCCATCGTCGTGGATGCCATTTGCACGGGGGCCGCGCCAGGTACCATTCACCACTTGACCGTGGATATGGTGGCAACGCAAAAAAGTGCCTCGGCCCATGACGTGGACTTGCCGACGGCGTTGGCGTTTGGGCGGCGGGCCGGCGCTCACTTGCCGGCGGACCACAACATCCGGCTCGTGGGGGTGGAGGCTGAAGACGTGACCAATTTCAGCGATCGCTGTACCCCAGCTGTCGCGGCCGCCACCCGACCAGCCGCCGCCCAAGTCCTGCGGTTACTTGACACCATGCTAGGAGAACAGCCGAAATGATCTCTCCGGAAATTCTGCGGCGTTATCCCTATTTTTCCGCCGCGACTGATGATGGTCTGCGGGAGCTCGCCATGCTCTCCGAGGAGAAGTTCATCCCCGCGGACACGGTCATTTGTCGCGAGGGCGACAAGGCGGATAAACTTTACATCGTCGTCGAAGGCGAAATCGATGTTCAGTACACACTCGGTACCGGAGAACTCCGAACCGTTGATACCATTGTCCCGGGGGAACTGGTGATGTGGTCGGCGCTGGTCGAACCGTATAAATCAACCGCTCTCGTGATAACCCGCCGGGACTCCAAAGTCATTGCCATGGATGCCGACAAACTTCGACAGTTCTGCCAGGCCCACTGTGACGTCGCCAGCGATGTGTTGATGCACTTGACCAAACTGTTGGCCAATCGACTGGAAGGGGCGCGCGTCCAATTGGCCACCGTCGACTGACGCGGCTCCTGACCCGGCTCCACGAAGCCATGACGGAACCATCGAGCTTTCCGTCCATTCAAGGAGTCCAGGAAGCGGAAGCCGGCTCCTGTTATACCGGTCGCGGATGACTTTTTCCGCCGCGAGTCCGACCAACGGGAGGACGGATTGCGTCGGACAGCTTTCCACTCGGACAAGTCCAACCGCCTGAAATATACGGGCTGTAAAGATGCCGTCAACTCGCTCGGCTTGCCCGCGGGATCGGTGCGTTGCATGCGAAATCCCCGGAGGCTACCTCGCGTTAGCGACAAACATGACGCGCCCCACGACAAGCCCGGGGCATCTCATGGAGGGCGAGCGAGCGCTAACAACACGGGCGGGACCCGCGCCAAGCCAGTCTTCCGGACGTGACAAAGCACCACCGACGCGTTGTCCGTGACGGCCCAAACGCCGGGTGGCAACGCTTGCGTCTCGGACCTTGACGCCCCAACGGGCGCGGCCATCGCTTGGGCGAAAGGGCACGTTGTGAATCACGTGCGGATCGGAGTTGCATCTTGCACGAGATGTCGATCGTTCAAACCCTGCTCGAACAGGTGGAGTCCGAAGTCGAAGGGGCCGGGCATGGCGGACGAGTACTGAGCGTGCACCTTGTCATTGGCCGGCTTTCCGGCGTGCACGTGGATGCCATTCGTTTTGCCTTCGAATTGCTTTCCCCTGATTCGATCGCCCGCGATGCGGAACTTGTGGTTGACGAACCCCGGGCCGTGCTCTGCTGCCACGCCTGCGACTGCGAGCGGGAAATCGAACGGCTGTACGCCAGGTGTCCTGGCTGCGGCAGTCCGGAGGTAACGATTCGAGGTGGGAAAGAACTGCTGCTGCAATCGATCGAGTTGGAAGACTAAGCGGTGGTGGCGTGTCGAGGTGAAGGACCAGGCGGCGTTGTTTCGAAACGGCTCTTCGGTCGTGGTGGAACTTGGCGTTCCGCTGGAAATCGCGCGCCCTGGCCGGTGGCGTCAGGGCTTTTTCGTAATGGAGCTTGATCATGAAAATCGTTGCGGCGAAGAAGATACTGAAGGCGAATGACCAGTTGGCTGAAGAGCGTCGTAATGCGTTACGCGAACGGGGAGTGCTCTGCATCAATCTCGTGGGTTCGCCCGGCTGCGGCAAGACGACACTCATGGAAAGCCTATTCATGTCGCTCGGTTCGGGCATTTCCCATGCCGTGATCGAAGGGGATATTGCCGGTCAGGTGGACGCGGAACGGATAGAGAAGTTCAAGGTTCCGGTTGTGCAGATCAACACGGAGGGGATGTGTCACCTGGATGCAAACATGATTGCAGCCGCTAGCGAGGGCCTGACAATTGACACCGTTAACATGCTTTGGATCGAAAACGTCGGTAACCTTGTTTGCACGGCTGGGTATGATCTGGGCGAGCATGTGAGATTGGTCGCGTTGAGCACGCCGGAAGGCGACGACAAGATCATAAAATATCCGCCCATCTTCCAACGCAGTGACGCGCTGGTCGTGACCAAGACGGACTTGCTGGAACATTTGGACTTCGACGTGGACAAAACGCGGGCGGACATGCGGCGGCTCGCTCCTGAGTCCCGGATGTTTGAAGTTTCGGCAACCACCGGCCAAGGCGTGCCCACGCTGGCTGAGTGGTTGCTCGAGAAAATGAACGCCTTGAAAACATAGGAAGCCCGAGGCATCTCGCGGGCTTTTTCAGCACTCTCCCGAGGGCTGACTTGAGCCCTGGGCTTGAACCTCCAAACTGGCAACTCGAGGATGAACTCGTGACTCGGCGATTGGCACTTACGGTTCGCGGCATTGTACAGGGGGTCGGGTTCCGCCCCTTCGTGTACCATGCGGCGACATCGGCCGGGCTGGCGGGCTGGGTCGTGAATCAATCCGACGTCGTACGCATTGAAGTTGAAGGCCGTGACAAAGCACTAACGGGATTCGTCGACGTGCTGCGGAGCCATCCCCCGGCGCAGGCCGTGATTGAAGACCTGGATATCCAGTCGATACCGTGCCAGGGTTCGCCGGCGGGCGCGGTCCCGGTGTTCGAGATTCGGGCAAGCAGCGAGGGAACAGGAACAAGTCACCGTCCGACCATTCCGGCGGATCTGGCCACCTGCGCGGCTTGTCGGCGAGAGATCGCTTCGGCCGGGGAGCGGCGTTACGGCTACCCGTTCACCAACTGCACCAATTGCGGCCCGCGCTGGTCCATTATCACGGGGGCCCCCTATGACCGTTCAAGGACGTCGATGCATTGGTTCCCGATGTGCCCCGCGTGCCGGCGGGAATACGAAAATCCAAGTGATCGACGCTTCCATGCCCAGCCCATCGCGTGTCCCGAATGCGGCCCCGTGCTTCAGCTGGTTGATATCCAGGGCAGGCAGCAGGCCGTCGGTAATGATGCGTTACAGGCGGCGGCAGCCGCCATACGAGATGGAAACACCTTGGCGGTTAAGGGACTTGGGGGGTTTCAGTTGATGGTGGATGCCACGAGCCCGTCAGCGGTCGACCGACTCCGCCACCGCAAGCGACGTCCAGATAAGCCATTGGCTGTCATGCTGGCCGATGGCCAAGTGGCCGGGGCGTACTGCCACGTCTCCCCGTTTGAACAGACGCGGCTGAATTCTCCGCAAGCGCCCATCCTGTTGCTACGCAAACGGGCGAGCGGGCCATCCTCGTTGCCAATCGCCGATTCGGTCGCCCCCGGCAACCCCTATTTGGGCGTAATGCTTCCGTACACCCCTCTCCATGCCTTGCTTATGACCGAGGTCGCGCGGCCTATTGTATGCACCAGCGGGAATCGCTCCGAAGAACCCATGGTGATCAACATTTCGGAGGCCTATACAAGACTGGGCGACATTGCCGACTTGGTTTTGACACACGATCGCCCGATCGTCCGACCCGTGGACGATTCGGTATGCCGCGAGGATGAGGGCTCGCTGCAGGTCTTGCGTCGAGCCCGGGGTTATGCCCCGATGCCCGTGTCGCTGGCCGCGCCGGCCCCCTGCGTCCTCGCGGTGGGCGGGCACTTGAAAAACACGGTTGCGTTGAGCGTGGAAAAGGACGTTGTTATCAGTTCGCACGTGGGAGATCTCGATAATACGTTGGGATTCGAGGTGCATCGCGGGGCGATCACGGATCTTATCGACTTTTTCGACGCCAAGCCCGAGGCGATAGCCTGCGATCCGCACCCTGACTACAGTTCGACGCGCCATGCCGAACACCTGGCCACTTCGCGAAGCATTCCGTTGATTAGAGTTCAGCATCATCACGCCCATGTTTTGTCCGCGATGGCGGAACATGGACTGCACGGTCCGGTGCTCGGATTCGCCTGGGACGGAACGGGCTACGGATCGGACGGAACAATCTGGGGCGGTGAAACGTTATTGGTGAACGGCCGCGATTGGACGCGAGTCGCTCATTTGCACCCCTTTTCCCTGCCGGGGGGCGACCGAGCCGCGCGCGAACCCCGCCGCTCCGCGATGGGCGTCCTGCACGAGATATCCGAACGTCTGAGCGGTGAGATCGCGCGACGCTGGTTTTCCGAATCCGAACTGTCCGGGTTGCTCACGGCGCTCCGGCGGTCTCGGATCTTCCCGCGTACGACCAGCATGGGACGCCTCTTTGACGCCGTCGCGGCGTTGTGCGGTTTGGAGCAGGCGATCACCTTCGAGGGGCAAGCCGCGATGCAGCTGGAATTCGCGGCGGATGAAACGGAACTGGGCAGCTATGAGATTTCACTGAGCGACGGTTCGCCGGTCGTGGCGCATTGGCAGGAGCTGATACATGGCGTGATTGACGACCGTGCTCGCGGTGTCGCGGTCGAAAAAGTCGCGGCTCGATTTCACAATTCCCTGGCCGATCTTGCTTTACGCGTGGCTCGTCGTGTCGGCTGCCCACGCGTTGTACTGACGGGAGGTTGCTTTCAGAACCGGTTGTTGACTTGTCGGACTCGAACTCGCCTGTCGGATGCGGGGTTTGACGTGTACACTCAAAGAGTGGTTCCGCCAGGAGACGGGGGGATTTCGTTGGGACAGGT
>JBNJEM010000377.1:0-7721 GCA_051745935.1 Planctomycetota bacterium
CTAGTGGTTCGTCAATGTAGAGTTTACCAGTACGGCGCTAGTCGAGATTTGGCCAAGATGCGGCCAAATTTGCTGCTTCACCGAAGGCAAGAACTAGTAATGTCAATGCTGACAGACCACTAGTCAATGGTCTGAAATTTGGCGAGGAAACACGACTACGGGCGGCAGATGAAAGCCCCGGAAATGGGGCCAAGTGGGGCTGCCACGCGCGCCGTGATGTTCATGAGCAGTGTTTGTGGCGCCATAATAGGCCCACGGGCACGGCGGAACCTCCCAACAACATGAAGATCGGCATCCATTGGCGTGGTCCACGGAACAATTTTGTGCACCGGTCGCTCCCAGTTCCAGACCAGGCCCCGCGACCCACGCGGCATCATGCCGTCCGCCGAGCTACTGCCGGGCTCGCTCGCGACGTTTGAGTTCATCGCGCAGTCGAGCAGCCAGCTCATACCGTTCCGACTCCACCGCATCGGCCAGCTGTTCGTTCAGCGTACGCCCCACGCTGTACTCTTCCCGCAGCGATTCTCGCATTTGAATCAACCGTTGCACCAGTTCGTCCTCTTCGAAACGGTCATCCAGCTCGTGGCTTTCAAACAACGCGTGAATCCGTTGCAGTCCCTGGGTAATGCCTTGTACCGCCACTTCAGGCCCTTCTTCTTCCAGCTGGGCCAGCGCCGCCGCCTGGATTTGGTGGAACATCATGAATGGTCGATATTGTTCGTGCGCCATGATCCACTCTTCATTGGACGCATGCCTGAGACAAAAGTCCATGAGCGAGAGAGCATGCTCAACATCCTTGACGACTTCCCGGTATTGCTCCAATCTCAGCCAACACACGCGACGATGATAAAACTGAACCAGTTCACGATCCACTTCCAGGCATTGTTCATCGGTCAACACCAGCTCATCCCCTTCGTGCAGGACTCGGGTGAGCAAATAATCGAAGTAGGTGTCGTGCCCGTGCGGTCGCGTCCCATCCGGACGCCCCTCCACTTCCATCTGCAATACCCCCATATCGACGCGCATCTGCAAAACATCGCGACCGTCGGAGCCCCGGCATACGCGCGCCCTAATCGACGTGGGATCATAAGGCCAGCTGCGTAGAATATCATCGATGTGCTTGCTTCTTACCATCGCCAATCACTTACTTATGCTTTAGACGGTCACAAATGACACCCATTGGATCAAGCATTTCCGGTAGGCTCCGTCGAGGCGGGAAAGGCCTAAAAACCCTCACAACCCCCTTCAGCTTGCCCACCTCGCCTCGACCACCGTTTTGGAAGCGGGGACCACGTTTTGTTACCGGCTCCAAGACGTGGCGGATCGTACCCTGCCTACTCCCACGAACCTACCGTCGTCGCTCTTCCCAGGCGGGGTGATGCCAATCACGGCACCCAACCGACGCACGCCAATTCACTTGACGAGCCTTCCTTGCCGCCACCTTCTTCGTCGCTTCAATACAGCCCTCGCGAACGCATTCCCCCAAACAATTATAGCAGACACACGCCCATCGAGAAGGCGAAACCCAAGCTCCGAGCCAGTCCCGGCATCTCACACGAGGGACCTCCGGGGCCGTCGCGACTCGCATCCGAACTCGGATGCACGATGGACCTCCGGGATTGTCGCCCTTGCAAAGCCGGCCCGCCTGGTCAAGTTCGGCACGGACTATCGCGCCCGGCGCAGCGTCTTGCTCAATCCGTCGGGGGCGGTCGCTTTCGGAGCTGTTTCTTATCGCTTTTACGACGCTTGTCGCGCAAGCGTCGCTCCCGGGACGCCCGGGAAGGTCGCGTCTTTCTTCGCCTTTTGGGGGGATATCGCACCGACAGAATCAACTGACGCAGCTTTTCCAAACAATCCTCTCGGTTCCGCGCCTGATCGCGGTAGCGCTGGCTTTGAATTACCACATCGCCGTCCACATTGACGCGACGATGGTACCTTGCCAGGAACCGGTCGCGGACATCCGCCGGTAGCCGCGAAGAAGACGCGACATTCCAATGCAACGTAACCTTCGAGTTGACCTTGTTGACGTTCTGTCCGCCCGGCCCGCCACTGCGCGCGAAACTCAATCGCACCCGTGACAAAGGAATCTGAATCTGAGAGTCGACCACCAACACGCATCACACCTCGGTACCGATCAATCGGGACGCCACTTGCCGCGACGCTCGAAGCAATTGAGTATAATCGGCCGTTTCAATTTCCTGTCCCATCAACTCGATCTCAAAAAACCCCTGGTATCCCGCTTCCGTCAACGCCATCACAATGGTGTCGAGCGGAATAATGCCTTCCCCCAAAGGACACCGTTCCTGTTCGCCATCCGGACCATGCCGTGCATCGCTGAGTTGCACAAGCCCTAAGTAAGGGGTGAGTTCAGGTAATGCCGCAACTGTCGCGCCATCACACCCGAAACAATAGGAATTGAAGGAAACCTTAAGTTGGGGGTGGCCCAGTTTTTCCAGCACGGCGATGGTCTCGCCAATATTGGTCAAAAACGTCCATTCATTCGCGCAATGCTTGTGCATCGGCTCCAGCACCAACGCGACGCCCATCTCTTCCGCATGCGGCAACAGCTCCTTGAGCGCGTTAACCAATAGCCGACGAGCGTGATTGAGCGTGTGACCGGCACGCGAACCACTGTGGATCACTAAACAATTCGCCCGTAACAAACCGCCCAAACGAATCGCCGCGTGCGCGTCCTCAACGCTCTCCTTGAAGGATTGACCGTCGCTCCCGGTAAATCCTCCCGCCCATAACAAGCTGGACACCGCCAAGCCCGAATCAGCAATGAGCTCGGCCCCTTTCTCCTCACCAAAATCCGAAAGCTTGCGCCGCCAAACCGCGATCGCCTGGAATCCGGCTTGAACATACTGCTGAACGTCTTTTTCAAACGACCAACGATAGGTCGTTAGTTCACTCATCGAAATCCGAACCACCCGTGTTGACTCCTTTCCCTGCTGTCTTCCCCCCTCCAACTCTCAATCCCAGCCCCGAGACGACCATCACCAGAATCCATGGCTCCGCCGCACCGTAAACGAAAACTCGTATCCATGTCCACCCGGTGACACACCCTCCCGCTTCCAAAACCGCCTTGGCGCCCCCCCAATGGCACAATCATCGAACGAACACTCCAAAACTAACTCACGCAATTCCACGTGCCTCCGAATCGTCCGGAACACTGGCCCCGCTCGCGATCCTCTCGTTTTCTGGAAAGGAGCGCGTCTTGCCGCTCGCTCAGCCGGCCACCCTCCAACAAATGCCGAAGTTATACCGGTCGCGGATGACGTTCTCCGCCGCGAGTCCGACCAACGGGAGGACGGCTTGCGTCGAACAGCGTTCCACCCCGACGAATCCAACCGCCTGAAATACATACCGGTCGCGGATGACGTTCTCCGCCGCGAGTCCGACCAACGGGAGGACGGCTTGCGTCGAGCAGCGTTCCATCCCGAGAAATGCAACCGCCTGAAATACATTTCCGAGCCGTTCCCTAGGGCTTTTCAACCGCCGCCGATTCACGCACCGGTTGCTCCGAAGGCGCCGTGATCGTCCATGCCACCACCCATCGTTGTTTGCCTCGCCGCAGCCCAAACTCTTTTTCCAGTCGTTGAGCCATGTCCGGGAGGTGTCCGGCCCCATAAAAAATCGCCAGCTTGTTCTGGCCCTTGGCCAACTGGTCCCGCAAGACCCGCAGCGCTCTCTTGTTTCGTTCCGTAATGATCGTCGACCCATCGGGCCCATTGATGGCCGAAAGCTGCCCTTCCATATCCTCGAACTGCTCCGCCATGACGCGTTGGAGACGATACGCTCGATCCTTGGCAATCAGCGCGACCAGCAATTCCATATCGCTCGGACCGTTTCGTTGTGTCAGCTGCGTGGCCATCGACTGCCGCATGATGCGAAAAAACATCTTGAGAAAACTCTCTCCCCGCGCCTTCATGGTCTCGGAGAACTCCGCCGGCGACATGTCGGCATGAACCATGTTGGAGGCCGTGTAGTCGATTTGATCGAGTTGGAACTCCAGCTTCAAGACCTTTGTCATGGCATCCTGCAAGAAACTAATCGGATGCCCCGTGTCGCGCTGCTCCGGCACCACCCGGGTTCCCGGCGGCGCCACCAACTCATACAGCACCGCGTCGTAAGCCTTGAACAGCCCGTTCAATCGCTCATAATACGAAGCCTCCCCGACATGCACCGCGCCGATCAAGTCCACCACCACCGGGCCCGCCTCGGCCTGTCGGCCGACAAACCGCGTCACGGCGGTCTCCAACGCCCTCGGCGCCCCATCCTGATCTCGCCGCACTCGCAAATACTTCCGCGCCCCGTTACCGCCCCCTTTCGAGCCTCGCTCGGATCGGCCCTCGTCAGCCCCGGCGCCCCGCGCGCAAAAGACCAACAGCAGCAGGATCGTCCCATTGGTCACCTTTCGGTCTCGTCGCAAGCCCATGGCAAATGTCTCCCAGTAAATGCCCCGTCGTCAGGCGAACAGGGCGAATCCGCCCCCGCCGCGACTCCCCATTATACCCTCTTGCCGCGAAATGGCACTGATGTACGAATGTCAAACCGCTTTCGGGTGAAAAGCAATGCAGCTTGTCAGCCGGAATGCGTACCCACCCGTGCTGGCCAGCCCCCCCGGTAGCCGGCAATCGATTCCGCTCGGGGGACGGAAAGAATAGCAGAAACTCGATGGTTTTACCCCGACAAGGCCTTGATTTCCCCGGCAGGCCAATCATACTAGAGGACATAGTTCGGGGATTCAAACCCGAGCAACGGCCTCCCGGGAACCTGCCCCGCCTGTGGAGGCCACTTTTTTGCGCGTCCAATCCAGCTCAGCGTCCTCACTCCGGCCATCGCGCAAACGAGACTTCTCGGGGGGAGTTGCTCATGCTTCCCACGCGCGGCAACTCGCGTGCTTTCCGATGGCCCCAGGCCCCAGAAGGGTGGAGCTATATTCCCTACTGCCCCCATCCCACCCAGAATATCCCCGAGCAATAGGTAGAATCGATAAATCCTTCCAAATTTCTTTAGGGGGTGTCGTTCCCGTTCAACTTCCATGACGCGCAGATCCGATATTACCGTCGCAAAGAGAAGTACTTCCACGCTGGACGCGTATTTCCGGCGTGGTCAATCACACACATGACAGCCGAAGATGGAACGATACCATGTCGATCACTAGAATCACGCCCGTGCTGGTGGGGTTGGCAACCGCTTTGGCACTCGTTTCCAACGCGTCTGGAGAGCTGTTGGACCCCCTTGCCTTTCCGCCAGTCGAGTCGGACTTTCAGGTTTTCGCCCCAGCCGACATCGACTGGTACGGGGGTAGCCCGAAGCACAAAACGGGCTGGTTCGCCACGTACGATCGAGTCTACATGAACGTGCAGCGCCCCGAGGAGACCTATCAGGGCCACTCATCGGTCATCGGAGACTTCACCTGGGGCAACCGCGTCGACCTCGGATTTTTCGACGATGATAGCAAAGGCTGGACGGCCACCATCTGGCACATCGATGGTCCCAACGAGGACGATATTGTGGTCACCGAACGGCTGAATCGTACCGCGGATGGCTCGCCCCAGGAAGAACGCGTGTTTCCGATCCGGGACAATAATAACCGCTTGACCGGCGCTCGTGATTATCTGGTGACCAACAGCATCAACGTGGCTGACATGAGCGGCTTCGAGTTGAATCGAACCTGGCTGTGGAAGACCGTGCAAGATGGCGGTCGACTGCAACCCTTTGCCGGCTTTCGCTACACGCGATTCGAGGATTTCCATCAACGTCAAACCTACACGCGCTATGACGATGACGGATTTACAATTGATCCGATTCCACCAAGTTCCGGCACGACCGCCACCGCTGAACGACTTACCTCCCTCGACGCCAGCGTCTTGAACGACATGGTTGGCGGACAGCTCGGCATCCATTGGGACAAGGACTACCGCCGTTGGAACTTCTCCGGCGACGTCAAATTCTTTGCCATGCAGAATTTCCAGTCCTGGGATCAAACCACATCCGTCGAGACCACGCTCGAGGCCACGGATGACCCGCCCGGATTCGTGACGATGGAGGAAACGGGGGAAGCCCAGCACACGTCCGAGTTCGTTTGGGGAGGGGAAGTGCGAGTAGAGGCCGCCTACCGTCTGACCCGCGACTTGTCGCTGCGAAGTGGCTTCGAATTCATGGACTTTGGACAAGGCATCGGACGCGGCGTCGATTTCAACAACAATACCAGCCAAGATGTCATCATGTACGGCGTGACGATGGGCGTGACCTGGAACCGCTAGACCCGCCTCCCACGCCCGGAAACCAGATCAACGGCCCCAACAACTCCATTACGAACAAAAAAACGTGTTATTTCACGAGGTACGCCAAGAGCTTCAACACGATAGACACCTTCCGCCGTAACGTCACCTACGCCGAACACAGAGGCATCCTCAAATGCGCGACAGTCGAAACGTGAACCACCTAAGAAATTGACCACCCCAGGGCTGGCGCCCTCGGCTCGGCTATTGACGCGCGCCCCACCGGGGCTCATTGCCTCTAGAACAGCACGGCGATCGGCGCAACAATGCCACGCCAGGCACCTTAGAGTTTTTCATCACCCCAGCAGGACGAACCCGCGGATGAAAAGAAAGCAGCAAAGGGGCGTTTGAGGCGCAAAGCCAATTCCAGACACGTCACTTTTGCTTTCTTGCGCCCAAACTTCCCCCCTTGGGATTGCTCCCCGCTGCTTGTCACCAGTCCAGCGGGGACAGGCGGACGGTGTTGCGATCGAAGCCACGCCCGCGGCTTGGCACGGCGGACGCTCAAGTGCGCGGTTGAACATCGCGCCTCGTTTCCGCCACCAGGTGAAGCAAGAAAAAAAACGGCCCCGCAGCCCAATCCGCCTGAGGCGTGAACGGACCGCCTTTCAGGCCTTCCGCGTTTGGATGAGGGAGGCCGATAGTGCCTTAACCGGCCTTCGAAGCTCGTCATGGATTCCCCGCCGTCATACCTCACCGAGAAGCAGCACAACACGACGGTATTCCAGTTTTTTCATCGCGCGCCCTCTCGGTCGGCGAGCGCGTTGGAGCGTCGCGCCGCCCGCTACGCTTGCATGCCAACCAGCTTCCGCAATTCCCCGATTTCCTGAAGAAAACGCTGGCGCAACGGACTCTCCGGTCGCAACTCATCCATGACCAACGCTTCCGCGCGATCAAGCGCTCGGGCATCCTCGTTCCATTTCTTGACAATCCGCTGGTAGTTACGTTGGACTTCCGCTTCGGTAAGCAATATGTTGCCCTCGCCACTTTCGAACTTACAAGACGGTTGGCTGAACTCCATGCAACACGCCCGACACGGTGACCAACCGTACCACCACTCATCCATCAATTTTATTGCCGCGTGCCATCCGTGCAATAGCAATCTCCATGACACGCTTTGGATCATGGGGCTCCGCCTCGCTTCCGGCCTCGTCGCCGTTCAGGGGTGCCGCCGCGCGGCCTGGACACGCAAGGCGCGGAGGGATGCCACGGGCTTCTCCCGCGGCATGTGCGCCGGGCAAAGCTCTTTTTCAAGACGTGCCAGGGAAGCGCGAACGTCCGCGGATATCGGTCTCTTGCCCGTGACCGGTTACTCGCCCTAGATGTTCCACGCACATCCCAACGGTTGGTCGGCTTCACCCGGCGGCTTGTTGAGGGGTGGACGCCGGGGACGTGGGAAAAGATTGCCCACAGACTCTGAGAAGGCACAAG
>JBNJEM010000378.1:0-7713 GCA_051745935.1 Planctomycetota bacterium
GGTACCGCCGGCGGCGCCGAGCCGCTGGCAGCCTTGGTCCAGGAATCCGCAAGCCGTCTCGTAGCCGCGAACGCCCCCGGAGGCCTTCACGCCCATCGTATCGCCAACCGTTTTTACCATGATCTCGACGGCTTCCGGCGTCGCGGGACCATCCCCGAATCCAGTCGAGGTTTTGACGTAGTCGGCACCGGCCTCGCGCGCCAATTCACACGCCCTCGCGATCTGTTCGGATGTCAGATAACAGGTTTCCAGGATCACCTTGACTTGTACTTCACCAGCTCGTTTGGCTTCCGCCACGACCCCCTCGATGTCACGGCGAACCCAATCCTCGTCCCCGGACAGGAATTTGCCGATGTTCATGACCATGTCCAGTTCCCGGGCACCGTCTTCGATTCCCAGTCTGGCTTCCAACGCCTTCACCTCCGGCCGACTCGACCCGTGGGGAAATCCCACAACCATCGAGGGCGGAACCCCGGACTCCTGCAGTTCCCTCGCGGCCGTGGCCATGTCGCTCGGCCGCACACAGACACTGGCCACTTTGTGCTTTTTCCCAACCTCACAGTTGTCAATGATATCCTGGTCGGTCATGTTCGGTTTGAGCGCCGCGTGATCGATCGTGGCCGCCACCCGCCGTCTAGTCCACTTTGCCATGCTACCGGGTTCTCCTGGTTTGATATGGAATCTGCTGGAATCTGTTCGTTCGACCGCTCGTGCGTTGTCGCGGCTCGGAGCTGGCATCGCGCGCAGCTATACCGGTCGCGAATGACTTTGTCCGCCGCGACCAGTGTCCGTCGCGACCAGTATATCACGGCCTGCAAGGAAATGGCATGACGGGGGGAGAGAGCGGCCGCGAGTGAAATTCGCCCTTTCCAGGAGCCGTTGCTCGGCCGCCCCCCTTCTCGGCGGCCTTGCCGCGTTCACCCACGAATCCTTCTTGGTCACGCAACGCTTTCAAGCGGCTTTCGTACCATCGCGGCTCCACGTCGTTGTGGTCGATTCCCGGCACTTGACGGTGATTTCCCGGCACCATAGAACATGTTATGCGCGACCACTTCGCCGGGCATGGGCGCGCGAGGCAATCGCGACTCGGACCCGAATAACGCAAGTGCAAGAAAAATGGCGATTTTCGAGAAAAAGTGAAGCATACCATGAAGCGAACCAAGCCTTCGATCAGTTTTCTGGCCGTGTGTGTTTGCGCCACGTTCTCTTTGGCCGACGATTGGCCTCAATGGCGTGGACCGGATCGCGACGGCCAGTGGCGAGAGGACGGGGTGATTGAGCAGTTCCCATCCGACCAAGTGGCGTTGAAGTGGCGGGTGCCGATTTCCAGCGGTTACAGTGGGCCAACCGTGGCCGAAGGACGCGTCTATGTCACCGATCGAGTGGTGACCCCTGAACAAATGGAACGCGTTCACTGCTTTGCATGGGAGTCGGGAGCCAAGCTCTGGTCCCATGAGTACGCCTGTTCGTACGCCGGGTTTGGCTACACGGCCGGCCCCCGGGCCTCGGTGCTGGTTGATGAAGGGCGGGCCTATAGTCTCGGCGCGGCGGGCCATTTGATTTGCTTTGACGCCGCCGATGGCGACATCATGTGGCGCCGGGACCTGCGAGCGGAGTACGAGATTCGCATGCCTAACTGGGGTATCGCCGCCTCGCCGATCATTGAAGAGGACCTTGTCATTGTCCAAATTGGCGGCGAGGATGCGTGTGTGGTTGCGTTTGACAAACGGACCGGTCGACAGCGGTGGCAAGCCTTGCCCGACGACGCGTCGTATTCGGCGCCGATCGTCGTCAATCAGGCCCGGCACCGGGTGTTGATTTGCTGGACGGGAGAACGAATCGTGGGACTTGATCCCCAGAGCGGGCGGGAACACTGGGACTACGATTTCGAGTGGGAAAAGTGGCCGATCGGCATTGCCACGCCCGTGGTACATCGCGACAAGCTGCTGATCTCCGACGCCCACAAAGGCTCGCTGCTGCTGCAGCTGTCCAGCAATGCCCTGGCCGTCAAGCCACTCTGGCACCGCCGGCGGGAAGAGGAGCCGGATGGCAAGGCATTGCATTGCCTGACTTCAACGCCGAAGATTCAAGATCAACACATCTACGGCGTGGATGGCCAGGGAGTGCTTCGGTGTCTCGAGTTGGAGACGGGCGAGCAGATCTGGGAGGATCGTACCGCGGTGCCCGAAAACCGTTGGGCCACCATCCATCTGATACGAAACGGACCGCGCACCTGGATGTTCACCGAGCGCGGGGAATTGATCATTGCCCGCTTGACACCGGAGGGTTTCGAGGAAATCAGTCGGGCGAAATTGATTGAACCCACTACCGATCAATTGCGCCGCCGCGGGGGCGTCACCTGGTCGCATCCAGCCTTCGCCTATCGACATGTCTTTGCCCGCAATGACAAAGAATTGGTGTGCGCCGACCTGAGGGCCGAGTAATTCGAAAAGGACCGAATGATGAGAACGATTAACCGAGTTGTATTGCTCTCCGTCTTGGTTTTGTTTCTTTCGGCCGTCGACGTGTCGCGAGCGGACGTCGCCGGTAGCCAGCCGAATATTGTACTCCTTCTGGTCGATGATCTCGGCTGGGCCGATCCCGGATTCCACGGCGGCAATGCCGACCTGACACCGCACATGGACCGGCTGGCCGCACAAAGCGTGCGGTGTACGCAGTTCTACATGCACGCGGTTTGCGCGCCCGCGCGAGCTGCCCTCATGACGGGCCGATATCCCTTTCGGAACTGGATGGACTGGCGGAGCGAGGATTTCGGGAAGCCGTCTTATCTGCAAATGCTCGATCTGAGCCTGGCTCGCAACGAAGACGGCGAACCGACGCGCATGATCCACGCGCTGGACGCCAACGAACGAACCGTGGCCGAGGCACTAGGCGAGGCGGGCTATTTCACGGCCCTGGTCGGAAAATGGCATCTCGGCGAGTGGCTGACGGAACACCTTCCCATGGCCCAAGGGTTCCGGCACCAGTACGGTCATTACGGCTGGGGCATCGACTATAATAACTATTCGATCCCCCACAACGCGCCGGCCCGCTTCGCCGTGTACGATTGGCATCGCAACCAACAGCCGCTCAACGAGCAGGGCTACGCGACCGATCTGTTCGCCAACGAGACCGTGCGATTGATCTCGCGGCAAACCAAGGACAGACCGTTCTTCATCTTCGTCTCATTCAACGCCATTCACGGGCCACTCGAGGAGATTCCGCGTTACACCGATCAGTACGACAAGCGCGAGGCGGCGATAAAGTGCCTGGATGACGCCGTCGGGCGAATCGTCGGGGCGATCGAACAGTACGACTTCGCCGACAACACCCTGATCATCTTCACCAATGATAACGGCGGCCTGAAACCTCGGTACAACAAGCCCTATCGCGGCACGAAGAACACCAACTACGAGGGAGGTGTTCGCGTGCCATGCCTGATGCGGTTCGACGGCAAACTCGAACCCGGGAGTGTCAATGACGCCATCATGCACGTGACCGACCTGATGCCGACCTTCTCCACGTTGGCCGGGGCCGGCATGGAACAGGACCGGCCACTCGACGGCCTCGACATGACCGAGACCCTCTTTGCCGGTGCTCCCAGCCCGAGACGGGAGATCGTGTTCGAGGTCGGCGGCAGTGTCCGCCCGCCGGCGATACGCTCAGGCGACTTCAAGCTGGTCGGCGACGAGTTGTACAACCTGGTCGAGGACCCAAGTGAGACGACCGACATTGCCTCGGAGCAACCGGAAGTAGTCCGGCAACTCAAGGCTCGCCTGGAAGAAGTCGGTAAACAACGGCCGCCCCTTGCCGATCTCATTGGCCGGGAACCGCTGCTGATGGATCCGCCGCTGCCGTACTGCTACGGTCAAGCGGAAAACCGCGATGCGCCCGAGTGGGTGAAGGAACGGATCCGAGCCGTCCGCGCCACGCAACCAAAGCACTGGGCTCCCGGTGAAACGCCCTGGCCGCAAGCCCCGAAGGACGGGAAGATTATCTACACCGGCGATGGCCGGTAACGTCGACCTCGATCAACAGACGTTCGGCAGTGAGAGCCAACGATTGGTTCCCGCTCGTGAAGCGCCAGCGCGGAAATTCTGGGTTTTTGGACCACTTTAGCCGTCTGAAGTTGATTGTAGCCGTTCACGGGTGCCGCTACACGACCTGGACACGCAAGCCCCGCATGGATGCCACGGGCTTGTCCCGTGGTGGTTCACGCTCGCCGCTACACACCGGCCAGACACACCACTCCTGCCCGTCGGTAGCGTGGAACGTAACGGACCACGGGACAAGCCCGTGGCATTTGCACCTAGAAAGGCCTTTCCTCAATACATGCACTCAATTATGCAACGGACGTGCGAACGTCCGCGGACATCAGTCTTTTGCCCGTGAACGGTTACAGTTGATCTTTGCTCAAAACACGATTTTCCTGTCGCCAAATCTTCCTGTCGAACCGACCGCCGAAAACATCCAGGATTTCCAGAAATTGGTTGCCGCCAGTCCACTCCGCCGGTTCCCCTGGGCCCATAACGCCCTCCATGAGCTGACACTTGACACGCTAAGGAACGACAGGAAGATTCGAGGACAGGAAGATTTTTGTAACACTTCAGCCATCTGAAGTAGCGTTCTCGCAAGTGGTCCCTTCTTTGGGAGGCGGGAGACGGGTGGTGTTGGAGATGGCAGTAGCCGACAAGTCTTGTTCACCCATGAGACAAGCTCATCATGGGGGGCCGGGCGATTCTTGTACTGCATACGGCTAAGCGGAGACGAAAGGGACAGTCCATCGGATTCCCATTCTTCCGCCGCATGAAGTTCGCTGTCGGCGTAAGCCCGAACTTCAGCAAGACGAGCATCTCTCCGTGGTTCGGTGTGCGAGATGCTCGGGTGACGCTGGGCCGGCGGGGCGCGCGGAAGACGGTGGGCATCCCCGGCACGGGTCTGTTCTACACCGGACGACGTGGTCGTGAATCTGTCCGTGGCCGAGCTCATCTCGAAGGCGTACCCGAACAACCAATGCCGTCTTGGTCCATGCCGAATTCCATTCAAGCAGAGGATCGGAAGCCCACTTGCGCATGATCCGCCAAGTGAAATACGAAGGACCGCCGGGTACAGGCATCGCTCAGACCGTGGGGTGTGCCGACAAACCGTTTACAGCGTGCTGGCCGCTTCATGACTGCTGCCAGCCTCGCTACCGAGCGAGAGACTGGAGAAGCTTCACATTGCGATTTGAAGCGCCCGAAGCAAAAAACGACGAAACGTCGCCGAAGGAACTCAAACGCCTGAGCGACGGCCCCAGAGCGCGGAGGAAGGCGGTTCACATGACACGGCATTAGCTGGTTAGCGAATCGCCACAAGCGGCCATCCAGCAGGCGGCCAGCCACTGGCGTTCGTCTTTTCCAAGTATGATATCACCGGTCATGTTTGCCGCGCTGAGCTCGATTTCTTGTTCCCACCCGACGTCACCGCCCCGCAAGACGCCTGTTTGCGTCCTCGGATCAATACGCGCCACCCACTGTTCGCCGTACCTGTTACGAAAATATCCCACATAATCACCGTCGGAACCATTGTCGTGAATGGCCGGCGGCAAACCGCACTCAGCGACATGGGAATTGGAAACAGAAAAGACCAGATCCTGGGCATCTTTGGTCATGATGGACTTGCCTCCTGGCTGCTTTCTAGTGGGGGGGATGGCGTCCCACCCGAGTCGATGTGCCACGGAAACTGCCAACGCGGGATTCTTCCATACAATTCGCTCCACGCGATTCAGCATCGCTCGCTGCAGATCCTGGTTGCTCAGTTCAATAGGCTGGGATCGCCGCTCGCGCAGCTCGTTGGCGATGCGGGCCACTGGCGAGTATTCCTGCTCGGCAAGAAAATGAGCGAGAACACGGTTCGCAAGCATGGGCAAATCGCCAAACAGTTTTTCACGGGCGCCGTTCGCCCGAACGTAAGAAGCCCTAACAAAACCACGCGGATTTCCTGTCATCCAACAAGTTTTGGAGCCGGAAGACAGGTTTCGTTACGGGCTGTAAAACAAAGCAGCCAGGCCCGCTGTGGTTCGCGGACCCGGCGTGGGTTTGACGGACAGGCGGGACGCTGGGAACTGCGTCCGGCTCCGCAGTTGCAGGTGCTGCCGTATCTTCCTCGATGGCCTATTCTTCCGGAGCTTCCGGCACAGCCTCCTCATCGGCCTCGTCCTCGTCAGCTTCATCCTCGTCAGCTTCGTCCTCGTCAGCTTCATCCTCGTCAGCTTCGTCCTCGTCAGCTTCTTCCTCGTCAGCTTCTTCCTCGGCGGGTTCTTCCTTGGGGGCTTCTTCCTTGGGGGCTTCCGGCGCAGCCTCCTCAGCAGCTTCTTCCTTGGGAGCGTCCTCCTTGGGGGCTTCCGGCGCAGCCTCCTCTACGGTTTCAGGGGCTTCCGGCGCAGCCTCCTCTACGGTTTCAGGGGCTTCCGGCGCAGCCTCCTCGTCCGCCTCGGTCGGTTCCCCTTCTTTTCCAACCTTGCAGGGAGCCGGGGCACAGGTGGCCGGTTCGCAGGGCCGGCAACGCAAGAGCCGCAACAAGGGGCGGGGGCGGCAGGTTGGCGGACGACAGGCCCGCGGGGCACACGTGGCCGGGGCACATGTTACCGCGGGACACGCGCGCGGTCGGCACGTCCGCGGCCGGCAGGTGCGGGCGGCCTCAGCCGCCGACGCGGCGAAGAACGCCGCAACTAGTAGGGTAAGGGTCAAAACTTTGGTGCGTCTCATGGGAACACCCTCCAACTAATAAAGATACTGTAACGCTACACACACTTGCGCCATCATCGCGCGACATTTCCCGAGCTTGATGGCCACGGCCCGGGATCACTATTTCCGCTTATCCGCCCCAAAAAAACCCTGGTGGTCCAGGGACTGCTGGTAAACCTGTGCCCCTCGCCCTGGCTGCCGCAGTGCCCCCGCCAACATCAGCTCTAAACTACGCTCGCGGTCCGCCATTGTCAATCAATTAATGTCGAAAGTCACCATTTCCTCGGCCGCCGGCACCGGGCAATCAACCGACCGCGCCCCCCCGTTCGTGAACCAGAGCCCCATGTCTGGGGGGGTAAAGGATTCTAAGTCAGTAGCCTACAATACACACCCTGAACTCTTGCACCCTGAACTCTTGTGCTCCGCCAGATGGATCGGCTGCGCGGCGTGGAGGAAAGTCGAGTGTATCGGCCAGTGGAAAACGGACAGTAGGACACTCAATCAATTCACGGCCAAGCAGCGAGGCTTTTGATGAAGATCGGCGCAATGAACCATCCCGGTCGAAACCCACTTGACGAGATCGAGTGGATCGGAAACCACGGCTTCGACTTCGTGGATTTTACGCTCGAACCACCCGCCGCCGATTCAGACCGAATCGAAGCCCGGGCGATACGTGCCGGCCTGGACCGACATGGCCTCGGCGTCGTGGCCCACACGGCGTACTACCTGCCGATCAGTTCGCCATTCGCGGGTGTCCGGCGGGCGGCGTTGGAAGAGTTCCGGCGAGCGTTGAAAATGGCGAAGGCAATCGGCGCATCGGTGATGAACACCCACTATCGACGGCTACCGCCGTTTTTCACTTCGGAACAGGCCGTCCAATGGCACGCCGACGCTCTGGCGCCGCTTTGCCAGGAAGCTGCCGAGATCGGCGTCACGGTCGTCCTTGAGCAGGCTCCACACGGCGGCGAGGATCAACTGGAGCAGTTCG
>JBNJEM010000379.1:0-7700 GCA_051745935.1 Planctomycetota bacterium
CGGAGCGATCTGGCACTGGGTAATACTGATTGCTGCGGGGAAATATCTTCAGATAGCAGACCCACAGAGAGACGCACGAATTTTGGATAGTGTATGGCTACTATTTGGTTGGATCCAGGGATTGGGCTATTGTGCCTTAATATACGGCGTCTATCGTGCAGGACTGTATGCCAAAAACCGTCCAAAAAAGGGGGAGCGCTGATCTGCACGAATCGGCGGGGATTGAAACTCTCATCTTTCTGCCCGCTGTGTTCGCTGTAACCGCGTGAACGGGATGGCCGCTGGCGGCCGCAGCTCGCCTGCCTGATAGTGGCAGCTACGAGACAGCGCTGAAACCGCCGGGGCCAGCGCTGGGCGATGGTTTGGCAACAGCACTGGCTGACCCACAGGAAGAATCGATGGCCGCGCGCCGACGAACGAACATTTCGGAACAGGATAGCGATTATGACGGGGCTTGGAAGGAGGTGTTGCGCCAGCATCTACGGGAGATCCTGGTGAAGTACCTGCCAGCGATCGCGGCGGCCATCGATTGGCGCCATCCACCGCAATGGTCGGATAAGGAACTGAGCCGCATTCTGCGACAGCGGCGGCGCCGGCCGAAGTCGGTCGATACGCTGGTCAAGGTCCGCTTGCTGAACGGTGCCGAGCAGTGGATCCTGTTGCACCTGGAGATCCAATCGAGCCGCGAAGCGGGCTTCGAGTTCCGCATCTTCCGGTACAACAGCGGCCTGGTTTGGATCTACGACCAGCGGGTCGTCACGGTGGTAATCCTGGCGGACCTGGACGAAACATGGCGCCCCGAAGAGGACATCTTTCGGTTGGGGGACTTCGAGAGCCGACTGCGGTTCCCGGTCTGCAAGCTGATTGACAGGCTCGATAGCGATTGGCGGGACGATCATTCGCTGCCGGTCCAGGTGGCTCGGGCGCAGATCGCAGCGCTGCGGACTGCCGGTGATCCGACCGGGCGCTACGGGGCCAAATGGCAACTGGTGCGCAACCTGTACGATCTCGGGTATAATGCGGATGAAGTGCGCGAGATCTTCCGGCTGATTGACTGGATGATGTGCCTGCCGGAGGACTTGAGCCGGAAATTCGAAGAAGATCTGGTCGCTTTGGAGGAGAGTTTGAACATGCCTTACGTCACGTCTGTGGAACGTATCGCCGAAGAACGGGGGGAGACAAAAGGTGGGGCATCAGTGCTTTTGGGTCAGTTGAGACGGATCTGTGGAGCCATGCCCGAGGACCTCAGACAGCGGCTGTACCGACTGCCGCTCGAAAGGTTGGCGGAACTCGGAGAAGCCCTGTTGGATTTCCGGTCGCTGGATGATCTACGCGCATGGCTGGACGCGCATGAGCCTTCCGGGGCCGATTGATTCAGCAGCCTATGGGGCGGGTTGGGGCTGGTGCCCATTCCGCAATCGGCTCCGCGCTGTTCTGGCGGCGTTCCGAACGTGCCACACTGCGGACGGGCAGCCGCTGCGCGTCTCCAGCCAATCCCACTGGCTCGCCGCCCTGCGGAGCTGATTCCTCCGCCCCCGACGACCCGGCCGATACCCCCGCCACTTCTTTCTTTCCTAGCTGTTCGGCTCCTGACCGTGGCCAGCCCTCGCCGCGGGGCCCCGCCACCAGCCACCCCGAGAGCGACATCCGCCCCGACGAGGACGTCGCCTCCCACGAGCCCGGCGACGATGACGACCTTCCCTGCGGGGACGCCGCCGACGGCCCCTCCCGGGACGATGACGACGACCCGCTCTTCTGGACGTTCACCGTCTGAGCCGCTGCTCGTCTCATCGCGCCTCATCCCCACCACCCGGGCGGTTCTCGCCCCACACGCTGCACCCCGCCGCGCTGATGGTGCGCGCCCTGCGAAGGCGGGCGGGCCGCTGCCGGTTGTTCTCCTCTTGAGCTTGAGCAGCCGGCGGCATTTGTCTCTTTGCATTCGAGGCCCAAATCCCTTATAACCACAGGAAGTTCATTGACATAAAAACACCTCGCGCGCCCGCGCGCGAAAACCGGGACCCCAGTCGCTAGGGCCCACCACGCGTGCAAAACCCCCTGCAAATACAGAGTGGATCAGCACGCGATGCCAAAAGGGTGTCAGTTACTATGAGACGCTGACACCCTACGATGCTGGCTAAGCCAACCTCGCTCTTCAAACAATCGCGGGCCGGGGGTCGAACCCCCCTGCGCCCATCCCGGCCAAAAACGCCTTGCCGCCTCCCCACGCAATCCCCCACAACACCACTTCTTGCCTCCCCGCTACAAACATCAACCCCCAGCTCGCGGCACCCGCGACGCAGCGCTTCGTCCAAGAGACTTTTCTCATCGGCTCGGCGATGAGAAAAGTCTTGTTCGTTTTCGTTTCTGGAATACTTCATTGAGTATCTCTTTGTTCTTCCGGGAGATGTTCAGAATCTGCACGATCGGCTTTAACGAGACACATAATGCGGAGTGCTATAAGCCTCCGGGCGTTAAGGACAACCTGAAACAAGCCGAAAAGCCTCAGGAGGAGCTGAAAAAGAAGACGCGGAAGGCCCAGGGGGCGAAGAAGAAGGGGAGTAAACGGGCTGAATAGGCACCTATTTCCCGCAACTACACTCAGATGGTCTTCGAAGGACAGGAGATGAACTTACCACCAGAAAGATTGCCGCTTGATGTCCCCCGGAGCAGTCAGCGTGGTCTCTTTGAAAGATTCCTGATAGGCGATATAGAGATTACCAGCAAACCTGTGAGTGTTGCTAAGTGCTGTCTCGATCGTCGCGGCGAAGATAGATTTAGAAAATGTCAGGAGACGATGCCCATTGAAACGCTTATTGGTCTCGCACGGCTGAAATGGAAGAGCCCATCATGCTGTAAAAAGTGCAGGTTGGATCAGAAGAGGCGCACAACCGGCTCAGGAAATCGGTGGAAAGACATTAAGGGTCTAACCAAGGCGATTAACAGATCGGACAAACTGCCGCTGGCGGCGGTTGTGTATCCTGGTATTATCCATGAAGGCGATGGGTTACTCGTCATTGATGGGGGGCGAAGAATCGTGGCGCATGTCGTGGCGGGGGCAGATCAGTTTGAATTGCTCGTCGTCAGACCCCAGACCAACAGGCGAAACAAGATCCAGACCTAGGGCAAACTAGCGACCAGGATTTAGGTAAGTACACAGATTAGGCGTTTAAGGGGCATTGCTCGGCTGAGTAGATCTACGTTGAAGGCGAAACGTAGGCGGACAGAGTAGCGTGGAACGTCGGTGTCTTGGACCACATCGTTTGTGGCAAAGGACTATCAGGCGGTGCCTCCAGTTGACTCGGTGAGATAGCAACAGCAATAATGGCGTGGTAGGTACGCGGGCCGACGTGAAGGGGTTCTAGCAGTGAAGTTCACACATGAATGAAGGGATTCTCGAATCGGTCGGTCTTGCCCCGGAGCCGCCGCACGCGACTGACGGACTCGTTGCAGTAGACGATCCGCCCGCGGGACTGGCGGTAAACGAGGCGGCACTGGTGCGTGACATTCAGGTCTTTCACCTCGTGGACTACGTCTTCTTCCGTCGTTTCGACGACGGTCGTTCGTCCCAACCTGCCGCCTTTGTCATCGACAATACGACCGAGCGATTCACCAAAAGCGATCTGGCAAAGGCGCACCACGACTTGTGGTTACATGGCGCTGCTCCACTCGTTTATATCGCATGGCCCACTCGCATCGATGTGCTGAGTTGTGCTCGGGGGCCGGACTTCTGGGACGACGGAGAGCGGCGTTACTGGCCGGCGGCCGAAATCAATGCCGCCTCACAGGTCGAAGCGGCGCTCGCCGAGCGCCGACGGTTCTCGGCCAGGCGGCTAGCAGACGGGACCTTCTGGGAGGATCCTGGTAATCAACCGCTCGCCGACCACGAACGGGCGGCTCAAGAGTCACTGATCCGAACGGTCGTTGATGTCGACGAGACTCTTGACGGTGAAGCAAACCCAGCATCCCGACGACTGCTACTTCTGACGGTACTGGTCAAATACCTCGAAGATCGTGGCGTATTTCCCAGGAGCGGCTGGTTTGGTCGCTTTCGGAAAGGTGCAAGGTCGTTCCTTGACGTGCTTAACGGCGGAGAGCCGGACGAAGTGTCAGCGTTGTTGAACGCTTTGGAGAGAAAGTTCAATGGCGACGTGTTTTGCTTGCCAAAAGGTGAGACACTGACAAGGCGTGCTCTGCACAACTTGGCGGATCTAGTCGAGGCCCGGACCATTGGGGACCAGCGTTACCTCTGGGATGTGTACTCGTTCGACCATCTGTCAGTTGAGGTCATTAGCCATCTATACGAGCGATTTGTCCAGGGAAACACGGCGGTGTACACGCCTCCCTTCTTGGCATCACTGCTACTAGACTACGCCATGCCGTACGACAAATTGACCGGAGATGAGCAGGTACTCGACCCGGCGTGCGGTTCAGGGGTGTTCTTGGTCGGGGCTTTTCGTCGGCTGGTTAATGCATGGCGAGCCAAGAACCAGTGGCAGACGCCCGACGTCACGACCCTCAAGGGAATCCTGCGGAATCAGATCTTCGGTGTTGAGTTGGAGTCAGACGCGATTCATTTGACGGCGTTTAGCCTTGCGCTCGCCGTCTGCGACTCGCTCCGCCCGAACGTGATATGGAGTGAACTGCGTTTCGACCGGCTTTACGGAGAGAACCTTTGGGAGGGCGACTTTTTCGAAGAGGATATGCCAGGCGGCGAGAAGCCCTTGGGACAGGCTGTCCAGTTCGACTGCGTAATTGGCAACCCGCCCTTCGAGTCGAAATTCTCGGAAGCTGCCAAACGCGTCAATGCAGCGCACGTCGCTCAGCGTGGTGAAGTGCCCGATAAACAAATCGCCTACTTGTTCCTCGACCAGGGACTTCGACTTCTTCGGTCGGGCGGTCGGCTATGCCTGATCCAACCGTCCGGCTTCTTATATAACCTGAGAAGTCACGATTTTCGCAGCGGGATCGTTAAGACCGGAAAAATTGACGCTGTGCTCGACTTCACCTCGGTCCGTGGCCTTTACGAGGGTGCAGATCCCAAAACAATTGCCGTTTTGGCAAGCAGTGCAGCTAACCCTCGCGATTGGTTCTTGCACTTGACCTTCCGGCGAACGTACAAGACAGCCCAGCGCATCGGCTTTGAATTGGACCACTACGACCGACACCGCTTGTCGGTGGAGGATGTCGTGGTAGACAAGATGGCAGCGCGGGTCAACCTGCTCGGCGGAGGGCGTCTGGCTGCCCTCTCCGCGAGATTTCAGAAAATGAGGACGCTCGCCAACTTTGTTAGGGAACGCGGCTGGCTGATGGGCGAGGGGTTTATCGAGGAAGGCACCAATAAGCAGCCGGGTGATCACCTCACAGGGAAACCACTTCTGCCGACTCGTGCGCTCACCGATGAAGGCATCGACGCGGAAAACCTTGATGAGGTTACGGCAACTTCCTTTCATACGCCTTGCCGCGCGGCGTTATTCCAGCCGCCGCTGGTACTGATTCGCGAAAACGAATCGTTGCCCCTGGCTTACTGGGACAAGAGCGTTCTCGCATTCAAAGACAAGATCGTTGGTATTCACGCACCCTGGACTGAAAAGGACGAACACAAACAATTTTACGATAGGTTGCAAAAACACCACAAATGCTACCGATTTGCCGTCATGCTTTATAGTTCGCAATCGCTAATTGGGAAAGCAACTGCTGTGATTAAGCGCGACATTGATAGGCTCCCGTACCCAGAAAATGAAAGAGAACTTGAGCTGACGTTCTGGGAACAGGTCCTAGCTGACGACACGCTGGAACACTTTGCCGACTACGTGCGGCGTGGCCAGAAGTCCGAACTCCTAAAGCAGAAGGCCGACGCGAACGCTCTGCGAGATTACGCCTCCCTATATCATCGGTTGTTGGGCAGCCTTTACACCAATCTTCAAGCAAGCGATCCAATCTTCCTCGACGGTTTGACGTGTCAGCCGTTCTTCTTTGGCGACGAGCCGGGGCTCAAATGGCTGAACGCCAACTGTGAGCAACAATTGACGAACCTCGTCTTTGAACAAACGCTGCCATCGTTGCGCACTGTTCGGGTGGTTCGCTTCTATCACGATAACGTTGTTTTCGTCATCAAGCCCGATCGGCTTCGCTACTGGATACGTTCTACCGCGATCTGGGATGCGGATGACACGCTCACCGAACTGAGGCAGCAGGGCTATTGAACCGTGAGCAGTGGAAATCAACACGGTCGGATTACAACAGGCGTTCCGGCGGATGCGGCCGCACACAAGACGCTGGAATTCATCGAGACGCATCTGGCAGCCTGGAGAGACGAGCCGGAGCGGCCCCGGGCCGAGCGAGAACGGGATCTCAACAGCCAGCTCTGCAAGTTCTTAAACGTTGCCGCAAGGCACGCTGGCTTCGCGATGGTCCATTTCCACCATGAGGAGCCACAGGGCGCCCGTCATTCAGCGGACTTCTCTGCAAATCCGAGTAACGCAGGATCGATTGAGGGAAGACAGTACACGAAATACACGCCAATCTTGGTTGTGGAAGGCAAACGGTTGCCAACTCCGGGTTCAGGCCGCGAACGGGAGTACGTGACCTCCCCAGCCCACGAACCACCCGGTGGCGGCATCCAGCGGTTCAAGCTAGGTCTGCACGGAGAGGAGCTTACGGTAGCCGGTATGGTCGGATATGTACGGGAAAGGACGTGCCAGGATTGGTTCGACGCGGTCAACAACTGGATCGATGATTTGGCATTGTCCGGCAACCCGCTCTGGTCGGTCGACGACAAGCTCGAGAAGTTCGTTCCCCTCTCGAACGTTAGAACATCACGATGCCAGTCGAAGCACGGGCGACAATCCGGATCGTCGACAATAATCCACTTGGTCCACTTGTGGGTGGAGATGTGATTCGCCTACGCTTTTTTGGAATCCGGATGGAAATGGGGAGTGGTGGCGTTGATCATAAGTTGGTCCGTCTTCCCCCTATCCGTGTTGGCTGTTGGTCGCTCCCAGGGAAAAACCGAATACGCAGTATGAGGGCGGCAAACCCCAGTACTGCGACTTCCACGAGTCTTCTTTTGCACCGCCATTTCAGAGTGGCATGTGGACCATGTTACGATCGAGGCCGGAGTGGTACAATTTTGGCGGCTGACTGGGCAAGAGAGGAAAACTACTTGTTCATGCGCGTTGCACAGGTGTCGTGTACACGTCATCCCGGAATGGCATGTTCGAGAAACCTTACGCAGGTTGTCCAATGCACCGGCAGAAATGTACCACTCCCCATTTTTCCCCGAGTAAATGCGTCAGCTTCGGGGCGATGATCCAGCAAGGGAATCAAATCACGGCGCTACCGTTGTCGAAATCGCCAACGAACGGCCGTGAGCGAGGTAAACCGGCCAGGTCGATTGCAGCGCCATCCGCTTCGATCACCCGGGATCCGTCAAATGCTGGAACACCGTCCGTCTCGACATTGGCGTAGAATAAGAGCTGCCCCTCAGTATCGCCAAGAATAAGATCCTTGCGACCGTCACCATTCAGGTCGGCCACGGCCACACTGGAGCGGCCGCTGGCAACAACGAGATCGCTTCCGCCTGCGGAAAAAGGGAGTGGGCATGGACCGATAAAAATTCGTTGCTGAGTCGATCGTGTTTTTATCCCGTTTTTGTTCCGCCAGCAGGAGCCGGAATTGGCGCGGCCGTCTGCGTCTTTCTT
>JBNJEM010000380.1:0-7686 GCA_051745935.1 Planctomycetota bacterium
CGTGAGATCCGCGGACACCAGATCAAGTACGATTTCGTACTTGAAAAGACGGGCCTGGAGACCCGTCCTACATATACTGTTTGCAACGTTAGGGTTTACACGGGCGCCGGGCCCTGGTTGGATAGGGGAGACACCGTGGCACGCCACTCAAGTGGCAACACGAATCATGAGGACGGGGGATTCTGGGGTCGGATCCCATGCCGTTGCGCCGCAGCTGTATTATGCCGAAGGCAAACGCAACAACGTCGCGGGGGCAGTCGCTCCGGGGGTGTGGGACATCGATGAATACCCGTACCTCGGCCTGGACTACAGGATCCCTGAAGGGGGTCCCGTGGCGATCCGCGTTGAGCCATTTGATGCGAAAACATGCCCCGTTGGTGAGGCGGTGCGCGCGATTCAGGCCGTTGGCGTCGCATTGAGCTCCAGCGTCCGCCTGCTCGACTGATTTTGCCAGCCCCGTCTTCACACTGTAGTGCCACATTCCTGAAAGAGTGAGTCTTGTGAGCCCGTCTTTCTCCGAACTCCGCAAGCGACCGCTTTGCCGTTGTCCAGGCGCCCGGCACGGCGGACGCCCGTAGCCACTGGAAAACGGTTCGAACAAGTTGCGTCGCGGCACCCGTTGCGAGAGGGAATCCATCCGAGCAGCGCAACAGGCCCCTTCCAGCGTCAGCATAAGTTATAAGCACCTGTAAAGAAATAACTGTCTGATTCAAGGAGTGGGAGTGATGTTCCCAGCTCGGGCCAACGGAGACTCAGGTTGCTCGCTCCATCACGGCGGTTACCCGCGCTGCATGAGATGCCCCGGGCTGGTCCCGGGGAGTTTCACGTTTTTCGCTAATGGGTTACCGTGTATACGGTACTTGAGTATCTGCGCGCCGGTCGGACTCGCGACTGGATTGCGGCGACACTGAATCTGTCGTCGAGCCAGGTTCAGGTGGCGTGCAGGTTGGCGATGCCGATGGAAGGACGGGAGTCGTCCTGGGAGAAGGTACGTTCAAGAATGATAAAACCATTCTGAAAGCCGGAAAGTGCCGAGTTGTGCTTCATCTTCCATAACCCTCGTGTGCGTCTGAAGATCTGTCGTTTCTTCTCGAGCGCGGCGGCGGCGCAGCACCGCGATCCCCGCATCCAAGGCATCGGACTTTGTGCGGAACACCCCAGCCCGGATCTCTTGCTGGATGAATTGCTCGTTCCTGGATGAATTGCTCGTTCTCGGGAGATATGTGTGTTGCCATCGAGACCTACTGCTCGCTTTCGCCCTTGATTCTACCATAAAGCTTCGTGGAGCGCGCGGGCCGCCGTCCGCTGTCATAATCGTTGCCGAGTTCAGCGCGTAACCGAGCGGACTCCGGCCTTGCGGTTTGGCGGGGGACGTTATCTTTCAAGCGGTTGGATTTTCCGGGTGGAAAGCCGCCCGACGCAAGCCGTCCTCCCGCCCGTCGGACTCGCGGCGGACAAAATCATCCGCGACCGGTATATAAGCGATTTGTGACCATCACCCCAGCATACTACTTCAGACGGCTTAATTGTTACATGACTTCTTAATACTCAAACTGTAAGCTTCGCGTCTCGACTAGCTGGTAAAGCCCGGCTTTCGGCGCCTTTTCGGCCATGACTGCACCCGTCACGGGTTCAAATTCGATCCACCTGGACACGACCTGAAACCAGGGCTTTTCCAGCGTCTGGGTCGTTCGAAGGACGCGAAACGCTTACACTTTGAGTTAAAAGCATCAATGAAGCTCGGAAGGATGTAACCGATGCACCATCCAGCGTGGATACTTGTTGTCATTGGATTGATAACGGCTGCCATTGGCGCGGTGTGGCTACTGTTTCCTCACATTCCATTTTTCGGCAAGTTGCCGGGTGACATCGCGATCGAGGGAAAGCGGTTCCGGTTTTACTTCCCCGTGGCCACCTGTATCCTGCTCAGTGCCCTGCTAACGGCTATTCTGTGGCTGATCCGGTTCTTCTCCAGATAATCGCGAGCTCTCGGTGCGAGGTAGAACCATGGCCACCGTTGGGATGGGGGAAACTCTTGTTGGTCTTCCAGCAGTTGCAAGGTTTGGGTCAAAATGGTGGCGAAATCCACGCCCATATGCATCGCCGTAGCAATCGCCAACCAAACCAAATCCCCCACGCACAAGGGGCTTTTGACAAGCTTTATACGCGTACGTCCAGCTGCCTCCGCTATCACTGCTAGCGTGATTTTGCTGGTAAAAGCTCGAATGTCCTGTTGACGAATTTCGTCCCATACTTTACCCGTAAGTTCATCCGTGAACATCTGCGGGTCCTCCTGATTACGACGTGCCACGCGTTCACCACTAACGCGTGTTCTAGAAACACGTTAAATCCTCAAGGAGCCGTTTTTTGTCAATATAAGGTTAGTACCATTGAGACAAGCTCGCGGCGGCCGGCGGTGTTGGGGCGGTGCGTTGTAGCTGACCCCATAACGCTCACCGCGCGGCGTGGAGCGGTCTGTGCCGAATAAGACAAAGCCAATAAACGCGCAACAATGCAACCTGCAACGAATTAGAGGAATTCCTCAGCCCAGGGTCGGGCTGTCTCGGTCTTTTGCCCGTGAACGGTTACCGGCTACGCTTCCAGCGAGAATCTTTCCACGCTCGGCCCGTGGCCCGGCGTGGTCGGGGGGGGCACGATCGCGGACATGCCGGTTGTCGTGATCTCTTCGCCGGTGGCCTCTCCTTTCCCGCGTGGTGCCGGCGTTTCGGGAAGTGTTTCACAAATCTGCCGCCACGTCTCCCGTTCCACCTCCAGAACCTCGATCACCTCCTGCAAGAGTCGTGGATCGTTGCGTGAAGAGACTTGAGCCAGTTGACTGAGCAGAAACTGATAGATGGCTTTGACTTTCGCGGCTACCGGCGATTCCTCGGCGCGAACGCTACGGGTCAGCTCGGTAATGATATCGTTGCAGCGGGCAAGGGCCGAATACCGCTGGCAGGCCACGTCCGTGTCATCCCAGCACTCAAGCGCTTGCCGAGCGAATCGAATGGCGCCTTCGATGAGCATGAGACGACATTTCTGGGGCGTAGCGGTTAGTATCTGGGTCTCCAGGTAAGCACGACGCGTGTTTTGAGACATGCGAGAGATCCTTTGTGGTCACGGTGGGATTGCGATGCGAGGGGCCGAGCCAGTGTGCCGGATGACTTGAAGGCGAGTTGAACTGCAGAAGTTGTTTTTGACTCAAAGTGTAAGCGTTTCGCGCCCTTCGAACGGCCCAGACGCTGGAAAAGCCCTGGTTTCAGGTCGTGTCCAGGTGGATCGAATTTGAACCCGTGACGGGTGCAGTCATGGCCGAAAAGGCGTCGAAAGCCGGGCTTTACCAGCTAGTCGAGACGCGAAGCTTACAGTTTGAGTTTTTGAGTGATTTCCAAGCGGTCAACAAACCGTAAGAGTCCGGCGGGTTCAAATCGAAATCGTGGGTGTTGAGGACTGTTGGTCCGATCCGGATGAATCGTTGCCGCTCATTGGCTGTATCGGCGACAATGACGCGAGCGCCGATTGGCTTGCCTGGATCTTCGAAAGCGATAATTCCAAATTGTGGTAATACTTCAACAGCCGCTCTCGTTCCCGTTCCAATCGCTCGTTGTAAGACTCCACCCGCTTGTCATATCGTTCTATTTTTCGCTGCAGTGTCTGGCTGCGTCCCACCAGCAGAGAATTTCCTTCGCCCGCCAAGGATTCAACAGTCTCGTTGAATTTGGCGGAAAACCCCAAGTCCTCATGGGTAAAGAACTGCTTCACCGCTTCGGGGGCTTCCGCGAACTTGTTCTTGAGTTGGGTCTCATTCAGTTGAAGTTGGCCATCGTCCTTGAAACTGAAACCAAGCTGTGACAGGGATTCTATTTCTCCCGTGCCGAAGAGTTGACCGCTCATCAATCGAGACAGACGCATTTCAATCTGCAGGGTTTCGTGCGCCCCCGTTAAAACGCCCGTACTCTCCGATTCGGCGTCGAAATACGTTAACTCTTCGATCTTGTCGTGCAAGGCGTTGTATTGTTCGACCAATCGGTTGGCGTTTTTTACCAGCTTGTCATCGGAACTGTCCACGGAGATCGTGACCGGCTCATCGGAACTTCCGCCAACCGTTAATTTCACACCGTCCACTACATTGGAGAACTCGTTGTCGCCGGAATTCGCCAGGATCCCCGCTCCAGGCAGATCAGCCCCACCGATCTGCAACATCGCGTCTCGAGCCCTCGCCGTTTGTTGAAAACCGAACCCCAATTGCGAACTATCCAACATGACCTCGCCCTCAGCCCCGGACACTTCGCTGGTGAGCACCAGGTGGTAGCCACCGTCGCCCGTCCCAGTTTGCAAAGTGCTGGCTTTCACCCCCATGTCCAGCTCGTTGATCTTGTCCACCATATCCTGGAACGTATCGTCCGCGTCGAGGGCGATCCGCTCGCTCATGGCCCCGTCGACCACTTGGGTCGGCGTGCCGTCGACATCAACGGTCGTGGCATCTCCCAACAGCTTCAGATCCGCCGCCGTCGTGCCCGTTCCCGCCTCGGAAACCTCTAATGTTTCATCACTCCCAGCCGTGTCAACCAGCATGATCCCATCCCCGGTGTCGTTGATACGAGCCTCCACGCCAAGCCCGGTTCCGTTGATCAAGTCAATCACATCCCCGACTGTTTTCGCTTCGGAGGTCGCCAGATTGACACCACTCGTATTGCCTGCCGTATCCGTAATGAGGAATGACCCCAAATGGACTCCATCGCCACCGTTGAGTGAATCAAGACTCAAGTTCTCGTGGACAGTCTGTAAGTGCAACGCCCCGCCGTCAACGCTTTGCTCGGCGGCGTTGATTGTTAATCCGAGTGCATCGGCGGTGTTCGTGGCGTCACCGTTGGCCACGATCAAGTTGCTGGTCGTACCGCCAGTCGTGTCTCGCAGGGAAATGCCGTTTCGGGCATCGTTAACCGCGGCAGTAATATCAACGTCCGCGCCGTTGATCTGTTCAATCACCTCTCCGAGGGTTTCCGCGGAGGACAGATCAACTGTCGCGGACATCCCGCTGCGGTCGGTGAGGTCGATCTGCCCCAATGTGCCCAAGCCGTTACCGCCACCCAAGCTGCTCAACAATGGTTCTTTCAGACCGCCAATCAACCGCTCCCCGGTCAAAATGCCGCCAGACGCCGTGGTGGTCAGGCCCAGGTCCTCCGCCAACGTGCCTCCGACCCCACTGGAAACCGTGAATGTTTCGCCGTTATCAGCGGTGAGATCATTGAGCACGAGACGTTTTCCATCCCCACCAATCTCGGCGCTCAACCGATCCGGATCGGCGGCGTTCAGCGCATCGAGCAGGTCCCCTACGGTCTCGATGTCCCCCCGATTCAAATCGATTTCCAGGGGCGAGCTGCCGTCTCGAAACTGGACTTCCAAGTCGTTCAGTTCGTCTCGAATACCCAGGCCGTTGCCGTCGTTGAGTTCCCTCACATCAAGCTGATCATAGATGCTTACCAGCTCGTTTCCAGTCGCTTCGCTCGCTGCAACATCGATATCGGCCAGCCCCAAATCGGATGCCGTGACGCCTCCATTCACCTCGGACACGCGCAAGTTGGTCACGCTCGCCCCGGTCTGGTCCACAAGCTGAATGGCATCCCCGTCCGTGGTGGCGAACACATTGACGTTCTCGCTCTTGTTAATCTCCGCCAAGACCTCATCAACCGTCCGGACGAAGCGGAGATCCACCACTTCGCTCGATCCACTGCGATCGGTAATCCGGATCTTCCCCCTCTGGACCCCTTGACCGCCATTGAGCAGGTCCAAATCCGTTCCCTGGTCGACGAATCCACCAAATCCCAAACTGAAAGATCCCTCGCCCACCGCCTCATCCAGGCTGAACCCTTTACGACTGACCATCTGGTGGTTCTGAGCGGTTCGCACCGGCGTGAACTGGTGAGTTCCCGGGGTGGGGTCGCCCGTCACGGACGCGGAGAGCAGACTACTGTCACTCGAACTTGCCACACGCTGTTGATAGATGGACTCGTTGGCGAGCTTGTTGCTTGCCGTTTGGGTGGAAATCGTCAGCGCGGTGAGCGAATTGACCGCCTTTTGCTGTTCGCGCAGCCCGGTCATGCGGTTTTCGAGTCGATCGCGCGGCCGTTGGGACACCGACATCAACTGGTCGACAATGTCATTGATCGGCAGGCCCGAGGCAAGACCAGTGGAAGATTGGATTCCTGACATGTGTCCCCCTTTGAAACAGCACTTATTCAACCAGGGCAGCACCTGTCATTGTATCGGTTCGGCAACCGGCGCGAATGAAGTGACGCATGCGGAAAGTGGCAACAACGTGGATCCTTTACAGGCCAATTCGCCGCTTTCAACCCGTTCCCCTCGCACGCTGCCCTATCACAAATATAGTTCACGGGTCGCACTTCGCGCCGCCTCTCGTCTCGCTGGGTGGCAATCCAGACGGGGGCTGCTTCATTCGCGCGGTGCGAAGATGGCCGAATTCGGGGCCCGCGCGAATTAAGTTGACCGCGAATACGGCCACGCTCGTAAGTTCGCCGGATGCCAGCAGTGTCGCCATGAATTGCTCGTGGAAAGGTGCAAGTTTGGGGCTTCAGCATAGCGGCGAGCGTGAACCACCACGAGACCACCCCCCTGGCATCCATGCGGGCCTTGCGTGTCCAGGCCGTGTAGCGGCACCCGTGAACGGCTACTCCATCCCTACGTCCCTAAAAAAACCGGCTCGACCCGCGGGGGAGGTGAGCCGGTGTGCACGTGTTATCAGGAGAAACGCGGCCAAACCTATTGCAGCAGCGACAGCACGTTTTGCGGAATGCTGTTGGCGATTGACAAAACCGACGTGCCGGACTGCTGGAGGATCTGAGCCCGAGTCAACGCGGAGGATTCCTTGGCGAAGTCCGCGTCGCGGATCGAGCTTTCCGCGTCGGTCAGGTTCACCAACGTGTCGCTCAACGACGCGATATTGGTTTCAACCGTTGTCCGTTGGAAGGCTCCCAAACGGCCTCGCATGGTGGCGACTTTGCTGACCACTTCGCTCACCACTTTGTACGCGGTGTTGGGATCATTTTCCAGCGACTTGCTGCCCCCCGAGGCCATCTCGTACAGCCGGCCACTTGCGCCGCCCATTTTCGCGGTATTCAGGCTCTGTATCCCCATGCGGGCCTGCTGGTTACTGACCACGTCGGGCCCAAGCTGGAACAAGGCGCCACCACCGGTTATGTCGAATTTGAAGTTCTCGTCGCTACCATCATCCACCGTGATCGAGAGATCCAAGGTGCCGGTGTTGATGGACATCTGGTTGCCATCGCCGGTGGCCGTGATTCCGTTGACCGTGGCCACGATGTCCGATCCCGTGTCTCGAGCCGTGTCACCCACAAACCCATCCGTGAAGGTGCCACTCTCTCCCTCGCTGATCACTTCCGTATCGACGATTCCCTTGGAACCGTACTCGGTCGACGTCAGCTCCAAGGCGTGCAGTGGATTATCGGATGAAGAATCCGCGATCGATGCCACGACCCCCGTCGCGTCCGAGACAAGATTGATCGCCGCGGCCATCTGGTTAACCGATGCGCCGGCTTGGAAGTCGAACACCTCACGGCCAATCGATCCACCCACCGACAGGACCAGGTCATCGTTGAGCGTGACGCCGCCCGACGTGCCGGTCGTGGTGGTTTGCGCCACCTCCTC
>JBNJEM010000381.1:0-7663 GCA_051745935.1 Planctomycetota bacterium
GTGCCGAATGTCGGTCTCAACCGTCCACAGCGGCACGTACAGCAGCGGATCCTGTTCCAGACGCTTTTCGCGGACCATCCAAGCAGTCAGCTGCTTGATCGCCTTCGCGTAGTAATTCTTCGTTTGGGACGAGAGGAAAGGATAGGACTCTGGCTTGCGATGTGGAGATTGCGGCACCATTCGCATACCATCGATGGTCGTGGTGATGCGGGAGACCGTGAGATCCGATGCGTACCGTACCTTAGCCGCTTCGAGGATCCGCGTGACTCGCGAGTGGATCTGGTCGGCCTGTTTTCGACTGGTGCCGATTGAAATTTGATAATCGCGGTAGTCCTTGGCGTGCTGCTTCAGGGATACTTTCCACCACTTCGCGAACGGGTTCTCCCGATCACGCCGCATGTCTGTTTCAAGCTGTCGCTTGACTTTCAAAGCTTCGGTTTTGTCTTCGCATCCTGTCGACCGACGCCGCACGTTTCCAAGTTCATCCCGCCAGGTGACATAATAGGTATTACCGCGCTTGCTAAGACCTGCCATAGCTTCATCCCTTCTCCGAGTCGATCAATGATGAGGAGGACCACGAGGATACGCGCAGTGGATCAGACCAACCGATCCAGCCACAAGATTTCGGATTCGAAATGGATTTCGAAGGCTATGCACGTTTCGCTCTCCGAAAGGCACGGGCGGAACAACAGCTCGATATCCATTCATCGAATCGGGATCAGGGTTCATCAAGAAATCACTTTCATGACGTTCTGGCGAAATTCCTCATATGTCTTGCTCAAAACGCGCGCCTTTTCCAGACAGAGCTCGGCATACTCTACAAGCTCGTCACTAGGCCTCTCCAGGGGCAGTGCCATCAGATCCTCCGGCTCGATACGTTGCCGCCCCTGACCCCGTCCAGCCTGATTCAGGTCCTTCCTCGCATCATCGGTGAAATTGATCACGTACCAGAGCCATGCCAGATCGCTTTCCTTTCGAGGTCGCATTATGTAAGATTCTTTAGTCGTCCCTGCCCCATGAAATCCTTCTGTGATCAGGGCACATCTAGGCAACAACTTGTTCGGTGTAAGCCGCGACAGAAAAAGACAATCGCGAACACATCGCCATACTCGCTCGGGCTTGTTTTCGTAGTCGAAGAGTATCCGCATTTCGCGGTTTACGATGGGGTGGCGGTCGTTCTCATCACGGAATGGCTCGAAGACAAGCTCCACGAAGTCTCCAAGTGTGGATTTACAGTGAAGTCTTTCCTTGCGGCGGATTGGTATCCAATCGCCGCTGGTGATCTTCTTCTTATACTCATCCGATTCAATCTTCGATCTGTCTTTGAAAACAAAGACCGGGCGGGATATGGTATCCTTCGGACGAAGGAAGATGAGGAACGTCGTGAACGTTGTTTCAGCCACCTTTTTAAAGGCCGACTTGGGTAGTTCGACAATTATTTCGATGTTGGCTAACTTGGATATTCTCTGTCGCGTTTGTTTGTGCGATTTGTTCGTAGCGCCACTGCCTCAAGCTCCACGCAGTCCCACATGAACAGCGTGTTAAGGCCCATGACGACGACCCGCGAGCGATCGGGACGTCTGTTATCCGCATAAACGCTGGTTGTGATCAAACTACGTCCGATGGCCGATTTCTCACTAGTGCCAACCTGTGGACCGTCGATCCAACTGGATCCGATCGCGGTTTTTCTCCCACCAGGCCCGATACTTGGCCTGGATCTCTCGGCGCCAATCGAGATCATCGGATCGCCACCCGATCCCATGGCCAATGCCTTCGTGGGGAAGCTTGGTCGGTTCCATTCCGCCGACGAACTTGAACATTTTGTCCAATTGCTCTTTGGCGGCCCCCGCCACATCGGCCTGCGGGTCGGCCAAAGCGTCGATGATGGGATCGGCCACCCGCTTGTCGGGAATACGGCTTAAGCTGTGCACGCACTCGGCGCGGAGGCCCTCGTCCTCCGCTTCGTCGCGCAGCACCGCCAAGAGTGGCGAAATGCAGTAGGCGTGCCCCATGTCGCCGAGCCAACGGGCACATCCCCTGCGGCTACTGTTCCGGCTATCGAGCAACTGATTGCCAATCCTCAGAATGCAGTCCTTCTGTTTCGCACTAAGTTTGCGGTCCGCGGAAAAGCTGTCATAGAACTCGAGCTTCTCTGCGAGGGGCCAATCCTCTTTGCCCTCGTACCAGATGTCTCGGCATTGGTTCCACAAGTCCTCGCGCCGACGCAGCTGTTCTGAGTCGGACTGTCCAGGAGCTTGGCCAACCAACACCAGAAGGATCGGGAACGGGAGCCAAAAAGAGTCAAAAATGCGAAAATTGCTCATGGCGACCTCCTTTATAAGGTATGCCACGGGCGACGACGATTCGTCCCGGAGCCGTGTTCGCGAATCTCAACGATGTCCTCGTCGCGAAAGACAGTTGTTATCTCCGGAAGCTGCTCCTCTTGAGCGTCACTGTTATGCACCTCCATGACATGTTCGAGAAAAGTGCCGTGATGCAACAACTCAAACTGATGTCCGATTTCGTGAAGTGCGACGATCTGCTGAAACGCGGCGGTCTCCTCCACCGTCCAGTTGTGTTGGGCAGCCACGTCCCGGATGATCTCCATGGGGATCATGCTATCAGTTTTAGGTTGTGGCCCAGTGAATTGAAGCCGTGTTGGCGCCGCCCAGACTTTTGCATCGACATTGCATGTCAGGGCTTCTCTAATCTATTCTTGACTGCGTATCTGGCTGACTGCGTATCTGAATGGCACTTGTAGCCGCAATGCCTGCCGTCGATTTTGCGTCAGCTGGTATCCCGTCTGTTGTTCGCTCCAATTCGCTTCACTAGCTTTGCGCGCACCACCGTTCACGGGGCCAGGCCCTGAACGGCCAGGGGGTAGCAAAGTCACCGGCAGGACCCAGGAACTGGCCGTGACTGTCTGGTTCTCACCGCGAGAAATAACCGGCGCCGCTTTTCAGGTCACGGAAACCTCGGACCTATGTCTGGCGAGGTCGGCAAGACAGCGTCCGGTTCAAAGGTTTCCAATTTGGGAAGCTTCGTCTGCACACCAGCAGATGGAACATCCAGTTTAGCTGACCAGCAAATACTGTTGAGCACCATCGTGCGGAGGTCGTCCAATTTCCAGTTACCGTAGAAGTGAGGCATCACGATTCCCACGCCACGACCGTCATCCTTCCGTTCGATCGCCCACACTACCGTTTCTTTGCGAGGTTCTTCCGGGGGCACCAGCGCATGGGCCAGCGCCGTCACATTGGCGCGGGGGCCGTCCTTGCCGAAGTAGTTGTTCCAATAGGGCTCGTCGGTGAACTCGAACTGCTTCCAACCTCGCAGCACCGGGTGATCGCTATCGGCGGGCACGATGGTTGTGGTCACGACCTTGGCCACGGACTTGTGATGTGGACAGCCGCTGGAGAAATAACCGCCGAGCCATTCCAGCAATGGATGTTCTCCCTCTTCCCCCACGTGCTGCGGCCTTAAGCCGGTTGCAAAGTGCACACAGACAATGCCGCATCCTTTTCCCATCATGCCGCCCAATTCGGCTTTGATTGTCTCGGAATTCTCCAGCCGCTCAGGCGGAAACCGATCGCCAATGAAAACCACCGAGGAGATGCGGGCTAGAAGTTTCTTATCCTGGGGCCACTCATATCGCAGTTCGGCCTGTACCGGTTTCCGATTGGTCGGGTTCTCTAAGCAATACTTCATCAATCGCGCTCCGGCCGCCACCTCATGTGTTCCAGGCGGGTGGTTGGACGGTCCGCAGATAATCAATATCTGGGCGCCATCTGTTTCCGCGGCCCGCAGGGCGACCGTCAACCGGGATGGACCGATCAACAAGAGTATGCAAACCGAAAGAACAATACCTCGCTCAATCCAGACCGGAAGCGCAGCGGCGCGCCGCTGCCCACCAGCGGGACCACCATCCGCTGATCCATGTGTCTCACAACCAGCTCCGCATTGAAGCACACTTGCCGCGCAACGCTCTGGAACACTTTCTAACCGATTGACCATGATTCTGCTCCCGCTCTGGTAGACGATTCGTTCGCAGTGGAGTAACTTCCTGATTTTATGCTGGTTCAAGCTGCCCTGGCAACCACTGTCCAGGGGGATTCACCCGCGTCGCCAACCATCGACGCGCTCGGTTCCGGCCGTTGGCCGCTGGTCAGGCAGGGGATGACCGAAAGGGCAACCGGATAGGAAAGATGCAGGCGATTTGAAATCTGGCCTTTCGCGGGCTAATCTGACGCGAACTGATTCTCGCTGATTCGCCTTCAGCGTTTGCGGGGTGAGCTGTATATCCGCCACAACAGCGAGGCCTAAGATTCTCAATCAGCCTCGGCTAACAAAGGGATGCGCGATGGGTTCAAAAACGTCGCGGGGTCTGCATTCTCCGGAGAGAAAGTATGGAACTGCCTCACAATCAATGCGGGAAGCAATAATTGTAGTGGAGTTGTTCGATGTCACGTGAAAGGCCAAACAGTGGTGCTTGGGTATTTCCTGTCCTGACGCTTTCCTTTCTAGCGCCGGCGTGGTGGTATCTTGCCGTGAACGCGATGTGGACACGCAATATTGGAATGCTGCAACCACTGCTGCATGAGTTCATTACAGGTGGCATCGCCGCTCCAGTCGTTGGCATCTTACTGTCGACGGTGTGCATATTTTGTAGACGAAGATGGGTGCGCGCAGTGGCGATTGGTGCTGCGGTGCTGAATGCGTTCTGTTGCTTGGCCACGCTTGCCGCGATTTGGCAATCTTGATCAGCTAGCACAAGCGAGTCATCAGTCACCCATGCAGGGGAGTCGCCTTGCAGCCGTCAACCGCCGGGGATTAAAATTCCTATCAGTAGATTTAAAGCGGGTCACATTCCTGCCAACAGCTTCCACTGTACCGGAAGCCTCCATTCCAAGGACAGTGATCCGCTTTGGGCGGGAAAATCCAACATAAAGCCGCATGGGTAAACGAAAGATAAAAGGAAGAGAGAGTTCACGCATTTCGCAGTCCCCCGCGGTTACTAAGGCAGCTTTTACTTGAATCAGGACCTCATCATCCTTAGGGACAGGTTTTGGTACGTCCCTTACCTCAAGCGCCTTTTGCGGCTTTCCGTACTTGTTCCTTCTTCGGGAATAGGAGAATAGCCCCCAGCATTGCATAAATCGGAGAACGCAATTCCTTCGAGTCTTGCATTTCATAGCGTCACATGCTCGTCAATGAGGAACGTTGAACACGCTCCTCCGGCCGTCTTTTATGTAACGGCAGGGTCCGCTTCAACCCCAGAGGCCCCCCTCCAGAGAAAACATGGTTCACCCATGTCGATCAGTCTTCTGCCAGACTTCATCATTCGACATTCCTTGCTCGATATTCGATATTCCATCCACGGATATGCGTTGCCGTTATTGACATGTTGCTACATCTCACATTCTGTTAGTTCTAGGAACATGTTCCCAGAAGCCGGAAACCCCTGTGTGTTCCTGTTAAAATCACAAAAACTTCAGAAAACTTTGCAATTACAGGGTAGCCAGCCCACGCGACGGTGACAGAGGGTGTGGAATCACCGTCAGGGAGTCGGGGAGAACGTCCGGAGCGCGTGACTCATTACTTAAAGGGAAAAAGTAAACGAGCCTCCGATCCCCGTGGAGTGAGCTCAAGTGAGAGGTCAGTGGCAAACACACGCCACCGGGGCGTGAAAGCGATGGCGTGGAGCGTCATTGTATTAATCAGGTGACAGTAGCCGGGCATGGGCGCGATTTTCCCTGTCCGCGAGGCGAGACAGGTCCTGGTTGGTGTCAAGAGTGGTTTCAAAACATTTATGAGGCTCTCCGGTGTTGAGACGATCGGGCGCCGGGCGGGCACGTCAGAGGACGGCGAACGCCGGACGCCGGACGCCCTTGTGGGTCGGGCGGTGAGAGTGGCTTAGGATTCTATCCTGAGCAGGGTGCATGCTTGGTGTCAGCGGCCCGCTTGCCGGTGCCAGCCGGGCGTCGTGGCTTCCTGGTTCGTTTTCGGGGCGTGTTGCATTGGCGGGTGAGTGAATTGTAGCAGGGCAGTGCCGCTCCTACTCAGGACGGAGTCCTAAGCCACCAGTGCTCTTTTCCTGGGGGTCATCCTGTTCGTCGCGGCGTGGTTGCTCACGCGCGACGGGCCGAGGGGCGATGCGTACCGCCCACGTAGTCCATTTCGCCTTTGCAGATCGCGCAATGCCGAGGCCGGGGCTCTTCCGCCGCTTCGGTCGGTTCGTCGCCGTCCTCCGAATTCTCCTTGTACGGAACCTCCACCGCCGGCACGCCCAGCTGCTCGCGGATCCGGATCAGATAGCCGGCCACATTCTCGCTGGGCGTACCCGTTTCCACCCCCTCGGGCTCGAGCATATTCTAGCCACCACGCGTACCCGCAATCCTTCCGCGCTTGTCTCACAATTCGGCTCCAATTGAGCATTGCCCCAATCTATCACGTCTTACTGACCGGCGAATTAAGAATCGACGCCACCTGATGGTGCGGTGAGACAATCGCGGGATGTTCAGACCAGCCCTGCGCGAACATGGCTTGCTGGCCTCGCCCCCAACCATCGCAACTTTACGAAGCTCCTCCGTCTGCCACACATCATTGGTGCTCAGGGAATTCAGATGCACGCCGCAGTTATGGCAACGGAAACGCCAGTACGCCTTTCAACACTACCAGGAGATTCTCAGATGCTACTCACTGCCAAGACGCTCCTTTACATCACCAGCGAAGAGGCTACCAGCGAGATGAGCTTCCTCGACCTGGGGAACGCCATCAAAGGAGGACTGGACTTGAACGATGTGGAAATCACCACCGACCCCGAGGAGAGCCGAGCCCTGGACCGGAAACGGCTCGCCCGACGGGACGTTCAACACCTGATGGCCAACATGACGGCCCAGCAGGCCGAGAGGGTCGTCGAACTGCTTCGCAGCGACGACGAGCTGATGGAACTGCACGACGACTACGCATAGGGGAACACTTCACACGACTACATTCCTGGAAAGGTCATACGTCATGCAAGCTTTCATGATTTTTCGCGGCGACAAGCCGCTGGTCTGGAGCACCGACGCGGACACGGAGGCACATACCGGAGTGGCCGAATGCTTCTTCTCGTTTCCCTCCCGCGAAACCGCAAAACGCGTCCTGGCGGCGGTACCATCGCTGTTCGACATGGACGAGGAGGACGCGGCGATTCTAAACGTCCGCGAAATCGACATACCGGGTTGAATGCTCCTTGCCTGGTCACGGTCTCCGGTAAACTCTCGCTCTGACCTTCGGCACGATGACCGTCGGGCAGAAATTCTGCCTTCCCGGTGGCAGACGTTTATCGTGGCCATGAGGAAAATTGAAAAGACAGCAGCCGCATCATTTCAGATCGGTCGAGTTGCGGGATCGACCGGACGTTGTCAAAGCACGTTCAAGTGGCCAGTTGTAGGAATGAAGTCTGTCCCATAAAACCCGCATTCGGCCCCCCCAGTATCCTCGCCCATTCAGACACGATACGTGTCTCGCCGTTAAACATCATGAATCTCAGGTGGGGGTTTCTCTTTGTGGGACCAAGGGCGTCGTCCAGGCCTCAGTCATTCCGCGTGTCGTTTTGCACACATGCTTTCCGGCACGTCCACAGCTTGTTGTGTGGCCGTTGCGGAGGTATTTGGTGATC
>JBNJEM010000382.1:0-7622 GCA_051745935.1 Planctomycetota bacterium
CCGCTTCCAGAACGCTTCACGGGAAACCTGACCGGTTTTGTCATGGGTTTTTCGTTGTACATCGCCACTTCGGTACTTCCTCGCCGTCCCCGTGCCGGTGGGGCCAACACTCGCTCTCACGACGCTTCGCGTTCATCGGTCCAGCCAAGGTGGCGCTGTCCATGGGGTCAAAACAACATCTTGGATGCCCCGGCATCAACCAGTCGGTCAGCGATCCGTCTTCCGCAACTCAACCCGCGCCTGGCCGCGATTGTTCTCCAGATCGGCGGGCGAATCATTGATTCGCAAAAAGAGGGTCCCCGCGCGGTCGAATTGCAGTTCACGCCGGAGCCCGATCGGTTGGGGATCAGCCAGCGGCGTCATGTTCGCAAGAGGCTTCGTCTGGTCACTGACCCCGGCCAGTAGCATCCCCAGCGGATGGCCATCATGATACCGGATGGTCACGCCTCCCGGCTCGCACCACCAGATTTTCGGCTCCTGGTCCAGCTGATAGCGACCGCTCGCTTCCAGTACATACGTGGTGCCAGGCGATACGGCCAGGCCGGTCGATTGCCAACCTCGGTCCGCCCGGATCTCAAGGACGGTCGTGGCGTCGCGATCAAATGCCGTTGGCTCATAACGGATTGCTTCTCGCCGAAGATCATACCCATACTCCACGTTGGCGACAAACAGCCGCCACTGTTCAATCAGCCGTCGCGCATCCGGACTAAACAGGTCGTGGAAGCGTTGAGTCAATTGACGTGGCGGGTCGTCCACATACCGCGTCAATTGGCGAAACCGTTCCGAGAACTGGGGGTGCCCGTCCAAGAACGCCGCGATCGCCCAACACCATCCGTAGGGTTCAACGTCCAAGTGCGCCGTGGGTCCGAACTTGGTAATCTCCTCGATCGACAACCACCGCTCGGCTGCGTACTCGGTCTTCACGATCTTGATCCGGCCCCAGTAGGGCACCTCGTCGCGGTTTTGCGGAAAGTACCGAAGTCGCAGCTCGCCGTCTTTCCAGCGATGGGTCGCCAGGAGCTCCGCCATGCCCTCCGAGTACCAGGGTGGCCCCATGCCCCGCAGGTAAGTTTGCATGAACAGGTGTGTTCCTTCATGCAGCAAAAGGTGACGGCGATAATAGTCGCTGGGTTGATCGAATAACCATAGTTCCCCGTGTTGGCTGTACCCGTGCCCAAAACGCGGCAAGTTCTCCGGCAGTAACCCGGCCTGTTCAAACAGCTCGCGGCGATCCATGAGGTAGGCCCGCACCTTCCAATCTTCCACCACGTCAGCCCGCACACCGAAGTACTCGCACCAGGGTTCGATCGCCAGGTCAAAGACCCGCGGCAGTTCATCCACGCCCGGCGCCGCGGGCACGTCCGTGAAAACCGTGACGTGCTTTCCTTCCACTTTGCGTATGCCCGCCGCGGCCACGCGGTCTTCGTCAATGGGAGGCGGGGCCTGGATATGTGAATCAGACGGGTCGGACGCCGCGGCTCGTTCTTTTTCCGGATCGGGCTTCTTCGGATCAAACGCCGGCGTGAAACCCGCCGGCCGATCCGCTTGAGGCTTCGTTGCGGCGCGGGACGCCGAGTCAGCCGTTGACGCTTTCGCCCCACCGGCCTTTTCGCCTGGAGTGGCGGGACGCGTGGCCGATCGGTTAGCCCGCCGGCGGCTCGCTTTCTGGCCAGGGGAAATGGCTCCGGACGTTCCTTTCGTCGCCTCCCCCGCCCCCTTCTCCGATGGCCCACACGAGGTCAGCCACGGCATCGAGACCGCCATCGCGCAAACGAGCACCCGGGTCGCTGAAGGCAGACGAGCCTTGTTCAGAAAGCTGCTGGATCGCTCAACCACATAAAGAGACTTTCCCAAAAGGCCCGGTAAAACCATGGAGGTTCCCCATCACTTAGACCTCATAACAAAACCGCGTGGACGTGCCGTCATCCAGGGATTTTGGAAGCGAGAGCTTTGGTTTGTGTTATGGGCTGTTAACCAACATTCACTTTCAGACGGACTCACAGAGCACGTCGATGCCGCCGCTGTCGGCCTCGGGAATCGAAGGGGGGCCGAGGTGGTCGCGGCGCGGCCGGTTCCTCACCGCCCGATTTCTTCGATTCGTCCCTTTCAGGCGTAACGCCACTCAGTTCGTCACGCTCCAACAACCGATTGATGCGTTGTTCAACGCGTGTCAATTCAGGCCCTTCTTCCGAGGTGACGAACGTGAAAGCCATGCCCTCGCGCCCCATGCGTCCGGTGCGTCCCACGCGATGGACGTAATCGTCGCAGAATTGGGGAATGTCAAAGTTGATGATATGTGAAATGCTGGTGACATCAATTCCGCGCCCGACCACGTCGGTGGCCACCAGATAGCGGAGCTTGCCCGCGCGGAATTGTTTCATGACTTGATCGCGAGTTCCCTGTGCCATGTCGCCATGAATGGCAGCCACGCTGTCCAGATGCTTGGAAAGTCGCTTCTGGACCGTGTCCGTGCGCCGCTTCGTGCGGCAGAAGATAATCGCTTGCTTCGGTTTCTCCCTCGCGAATAGTTTCAGCAACAAATCGAATTTTCGGTTCTGCTCGACGGCGAAGTATCGCTGTTCAATCGTGCTGACGGCAATGTCCGTCGGCGAAAAATCCAACGTTTCCGGCTCGTGCATGTAGCGGCGCGATAACCGCTGGATGGGCGGCGGAACGGTGGCGCTGAGCAGCATGGTTTGGCGATCTTTGGGACACTTGCGGAGAATCTTCTCAATGTCCGGCCGAAACCCGATGTCCAGCATCCGGTCGGCCTCGTCCAAAACCACGATTTCCACCTGGCTCAGATCCAGCGTTCGACGCCCCATGTGGTCCAAGACGCGGCCAGGCGTGCCCACCACGATGTCCGCCCCGCGCCGTAGTTTGTCGATCTGACCGCGAATCGGCTTCCCACCGTAGAGCGCCACGCAGGTCAGCCGGTGCTGGGCAGCCAACTTGACCACTTCCTCCCGCACTTGCACCGCCAGCTCCCGCGTGGGGACCAGAATCAGCGCTCGCGGGTGCTTCGCATCGTGATACTCCAACACCTCGATAATCGGGACCGCAAAGGCGCCGGTTTTACCCGTGCCCGTTTGAGCCTGCCCGACAATGTCGATGTCGTCCAGGGCCTTGGGAATCATTCCCGCTTGGATCGGGGTGGGAGTTTGATAGCCCGCGGCCTTCAATGCATTAAGCATTTCGCCGGACAAGTCCATGTCCTCGAACCGAGGCAGCGATTCCTCTCGGTTTTTTGTCTTTTTCTTTGCCAAAACTGAACTCTAAATTACCAAAGTCACAATTAGCTAACTTAATTTGATCACAAACGACACCAATCCGGCTACGTGGCGGGCATCACCACCTCGGGCGCTCCAGACCCCGCCCATGTAAAACCGGGTCGTAGGTGCAGACCACTGCACGAAGTTAAACTCTTTAGAGTATAACTCTAACAATAGATGGGCCTTGGGGCAACGGCTTAATTCCCCATCGCGAGGCTTCCCGGCGCCGATACGAACCGGTCCCGCAGCTTTTGTTCCCAGAGCATGGCGCAAGGCCGAGGTCTTTCCGGCCCGAGTGGGCCGGGCTAGCCCCCCCCCGAGAATGCGACTCGTCGCCGTTGTCGTCACCCACCGGTCGAACCAACGTGGCGTTGTCGAACTAAGGAAGCGATTATTCGCCTTACCCCACCGATGCCCTCTGTTCTTGGGGGCCCGGAAGCAACCGCCTCGTTCCTCGGCAACCGAACCACTATACTTCAGGCGGTCGGATTTGTCCGGGGTGGAAAGCTGCCCGACGCAAGCCGTCCTCCCGTTGGTCGGACTCGCGGCGGACAAAGTGATCGCGACCGGTATAAAATCCCTGGTGAGGCTTTTTGCAGTCCGAGTATGAACGGAGAGAATCGCCCCAGACTGGCTGGTACCATGAACTTGCAGTTTTCTTGTTTGCTCGAGTCACTCCAGGCGCCCGCTCAGTTGGACGCCAAACAAATGGATCATTTTGTCCGATGCTGCGAGGTGGTTGACCAACTGGCCACGTCAGACGTCGCGGCGTTGCTGGAGGCGGCACGGCGGCACTGTTCGCTATCGGGCGGGCCCCAAGAGGCCATGCTGGAACCGCTGTTGGAGCGGCTCGTGGCCCGGCAAAACCAAAAGCCGGAGCCCTTATCCCACGAGATCCGGGACCGGATCGTGTCGTTGTATGGCCTGCTAGGCCCGACATCCCGGTGCCGCGGACGCCTGCTGCAATGGCTGGCCATGTCATGCCATGACGCGGACCTTCAAGCGTTGGTGGAATGTATCATTTCAGCCCCCCCGGAAGACCCACGGGCGGCCGCGCTCGCACTGACCCCCTTATTTCAGGGGCGCGACTACAAGCCGGCGGTGCTTTTTCCACGACTGTTCGCCGCGCTGCAAAACCTGAGCATTGCAGCCCCGATTCTCGACTTGTCCAATTACGTGACCCGCGAAGGCTTGGTCGAACAGCATCCCGCCGCGGAACGTGGCGGCGGGTTGGCTACCCTGCTGGGACATCTGGCCGAGCGACTTGGGTGCATTGAGGAGAACCCGGCGGCGGCGGGCGAGTCACCTGAAACGCTGAGCCAAAAAATCGATGAATGCGTGTCGCTCGTGGTCGCCCTGTGTGACAGCCTGGCACTCATTGGAGAAACTTCCGCCGTGGGAAAGCTCTACCAGGCTCTCGATTTGCAACACCGTAGAATTCGCACCGAAGCGGCTGCCGCCCTGGCCAAGCTGGGTGAGCCGAAAGGGGTGGACGCACTGGTACAACTCGCGGCGGAGCCCGTCGCCCGATTGCGTGTGATCTCGCACGCCCAAGAGCTGGGCCTGGCGGACAAAATCCAAGACGCATATCGAACCGAAACAGCCCAAGCCGAGGCTCAAGTCGCCGTGGAGCTCGCCCAGCCCGCGTTCTTCGGAATCCCTCCCACCTCGCTGGACCTGTTCGATTCAAGGACTCAGTTCTGGCCCGGCTTTGACAGCCCCGTGCCTTGCTACCTTTTTCGTTACGAGTATCGTTTCCCAAACGCGCCCTACCACAACGTGGCCATTGCCGGACCCTTGGTCCACGCGTTTGTTGCCGACCTCACGGACCTGCCTCCGGAGGACATCTACGCCGCCTACGCCGGCTGGCACGTGGAAGATGAAAGCGTATTCGAGGTTCCCGCCGATCACTTCACCGCCGAGCAACTGACCGAAGCCGAGCGACTGGAACTGCAGCTCCGCAACGCGCAATACGACGCGATCGAGCCCATCCGCTTGGGATACTTCTTCGGCGAGCGAGCCTTGATCGCGAAAGCCATGCATGATGGAGTGACCGGAATTGCCGTCGCCGATCAGAACGGGATCGATTGGTTTCCCGCAACCACGCAACAGCACCCAATCGGCGCGGAAGAAGCCTTCTGCATCTACAAAGGACGACGACTGCTGAGATTGTTCAACGGCTGAAGTTGTCGAAAGTCCGCGCGCCAAATCAAGCATCATTTCGCCGTTTTTTCCGGCAGCGGGTGCCCCCCTTGCTCATTCGTCTTTGCACTCATCGGTGCCTTCCGTGTTATTCGTGATCCCTCTTCCGCCGCCGCACGCCTACGGGTCCCGGACACGCGTCAACAACGAACGGGAAAATCGCAAGGTCGTTAAACCACGGATCACGCGGAGCGCACGGATAAAGCATCAATTCAGGGCGCGGTTCCACGTTACTGCTGGGGGTGACAATTTGAACGCTTGAATGGTCCATTTTTAGGCTGGAGGTCGGCGAAGACAATCCGTGGAGGTGAAGCGCCGGACGGAGTGTTTTGCGAAATTCTGTCCGGTTGTATGGCAGCGTAAAGAAAGAAGGAATACCACAATTCGGTTCGTCCCACCCACCACGATCAGCAGCGAATACAACGTATGGTTAAGCTGTAAAAAAAGCCGGATAACCGAGCGGATTATCCGGCGGCAATTTCGTTTGGTGTTGCGCGGGCATGGAATCGTTAACTAGCACGTCTTCCTGCGACGCCACCAGACAACGAGACCCAAGAGCGATCCGAGTCCAAAGAGACAAAACGTCCCCGGCTCCGGCACGCACTCCGTCGCGACGTGGACGTAATCGATAAGAACGGTTCCTGGTATATTTCCAGCCTCGTCGTCAGTTACCTCAAAGTCGATATTTAGCGCTTCCCACACGGGATTCGGCTCTACGGCGACCCAATAGTTCTGTCTGCCCCAACCGTCTGACAGTTCCGCCGCCAGGTCCGCATCTGCTACCGGCTGAGAATCGCCAGAGGCGGTCACGTCGGTTACCGCCGTGACCGAGGCAGGGTCCATCAACAACTCCATTTCAACCCATATGTGTTTCCTTGGCCAATCACGATCCCGGTTATCCAAATGCAACGTCAAACCAATTTCTGTACCGTTCTCTTGCCCCACAATGCCAATCATGCCCTGACGGTCACCGGGAAGAGTGTCGGATGTGTCCACCCATTCCACGGGGCCTCTCCACTCGATCCAGTCCGATTCATACAACAGCTCATCGTCGGTGCCTTGCATATGGTAGTTCTCGCCGGGCACCAAGTCTTTCCTAGATTCGTTGGTCTCATCCGTCTCATCAGCTGGCCATCCTGTCGGATTGGTTGCAAAATCGATCATCACATTTCGTTGGTAGGGAAACTGGGTCACCCAGCCGCCCTCTGGAATAACGGCGGCTTCCTCTGGCGGATTGTTGAATTCTTCGGCCTGCCCAATCGAAACGCTGAACAGTACAACAGCCAAAACCACACCCGGCAGCAACACATGTCGGAACATCGCACCATCCCCCCTGCTACAAGAGCAACACCATTTCCGCTTTTCCAAGACCGGTCCTGGCGCCAAACAGAAACCGCCCATTCCGCAACACTCGCATTCCCCCTGCAATCGGTAATTTCCCGCTACCCGATGGGCCTGTCAAGCAAATTCCGGGGGGCGGCCAGAAAAAACGAGAAAAATGTTCCATAAGGGGGGTGGCACAGGGAGGCTGCGCGCCCCCAGTGTGACGGCGGTTGGCGTACCGACCGTGTTTGCCCCAAGGACGAAAGAGACGGAAGGGACCAAAGGGAACACGGCGAATGGGGCTCACGCGTGAAAAAAGCGGCGCGGCGTCTTCCGTTTCTTCATCCGTGGGTCCGTTCTGCCATCCGTGGGCCTATCATGGCACCCGGAGCACCGCTAATGGTCGTCACGGCGTGGGTGGGGAGATGTCCAGTGTTTGAAACGACGACGCGCAACAAATGCCGCAAACCTACTTCTTCTAGCGGATCCAATGTCCGGGATTTTGACCAGCCCAGTTCCCGCCTCGGCAGGTGAAAGGCATGCGGGGCGCGTCGCATGGCCTGTCGCATCCATGACGCAGCGCGAGCAGTACATTGGCCATCAGCGTTCATCAGTTCTCGTTACCGGTCGCGTTTGATGAATCCGATCGCCTTTTCGGCAAATCGCTTACCGAGGGTCCGGTACCCTTCCTTGGTGTAATGTAGTTCGTCCCGTGGACCGTTGAGATCATCCGTGTCGACCCACGCGCCGCGGGGGTTGGCTTCGGCCACGTTCACCTGGGCTTCGCGCACCAGTGTCCAATGGGGATAGCGGCTGTTGTCCATG
>JBNJEM010000383.1:0-7599 GCA_051745935.1 Planctomycetota bacterium
CGAACCAATGCGAGCTACCGCTCGAACCGTGTTAGCCCGCTCCCGTTGGTCGCTAGAAGTTGACTCAAGATGAACGAGTTTCTTCGCATAAGCAGACTAACGAGGTAGGACCTCGAACCAATGCGAGCTACCGCTCGAACCGTGTTAGCCCGCTCCCGTTGGTCGCTAGAAGTTGACTCAAGATGAACGAGTTTCTTCGCATAAGCAGACTAGTGGGGCAGCGATATATCGGTCGCGGATGACTTGGTCCGCCGCGAGTCCGACCAACGGGAGGACGGCTTGCGCCGAGCAGCGTTTCACCCGGACAAATCCGACCGCCTGAAGTATAGACCCATGTGGAGTGCGGCAAACGATGAAGCTGATCATCGCGATTATCCAACCGAACCGTCTGGAAGCGGTCAAGGAAGCGCTGACGGAAGTCGAAGTGGTTCGTTTGACGGTCATGGATTGTCAAGGTTTCGGACGCCAGCGGGGGCAACCCGAAGTGTACCGCGGCCACGAATTCACGGTCAACTTGGTGCGTAAAGTGCAGCTTCAAATTGGGGTGAATGAAGAATTCGTTCAACCGACGATTGACGCCATTTTGAAGGCGGCCCGCACCGGCGAAAAGGGCAAAATTGGGGACGGCAAGATCTTCGTGCTGCCCCTGGAGGATTGCCTGCGAATCCGTACTCGCGAACGGGGCCCCGAAGCGATCTAAAGGACCAAGCGTGATTTCGGGTCACTCGCTCGCGGGGCAAGACTTTGCGATAAAACGGTTTACGGGCTTCAATATCCTCAAAGTGGCGCTGTCCGAATAACCCATAACCCATTAAGGCTCATAGGTCTCGGCAAACGGATTGCGGCCGCGAGGCATCCATTTGGCCATGGCGATGCCGAGGAAATAGAGCGCGGTCAAGGGCGTGGCCATCAACAGCATGCTCATGGGATCGGCGGGAGTCAGGAGCATGGAGAGCACGAAGATGACAAGCAGGGCGATGCGCCATTTTTCCAGGTAGGCGTGGAGGGAGACAATTCCGATGCGATTGAGAAAGAACATGACCAACGGCAATTGAAATGCCACGCCAAAGCCGAGCGGTAAAAACATCACGAATCCTATCCATTCGCTGATGCGTGGATCGGTTTGAATATCGAGTGCTCGGTTGAAGGCGAACAGAAACTTCAAGACAAACCGGAATACGACAAAGAACGCCATGGCCACGCCGGACCAAAACAGGAGCAAGCTAATGGGGAGAAAGAGAATTACATAGCGTCTCTCGTGCGAGTAGAGTCCGGCGGCCACGAATGACCAGATTTGCCAGAAGATGTAGGGGCTTGCCAGCAACAATCCCGTGAAGAAGCCCGCCTTCACCCAGATCATGAACGGTTCTTGCGCGCTGAGTGACTGGACGTCGGCCCGCGCTTTCCGCCACATCCGCGTTTTCACCAGTCGGTTGCCGGGAGCTGGCAGCGGCAAACTCGCGACCTCGGATTCCGCCGAAATGGCCTGGAAATCGTTGCTGCTGCCCTCGGCGATCCGATTCAATTCTGATTGTTCCAGATAGACCTCCTCGAACAACAACCTCTCTTCCTGGAAGAACTCTCTCGCCTGGTCGGGAATCTCCTTGCCGTACGCCTCGCGAAGTTTTTGGTCAACCACCGCGGAGTAATGTTCTTGCAACGCGTTTTCCAGAGGAAACTTAATCCACTGCACCACGTATTTGGACACGAACAGCCCCAGGATGAATCCGATCACCAATCCAATGAGAGATCGAAAAAGCACCACCCGGAGCTCGTCCAGGTGCTCGCCAAAGGTCATGGTGCTGGCTGCAAATAGATCGTCGTCTTTTTTTTTCGCCATCGGTACGGACCCCTATATGGTGGAACCGCGCGCGTGCAATAAGATACGATGAACCAGATCGGCTCGCTGCCTGCGAGAGAACTCGCCGACTGTCACCGCCGAACAGGATACCCTGCATCGAGATGCAAAGCCACAAGAACCGCACGGGGGGAAGCTGCCGTAGCAGGTGAGTTGGCCTCGGCAATCACACTCGACCACCAAGCTTGGTTCCATCATAACAACGACTTCACATTCGAACAAGAACACGCCCCCGACGGGCATCCAGATTCACGGTCAGGATGGGACGTGCCATGAATGTTGCTTATCCACTTCGCTTCAAACCGATACTACGCCGTTACTTGTGGGGCGGACGACGCCTCGAAACGGTGCTGGGCAAGCCCCTGCCCCCCGGCAACGATTATGCGGAAAGCTGGGAATTGGCCGATCACGGGGCGGATCAAAGCGTCGTCACCTCGGGGCCCCTAAGCGGAACCACGCTGCATGAGCTGGTCCGCCAGCACGGCTCGGCCCTGTTGGGACCTCATGCGCCACAACCCCAATTCCCGCTCCTGTTCAAGTTTTTGGACGCCCAAAAGCCCCTTTCAGTTCAGGTACATCCGAACGACGAGCAGGCGGCGCGCTTGACGCCACCCGATCGTGGCAAAACCGAGGCGTGGGTCGTTCTGCACGCGGAGCCGGGAAGTCGCATCTACGCTGGACTGAAGACCGGTGTGGATCGAAGGACCCTTCGAGACGCGATTGTCGCCGGAACGGCGGAGCACTGTCTCCACTGCGTGGAACCCTCGGTCGGCGACTGCCTGTTGATCCGGGCCGGAACGGTTCATGCCCTCGGCGCTGGCTTGGTCATTGCCGAGATTCAGCAGTCGAGCGACACGACCTATCGCTTATATGATTGGAATCGCGTCGGTCCCGATGGTCAGCCGCGCCAACTTCATGTTGAGCAGGCCCTGGCCGTCATCGATTTCGACGCCGGACCCGTCTCGGTGCGATCCGCCCACTCCACGCCGGCGGGGCGCGTTCAGCGACTGGTCACCTGTGACAAGTTTTTGGTGGACCGCTGGCAGCTCGAAGCCTCCCACTCGATCGCCGGCGATCAGCGTTGCCACGTGCTCGTGCCACTCCAGGGCTCGCTGGACCTTGAGCGGGATGCCGGTCCCTCAGCGCTGCGCCCCGGACAAACCACCCTCGTTCCAGCCGCCGCCGGTCCCCTCGGAGTTAGCCCGCGCGGCTCGGTCACGTTGCTCGACATCTACCTGCCGCTGTCGTAGATTTCGCGCCCAACTGCCCGGGGACCAAGAAACGCGTCTGACGTACGGGCAAGACGGACGGACGGACTAGCGGCTTTCTCGGCGGCCCGAACACAGCGGAAGCCCTCGGCACGTTGATCCCGTTGTCTCCGCTGTCCGTTCAGTTCGCCTGATCCGCGCTGCCCGGAGACGCAATCGTCGTACCTTTACCAGAACGGACAGCTGGACAAGAATTCAGTGACCGCAACTCAAGCCCCCTCCCGAGGGAGCCGATGCAGTAGGTGGGAGCACGTTGGGCCATCCCGGGGACGCGAAATTCCGCCTTCTGTTAAACAGGCTCGCTGCCTATAATTGCCCGTTGCGTTCCGTCGTCGGGTCGCGACAGCCGAGGGGGGCGGGCGGACAAAGCGAGGAGGCGCGGCGGTCGGCACCGGCCTGGCTCCGACCACAAACCGTGGCGGCGGGTGACCAGAAGCCACGCTGACGAGGACGTGAGCGACGCGAACCCGCCGGACTCCCGCAAGTGCTACCGGAGGGCGACGTCCCGTTGCTTTGCCCGAGCGAACAGTCGTCGAACGAACCGTCATTGCGCGAACCGTCACATAAGGTCCATGGTGATGAAAAACATCCGCGGTATAACTCTCATCACGCTGGTGGCCGTCGGACTGCTCGGCTGTCGCGCGAGTGATGTCTTATTTCGCCCTCCTGGCAAAATCGAAAAACAGCGGTTTGACGCGACCGTGTTCGATCCCTACACGGACAATCAGCTCGGGCCGGAGGTGGTCGGTGGCCGTCCCAGGGGATTTCAAAAGCCCCATTCCGACTCGAACCGGAGCCGCCTGTTTCACGAAAGCTGGCTGCCGTTTAACAGGCAGTAGTTCATACCGGTCGCGGATGACTTTCTCCGCCGCGAGTCCGACCAACGGGAGGACGGCTTGCGTCGGGCAGCGTTCCACCCGGAAACATGCAACCGCCTGAAATATCACCGCCAGTCGCACGCCCCGGACGAGCCGGAACCATACACGGTTTTTGCGGCGGTAGGTTTCAGGGGTCAGGGGTCAGAATCCCGGATGCCACGGATGGGGCCATCGAGCATCTGCTGGATGTCAATGCCTTCGCGGACTCGCGCGTTGACGAGTTCCTTTCCCCGGGGAGCCCGCGTCGCGAAGCTCGTACAGCCAGTTCTCCGTCTCCGCGGCTTCGCCCGGCGACGGCCCGCCTCGGACGCTGGATTTGTCGGCAAGTATCAGCCCTACCACCTGGGCCAGCGGCTGAGGAGCCATTATCATGGATCAGGAAGAGGGGGAATGAGCTGGCGCGCGGCGCTCGGCGGTTGGCCCGGGATTCACGGTCGCGTTCGGCAAGAGGCCTTGTTCCCTGACCCTGTTCCGCGACACTCACGGTGTGGCCGTTACCCGGCCCGTACCGCGAGCAATGGGCGGACGGCCCGCGGAGGCTCTCGCTGGTCCCCCTCGGTTCCCTCGACGGCCTTGGAGAGCCATTGCAGGTGCCGTGTGCGGCAACGAGGTCCTCGATTTCGCGTCAGAGCGTTGAATCGAGACTGAACTGTGAAGCCGGCACCCGTGGTGGAAGCAGCGGAAGAGCTGCAAATCGAATCCTCAACATGATATGTGGCTGAACATGATGTCACCGAAGCGTCCAGGTCCCCGCGGCCAAAAGCAAAGGAACAGCGCTCAACGAGAATCAAGCGAGCGGCTTCAGAAGGTCTTGGCGGCTGCTGGTGTCGCCAGCCGGCGGGAAAGTGAAGAATTGATTCTAGCGGGGCGGGTTGAGGTGGATCGCCAAACCGTAACGGTTCTTGGGACACGGGTGGATCCATCACGGCAGGAGATTCGCGTGGACGGAACCGTCTTGCCGCGTCCTCGATATGTGTACTACTTGCTGAACAAGCCAGCGGGCGTGGTCTCCACCAATCGTGATCCAGAAGGTCGTCCCCGCGTGATTGACCTGGTGCCGGCGGAGAAGCGGCTCTTTACGATCGGCCGCTTGGACCGATCGAGCGAAGGTTTGATTATCGTCACCAACGATGGTGAACTGACGAACCAATTGACTCATCCGCGATATGGGATTCCGAAGACCTATCGAGCCAAGGTACAAGGGACGCCCAGTGCCGAGACCCTGCGGAAACTGCGCGCAGGCGTCCATCTTGCCGAAGGATTGGCCCAAGTCGACGCGCTAAAGGTCCGCGGGCGACATGGCCGCGGCCTGGAACTTGAAATTGTCCTAACCGAGGGCCGCAATCGCGAAATCAGACGGATCTTGGCCAAGGTGGGGCACAAGGTGCAGCAGTTGCGGCGCACCGCGATCGGAGACGTTCGGCTGGGACGATTGAAAACGGGCGAGTATCGGGTGCTCTCCTCAAAAGAGATTCGTTCGTTGCGCCAAGCGGCCCAAAGCCCGAACGCGGGACCGGGAAGCCGCCAGGGCAAATCCGTGTCGACACGGGCCAAAAACGTGAAAGCTCGCCAAGCGCCAGCGCGATCGGAAAACCCCGCAGCGGCGAAACAGAAGCCTAAATCGAAAGACGCCCAGCGAACTGGAGCGGGAAAAGCGGCAAAGGCGGCCTCGGGGCGAGGCAAACAATCCAAGCAAGGCGGGGCCCGGAAGACGGCTCGGAAACCGGATTCCGGTCAAGCATCCGGAAAAAAACGGCAACCGGCCAAGAAGCGACGTGGCAAAGGAAAATCGGGCGAATGAACACTCCGCTTCATGCTTCCCACTACGCCGACGCCGCTTTACAACGGACCGTTGAAATTGTCGAAAACGTGTCCGTGGCGGAGGAGACCCACCGGATCCGATTCCGCTGTCCCGAAATCGCCCGGCTGGTTGTTCCTGGACAGTTCCTCATGGCACGGATCGCGGCTTGCAATGATCCGCTGATTGGACGTGCCCTGGCCGTTTATGACATCGGAGCGGACCATTCCTCGCGTTCGGCGACCGTTGACCTGGTTTATCAGGTGAAAGGAAAATTCACCACGCGGCTGCGAACGAGTCCCCCTGGTACGCGCTTGGTCGTGTGGGGCCCGTTGGGCAACGGTTTCCCGCTCCTTCATTGTGAACGCCTCATCATGGTGGCCGGTGGCATTGGGCAGACCCCATTTTTGACTCTGGCCAAAGAACATCTGGGGCTCCGGCCGTTCGGCACGCCTCCCCGCCGCGTCGACACTTCGCCGCGAATTACACTGTGCTTTGGGGCTCGGTCCAAGGGCTTCTTGGCTGGCGTTGAGGATTTTCAGCAGCTTGGGGTCGACGTGCGGCTGGCTACTGAAGATGGATCCGCCGGCCATCAAGGACGGGTAACGGACTTGCTATGGGAACTGCTCGCCGCCAATCGTCCAAACACCCAAGTAACCTGCTGCGGCCCGGTTCCCATGATGCGGCAAGCGGCCCGGATCTCGGCCGACTTCCGCGTCCCCTGTTACGTATCCTTGGAAACACCCATGGCCTGTGGAATCGGTATCTGCTTCTGTTGCGTCGCGAAGATCCTGGACGAGTCGGGCCACTGGGACTATAAGCGAACTTGCGTGGAAGGTCCCGTCTTCGACGCCAATCGCGTGGCCTGGGAATAGCCAAAGGCGTGATTCACCACTCGCTTCGCCATGTTTGCCATCATGGTGGGCTGTTGCCAACCGGCGAAACGGGGGCAACGGAGCCGGGGAGCACGCCGCTTCGCGCCGGAGTATTCTTCGCGAGAAGCGTTCCTGAGAACCGTCCCATCCCCCGCCCAGAAACACGGGATCCAAACCGCCGCTACGGAACGCGAAGTCCATCCCTCGCCCAACCCGTGCCCCGGTTTTATACCGGTCGCGGATGACTTTCTCCGCCGCGAGTCCGACCAACGGGAGGACGGCTTGCGTCGGGCAGCTTTCCACCCGGAAAAATCCAACCGCCTGAAATATACTTGTCGCGGTTCTCGGACTGGCCCCTTGATGAATGGACGCTGGCGTGGCTAGGTTTTCGGCATCTGTTGCGCGCCCTCGCTTCAGAAGGCGAAGATCTCCGCACCCGCGCCGCGACCATCACCACCGGTGTTCCTGACGCCACAATAGGCCCGCGGATGGCAGGACGGACCCACGGATGAAGAAAGAGGCAAGCAGATATTCCGCGTTCTCCCGCTGCTTAGCGACGGAAAATCAATAATTGTCGCATGACCCGGGCTGCCGGGCGTCGGGCCAATGCCTCGGCTTGTCCGAGGGATTATTACGTTCCTTGCTACATAACGCGGTTGCGTGCGCCCCTTCCCGGTTTCGGTCCGTGGCGGCCTCAGCCGCCACGGACCGAAACGGGAAAACAATGAGGGGGCCACCCATTTTTTTAGCGAAAAACGTGAAACGCCCCGGGACCAGCCCGGGGCATCTCATGCAGCGTGGGTAATCGCCGTGATGGCGCGAGCAACCTGAGTCTCCGCTGGCCCGAGCTGGGAACATCACTCGAACTCCTTGAATCAGACAGTTATTTCTTTACAGATCCTTACCCGTTACCACCTTCAAT
>JBNJEM010000384.1:0-7582 GCA_051745935.1 Planctomycetota bacterium
TGGGGCCTGCCAGCGAAACACTTTCCTGGTAATCTTTCGTGCTTGGTCAAACCGGCTCTTCAGAGTGGGAAGTCCGGACAGTGCGCACAATATCGCGGCGACTGCAAGCATGCGAGGCTTCCACGTTGCCCCCGCGCGGGTGTGCATGCTAGCAAACAAATGTGCTGGCATCAGCCGATCTACCACTTGCTTAATAGTCTGATGATTGATAACAATATCCTTCGTGCTGTCTTGGTGCGACATCCCACACTCCTTTCTGGGAAACGGGAGGACTGCGTCTTTCGCGCAGTCCTAGGGCTCCTTGAAATCGCAAGAAACCTTTGTCGCATCAGGACTTTTTTGCAATATCAGTTTTTGTTATCATCCCATTCGGTTCACGGCGTAGGGTGTCACTGGTCGTGCGATAACCGTTCTTTCCGGCAAGGATAGCCATATCTCGAAAGAAGGGTTTCACAGAATCGAGTCGCTGGTCAAATGGAAAAAGATGTGGCTTGCACATTTGGGATTGAAGGATGACACAGTTTATCGGACTACGATGGAGATCGACTTCGAGCGGTACATGGTTGTCGCGATCTTCGGCGGCAAAACCGTCAACAGCCACGGACATCGAGTGGAAGAGGTCCGGGGGAATAACACCACCGTGTTTTTGCGATTCTCAAACATCGCGTACCAGACTGGCAACGGCGTGGACGAAATGACGCCGTACACCTTCGTTGTACTCCGGGGATCGGGAAAACCAGTCGTTCTGGAAGAAACAACACACACGATGGATGGACAACATCTGACGCGCGTGGTGGGCCGCCTGTCACCTCCTGAAAAGTGAATTCAACGGCGGGTATGTTGGAAAAGCATCCTTTGCTGAGCATAAGTCGGATCAGCCGGGTACGCTACAGACGAGGAGTTTCAAATGGCGGCATGGGTGACTCACACGATCGTGCTTGTAGTCGGTTTGGGCGTTGGAATAATATGGAGCCCGATTCACCGACCACAAAAGGCGAGCAATCGCGGTCTCTCCAAACAAGAGAAGGAGGATAGCGAGCTTGTCTCGGAGATGATCAAGGCGGGTGGCGAGGAAACAGCCAGATTTGCCAAGCAATTCGCCGATATGAAATGTCTTATCAACGAATATCCGCTGCAGGCCTGCGCGTCGCCGGACGGACGGTTTGTCGTCCGCCTTCTTAACAGTGACGGGACAATTGCCAGTGAAATTGCCAGCGACTTGGAATATCCAGACAGCGGACGCGCCGTAAGTGAGTTGAATCGACACTACTTCTTTTCATCCGATGGCCAGACGTACTCCCTGGATATCGGACGACGTGTGGAAGACTCACCCCCGAAAAATGTGCTCTTCACTTTCTCTAACGACAAAGGGCACACGTGCGTCTACCTGGACAAGGACGCGGATGGCTGCTGGGATTCATTTGAGAAGGGCGACGATAACTCAGTGAAACTTTACGAAAGGGAGGGCTTGTGCTGGAAGGCACGGGCGGAGGATTTTCCTCACAACGAGAGTTCCCAGGAAATCGCCGGGAAACGCCAGAACGAGGGAGACGGTGGGGAGCACCGGGATGGGGACAAGGAGCAATGAGCTACCAGAGATGTTGCAGACATGTGATTCGTTAGTCATAAAACGTAATTGTCGAGGTTTTTGAGACTGGGTACAAAACCACCATTAAGCAAGGCAGCGTCTGATTCAAGGTTGCGCAATGATTCTTTTGGCATTGACCGACATGAGCCACGCACCGTACGCGATCCTGATTGTTTTGGTGATTGGAACCATTGTCTTGCGGTTAGTCAGCCCGTCAAAGTCGCGAATGGGGATTCCGCTACTAATAACTGCGTTTGTGGCTGGCCCATTTGTAGCAGTGTGCTTCTTGTTGCTGGATATGTTCGTTGTATCTCCCAACTCCTATGTTAGGTCGGAGGATTACGTTAAATTCTCTGTCTCGGTCTTGTTTATCGGGGTAATGGCTGGTGCAATTGGAGCTGTCGGCCTTTGGGTCGGCGATCTCATCAGATTCAACAGTCCAACCGAAGCACACAACCGCAAGCAAAATGCCCCCGACCAATCGGAGGACGAGAATTAGAGATCCTTTTTATGTGGCATTGGAGCATTCGCCGTTCCTCAAGGATGAAAATGGTGAGCAGGAGGCCGCTGGTCAAAGTCGGAACGACGTCGTCTGTGACGTTCCTTTCATCACCGGCCCAGGACACCCAGGAAGCCAGACACCCTGAAATGTCCTGAAATGTACCCGTTTGCATCGATCGATTTGCGGTTGGGCCTCTTACAACCAGTGGACCAGTTGTTATACCGGGACACACGGCACCCTCCCGAGATTGGTTGCGGCGAATACAGGATCCCAGGCCGGCCTTGGAACGTGCCGGCCTCTTCAATCGCTGAATATGGGCCCAGCCGGGGCATACTCGCATGGCCGTGTTCCCCCCGAACAAGAGTGCTAGCAGTCATTTGACAAGCTGACAGGGTTTCGGATATATTCAGGGCGACGCGCCAGACGCGGGCAGATCTCATGAATCGGGGATGTGAACGGACGTGTAGCCAGACCGCCCGGCGAGCGGATCGGTGGCCCGGTCACACCCCCACGACAAAAGGAGACTGCCATGGTTTCTTGTGCACGTCGTAGACTGTTGGGGGAGGACGGAGCTCGGACAGGCACCTTTCATTGCACCACTCGCTGCGTCCGCCGCGCGTTTCTTTGTGGTGAGGATCCGCTAACCGGCCAAGACTATTCCTATCGACGCGACTGGATCATGCTGCGCGAAGAACAGCTGGCGGGGCTGTTCACGATCGACATCGAGTTTCGCAGGAAACGGGAGCAGACACTCTGATTTTCGGTGTGAATCCGCGGGCTTTGTCAAGGATTCTGGCACGGTGAGGGCAAGCGAAAAGGCCAGTGGAGAGAAGAACCATGGCAACCGTGAGGGCATCAAGTGACCAGAGCGACGCGAAGCACGTGAGGCTTAGGCAGCTCGTCAGTAGTCAGTTTAACGCCTCGGTTTCCCGGAGATGCTAACGCAAGCAAGTCATTTTTTGACTGCGCCGCCAGCTTGGTGTCGCGGTGCGCGCGGCACGCGACGTGACTCGGTTACGCGCTGTCTTGTCGGGTGTACTTCGCGTTAATCTTGCCGCCTGCTGTATCGCAGGTTGCCCCTTCGCCTCCTCCGCTGGACGTTGCACTGCTCGAATGCTTGACCACGTTGGCGAACTCACGCTGAAAATCAGGGTCTGCTCATTTCCATTTCCCCAATCCGTCACGAGATTCTTGGTTAGGCTCTTAGGACGCCTGTGAATCTTCAGCCCTTTGCGCCATCCTTCCTGGCTGGATCATCGGCCTTGAGCATTCGTGTGGCTCTCGCTGATGCTGTCGCTATTGTGAAATTACGGATGAGGGCGCATTTCCCATGGCGGTTGACCTGAAAGCCTTTCCCCAGTTCCAGTTAAACGTTCTGTGGTTCTCGATAACAGGGGAAACGTTGCTGTATCCTTCGTATCTCTGGCAACATCTCCGCGAAGGCTACGCATACCTCCGGGCAGAAGCGATGTCCTTGTTCGTCCATGATCGTTCGTATGCCTTCGTCATTTCGGTAGTCCGTGTCTTCGGCCGGATACTTACAGAAAGCGGTGTCGAATGCATCGGCCACGGCAACAATGCGTGGCGCCCAAGGGATATTTTCTCCGGCTAATGCCTGCGGATATCCGGTGCCATCCCAGTGTTCGTGGTGAGAGAGGGCGACTGACGCGGCCATTTCCAGCAGATAATCCTGTCGAGATCCTGGGCTGGACTGCCCGCTGACCCCCGTCCACCGAGTAAATACCGTCCGGATCTTCCGGTTTTCGCGGAGAATTCTCTCGCCAATACGACAATGCTGTTGCATGACAGCGTGTTCCGCAGGCCCCAACGTTCCTGGCTTGCGAAGAATCGCGTTAGGAACGCCAATTGTACCGATATCATGAAAAGGCGCTGCAAGGAACAGTGTTTCCACGAAATCCTGATGTTGGCCCATGCACTCTGCGATCACACGGCTGTAGCATCCTACACGCATGACGTGGTTTCGGGATGTGCCTCCAAAACAGTCGACCGCCGCGCTCAGTCGCCAAATCGTATCTAGATGTGAGTGGAAGAGTTCAGCGGTCCTCTCCTGAACTCTTCGCTCTAAGAACGTGTTTTGTGCTTGCAGTTGGTCCAGCGAGGATTTGAGTCTAAGGAGGCTACGGATGCGAGCGGTAAGGTCGTGCCGATCGATTGGTTTGTTGAGTAGATCGTCCGCGCCCAGATCCAGGGCTTTGCGTTTCAATGCTCGATCGGACAAACCGGTCAACATCACAACCGGAATGTGTTTGGTGGCGGGCGTGTGACGGATACGTGTTAACAACTGCAGTCCCGTGACCTCCGGCATCTTGACGTCGAGCACCACTAAGTCGACTTTCCCTGTCTCCAACTGCTGCCACGCTTCCTCTGAGCTACTCACATATGTGGCTTCCCAAACATCCGAATACGAGCGCAGTATCCGGCGAAGCGAATCCAGCACGGATGGCTCGTCATCGACGAAGAGAATTTTATTCTTGGCTATGGACATGGCGTACCAACACACGTCTGCTAGTAACACAGCTCTTATCGCACAATCGTGCAGCTCTGGCGTGATCCACGAAGTTCTGGAAGCGGAAGCCAATTCTTTTCACGGGCCGTAGGACATTGACCATGAAGTCAGGTCTCGTGAGCCACCGGCGGCCAGTTTTCGCTGATCATTGTGGGGATTCGGCTGGGAAATGGCGACCCAGGTTCAAAAAGGCCTCCGAAAAGCCCTTCCAAGCATGCCAAGAAGGAGGAGGGCTGCCTTTCCATACTTGGCCTTCCAGTGCCGCGGAGATGCTTGCGACTATCGAAGCCATTTCGTCGGGCGTCATATACGGAGGCAGCTTCTCCATGACGACCCTTCGAATGATAGTCCAGTCGACGCCGTGAACGCGAATGAACAAGTTTCGACATTCCTGACAGAAGCGAGACGAAAGCCTCAGGAAGCGGCCCAAATTTACGTCCTCCAACTCGTCCAACAACTCGAAGAATTCCTGATAACGTTCCCGGTAGTAGAGCGACAGAGTTTCCAATGCTGCATCTTCGTCGGATTGCATCAGGGGCTTTATGTCAGCTGACAGGGACGTCTCTGGTTCCACTGGTGTTTGAGGCACATGCTCTTGTGATAAATCACGCTGGGGTAATTCAACGAGTCCAGTAAACGCCCAGTGCATTTGCAGGAGGCGGTCTATCATCTCCGCAGTGTCATCGGATTTGACAATGTATCCGTTAGCCCCCAGTTCATAAGCGCGGCTGACGTCCCTGTCCCGATCGGAAGTGGTCAACATCATTACCAGCAGCGATCGGTGACGTGGATCAGATCGTATGGACTTGAGCGTCTGGAGGCCGTCCAAGGTACCCGGCATGCGGATATCCAGAAGAACTACATCCGGGTAAGGAAACTGTTCACGGTCCGAGAACTCTTCTTGCGCGGCCAAGTAATTCAAGCATGCTGTTCCGCTCTTTGTCCGCTGAATTCGATGAGACTGTTTTCCATGTCCGAGACACCTTTCAATGATTTCCGCATGGTCGTCGTTGTCTTCGACCAGGAGATACGTCATTATCCGCGCAGGATTGGCGATCACGATGATTCTCCTCTTCTCCTCTTGATGTTCTTGAGTGGAATATGAAGCTTTCAGATCAGTACACCGCGGAAGCAGCCGATATCCGCTCTTGATCCCCGAAAATGGCCGAGTGACGTCTTGCTGCCACGGACTTCAGAATCCTCCTTTGCCCAGCAGGTAAGCAACCGCGCCTACCAGCACTACGAGCAGTACGCCGAGAACGACTTTCCAGCGCGATCGAAACCGGACCGGATCGTCCTCCGCTTGCTGAGTCTCCGGTGAGGCCACGTCAGAGTTGGTTGAACAAGGAGACATCCTGACTTCTGGGTTGGTTGTGCGAGTGGCGGAGAACGGAGGTAACCCATAGGGCTACCCCCGACCACGCGACGCGTCCTCGACATTTTCGAAACCGTCCAGCGACACACACTTAGCGGACCATCCAACGGGCACCAGACGTTCGGGACGCAACTCACGCCGCTGCAGCGTCAGATCGCGACGTGGCTCGGGCTCACACCGCGGCACTACGGGCGGTGATCCGCTTGCGGCCCGCCGAGAAATTCGGGACAAATAGAAGCCAACTCTGCGGAAAGTACGCTGTAACAACCGATATTACTTCTATTGCCCTGTTTGCCGTTGTTTCATTGTGTTGTTTTTCTCGGGAATGCCACGGATGGCCCTACGAGCCCTACAGACACTCCAGAGTCCCATCGTTACGCCACTCAATCGCAAAGCACAACAGCCGCCGACAGGCGGGACGGAGATTCATGCGCCCCCCTCACCCACACCGGGTGGTAAGGCGAACCGTGCGAGTTGCGGGACACGCGCCAGTCTGTCGCGCCCTGCCACGCCTTTTTTTCGGCTGCCATTTGGCCGCAAGTGGCTCGGGCTGCTCTGCGCGTTTCTACTGACAACGTTGGCACGACCGCTCCCTGCTCAAGAACTCACGCCGCCGGTGGCACCAAGCCCCGTCGAAATGGGACAACAGTTCACGTCCCCGGCGCCGCTGCCACCGCCAGTTTCTCGGGGCGCCGACCGCCCCGCGATCGACTCCGCTAACGGACAAGAACAGCTGGATTTGCAAACGCTGTTGGACATGGCGCGCCAAAGCAATCCAACACTGCGCCAGGCACGTGCACAAATCGGCGGGACCATGGGCGCGGCGATTCAAGCGGGACTCTACCCCAATCCGGAATTGGCGTACGCCGCCGAACAGATCGGAGTGGAAGGAACAGCGGGCGAATTCCAGGGCGCCAGCATTCGACAAGAAATTGTTACTGCAGGAAAGCGTCGACTGAGTCGTGCAAAGCATCTGCAACGTGTCACGGCCGCCGAAGCCTTGGCGCTGACGCAACAATATCGCGTCTGCAACGACATCCGGTTACATTTCTACGAGGCACTGGCGCAACACCAGTTGTTCGACGTGCATCGGGAACTGGTGGAATCCGCCGAGGACGCCGCTCTAACAACGCGCGAGTTATACAATGTTGGTCAAGCGAATCAAACGGCCGTCCTTCGTTCCAACGCGAAATTGCAACAGGCGCGACTGGAACTAATGACGAGTCGGAGTCGCTATGAACAGGCCTATCGTCGCCTAACCTCGGTGGCCGGCGTGACGTTACCGCTGCTGCCACTGGCAGGTGACCTGGAAGGTGACATCACCGTCATTGACTTTGAAACAGCGCTGGACAACCTGTGGGAAAATAGTCCACAATTGCTGGCAGCGCGAGCGAAACTACGGGGCGATCAACTAACGATCGAGCGGGAAGAGGTGGAACCGATACCGAATCTACATTTGGAAGGTGGAGCTGGGTATAATCTCGAGGCGAAAGAGACGGTAGCCATGGCTGGCGTCGCGGTTAAGCTGCCGTTGTGGGACAGGAATCGCGGCACGATCCAGCAGGCTCAGGCGGATGCCAGCCGCCAGCG
>JBNJEM010000385.1:0-7529 GCA_051745935.1 Planctomycetota bacterium
TTTTTCACGCGTGAGCCCGGTGCGCCGTGTTCCCTTTGGTCCTTTCAGTCCCTGAGGTCCTTGATTCGACGCGGGCAAGGACGCAAGGCGCAACAAAACGGGCTACAAGGACCTAAAGTTTTTCGCCATCCCAGGCATTCGCTGTCAGTGTGCCCCATCCAGCCCCGAGTACCATCAGCGATCAGCGGCTGACGGTCTTGCCTCTGCGCCCTCGGAATACGTGTCGAAGCTACCTCGCGCAAACCCGGACAGCTCATATCCCGACAAAAGGGTCGATCAACGGTGAATTGATGGCAGCTCAAGCAATACGACCTGCAACCTAAGTCCGAACAAGCACATTCGTGGTCTGCTTCATTCGCGCGGTGCGAAGATGGCCGATTTTGGGGCCCGCGCGAATTAAGTTGACCGCGAATACGGCTTCGGTCAGATGAAGGGGCACTTTCTGTTTTGCCAATCAACGTCGTCGATCCAAGAACGTCGATTAACTTCTGGTGTCGATCGTGGACACCGCGCTCGGATAGGTATCGCGGGGTGGGAATTCCTGCCCGCAGCTCGTGATGGCCAAGTAGTCCTCGGCCCGCGTTAAAGCGACGTAGAGTAATCGGCGGTAGGTTTCTTCGTCATCATCGGGCAAATTGGGCGGAAATAGCAGCTCCGCCCACATCAGGATGACGGCTTGGTACTGAAGCCCTTTGGCGGAATGGATCGTTTGTATCTTAATGCCGGGTGCATTCACCCGTGTTCGGGCTTCGCGATCTCTGTTCAGCCAACAGACGGTGTGCTGTCGACGAAGACGGTCATACAGCTGATCAAAGTGCTCGCGGTAACGAGGGTGCATCCGTGGATAAAGAATGCCGATACGCTCTTCCGCGACCGGTTCGGGCAAGGTATGGCCGAAGAACCGTCCCTGACGCAGATCGGCTATGACGCTCACGATGCGGTCGCATTCTTCTTGTCGCGAAGAGGCCCGAACCGCCACCGGCTTGATCCCGGTTTTGCGCACAGCGAGTTCTGGATCAACCGGCACACACAGCATCCCGTCCTCGGTATCGGTTGTGGGACTCGCAGCAAAATGTCGAGCGAGCGTGAGGATCTCATGTGAATTGCGGTAGTTTCTGTGGAGGTCGAATCGTGTGGAGATCGTTCTTCCTCTGGCCTGAATTCCAAGACTCTCCCACGACACCCCGATCCGACGGTATAGTCCCTGGCTCGCATCGCTGACAATCACAAGGTCCCCATCAAGCTGTTCTTTCAACGCCTTCAGGGCACACTCGAACCACGCAGGGGCAAAATCCTGCGCTTCATCAATGAGAACCGCATCGAATCGATGCACATCACGAGCATCGCGAGTGAGCCGATCGAGCATCCTCGCGCCGAGGCTGTCGTTTTCCTCGCCGCGGCGTCGTGTGACGCCGTTGTTGATCGCCCACTGGTCGAAGTGGCACACGGTGGCATGAGCACAGTCGGCAAGACACTGTTTTAAGTAGCTGGCTAGGGCCACGTTGTAACAGAGGACTAAAACGCGGTTTTCCGCCTCCTGCTCCGACAGGAGCCTCGCACGAGCAATCAACAGGACCGTTTTTCCGGAACCCGCTACGCCGTACAGGATCCGATGCCCGCTACCGAGCGCCCGGGCATGGCGCTCTTGTTGAAGGTCGAGGACATGGATATGAGCCCTCGGGGATATATCGCCACTCGCTTGGGGCCCGGGAGCCCGTGGCGCTTTGAGCCGGATTTCGGGGTGAATGATGGCCCGTAGCACGTTGATTTGCTCGGGAGACATCTTCGGAAATTCCCAAAACGGGTTGAAGAAAGCTTTGAGCGTCTGAATCAAGTCTTCTTGGTCAAGGTCCATCCACCTCTCGACAACGTCCCGGGTCGCAACGCGAGCTGGAGGAAATACGGTGGTGAGGCCGCGTGTCCGTAGCTGCTCCGACGTGATGTTAGACAAGATCGCAAAGTACCCGAAGGGGAAAGCGAATCGGCCACGATAGGCCCCGTTTTTGTTGAGGAGCAACTGGAAATCGGGGTTCTCACGACACGTGTCCATCAATCGGTACATATAATTGCGTGCCTGGCGGAGAGGGTGCATTTGCGAACTGTCTTGCCCCCGTGACTCAAGAACAATGTTCTCATTATCCGCCTGCACGATCTGATTCGGGTACCATCCCTTGACCTCGATGACCAGCAGTCCGAACTCTGGCAGAATCACGATGAAATCCGGATAACGGTCCGCGATGATCGGCTCATAGTAGACGACGCAGTCCTCAGGCAAATCCTGGAGGATATCAAACAGGCGTTTCTCGCCCTTACTCGCGCCGCTAGGCATCCGATCCGGTATCATCTCAGCCATCAAACCGCTCCCATACGTGCGAGAACCAATCGTCACGCATCCCGACTGCGAAGAACACTTTCTGGGGATGGGTTGCACCGCCGGGTGGACTGTCTTGGATGAATCACCGAGCTCTAGACATTCAACACATCCTCTTCGGTCACTGGCAGGTCACTGCTGGGTTCGGCGCCGATCCAACAGAGCATGTTCAGGTTACGTATAGTCAGCGCGACTTCTTTCTCTTCGAAGGGCGGCCTGCGCTTCTGCTTCCAGTCCATCACTTGTCGCAGCACTTCGGTTTCGGTGGGCCTTTTCTCGCCTGTTTGTTTCAGTTCCCGAGCGGCGAAGTGAACTGTGGCGGCGACCTCCGACTGCTGTGTGTTCATTCGCATGAACAGATCCTTGATCTTCTCAATTACTTCGTGCCATTGCTGTAGCTGCTCGGCGTAGGCACGGCTGGCGTCTTGAAATGTTTGACCGGTGCGAACGGCAAACATGCGACCGAGCCGTTCTTCGCGGATCAGTCCATTGTTGACCAGCGCCGTAATATGACGTTTGAGCTCGCTTGCGTAGGGACCGTAGCTCCCACGCTGATAACGCAGGCCAGTGGGAATGCCGCTTTCGGTAGCGAAATACGCGATCTTCTGGAACGTGGTCCGCCCGACGGGCCAGTGGTAAGGCTCACGCTCGATGCCGTCCAAGATCTTCACCAGCCCGACCCAGCCGGGGGAAACGCGGTAAGAGGTGTCAGGACCAGACGGCACGTATTCGTTTTGATCTGTGTTGTTGAGAAAGGAAAGGCGAAGCTCCTCGTGCGGGGTCCCGAACGGGGCGAAGAGTTGGACCGGGATGTCAAGCTGCTTGAGATGGCGATAGAGCGTTGGGCCGACCACGCGCCACTCAAGTTGGCCCTGGCCGCAGCCAAGCGGCGGAACAGCCAGCGAGGCTATGCCCCACTCCTTGCAATGTTGTCGGACATGCTCCAAACCGGCAACGATGTCCTCCAGCCGGGACACCGACCTCCAGTGATCCTTAGTGGGAAAGTTAAGAATCCATGGCGGAGTGAGTCGTCGATAGAGATAAGGTTCGCCCAGTTTGACGCGGCCTTCTTTGCAGCGGTGGGCGTAGTCTTCAAACATCTTTGGGAAGCGTTTCTTGAATTCGAGCGCGATGCCCTTGCCCATCACGCCAACACAGTTGACCGTGTTAATAAGCGTCTGAGCATCGGATTGAAAAATATCTCCGATTTGCACGGTGATCATCGTCGCGCTCCTTATACAAAAAACAGGTGTCGGTTAACGGTGACCTGCAAGTTCATCTTCAGGGCTTCAACAGTCTGTCGCGCCTCGTCACAAGACACGTAGGCCCCACGGATGAATCGAGGATCAACCCGATCCGGCACAAGGACTTCGGCGCACTTCATCGAAGCGTGTCGCCATTCGAGGATCTGGTCTTCCGGGTGTGTCCACCATTCTGAAAATACCATCTCGCGCTTTACTTGCGCGAGGCCCTCAGGAGCTTTGGCAAATCGCACGTATTTGCTTGGGGCATTCTGATCGGTAATGACAACGTTCGGCACATCAAGAACATCACTAGTGACTCGCAGAACACACAGCTGGAGATGTTAGTCTTTCCGTTTCCGAAGCATCGGATTCCGCGCGAAAATGTACAGGTTTACGTAGGCATGCAGAGGTTGTCCTCCGGGAACCGATTTGGCTGCCCTGAGATCCTGAATCTTTCGCATGGCCACGGAGTGGTGTTGAACGCGCCCAGCGCGCATATGCGATAGGATGCCGTGTTGCAATATCGACGGGACGTTGCAGATCGGCGTGATGTAGTGCAGCTCCTCTAACTCGTGACGCTCCATGATTGGTCCCTCGACAAGCAAGGAACGGCGGCCTCCTTTTCGTGCCAGCGAAAAAGACAAACACAAAAAAGCCTCCGTTCTTTTGCACAATCCCCAAGAGGCAGGGTATAAGTCTGCCAACAAACACGGAGGCCTGTAGGCAATTATCCACGAAATGCACAACGCTCGCAAGAAGAGCATCGCGAGACACATCAAGGACGCTGTATGATTGAATTGTCTCGGTAAACTGACTTTCACAGTCGGAAACAGGGGGCGGCGGCGTTATTGAGAAAGCGGAAACCATTGATGTTCGTGGGAACGGCGTGATCCTGAAAAGACGAGCCTTGGAATCTGGATTGGTGAAAGCGATCAGCAGAAAAAGCCGTGTCCTGACATTCGATTCTCCCTATCGCAGTTCGAATCATGTCTTCAACATTTCTTCAAGATTTCGGATAACGGACTCTGCGCCGGCAGGTGTGAGGCAGGAAACTTCGGCCAGTGATTGGACCAAGCGGGACGTTGCCAATGCTATCCTCCTTCCGTCATAGACTGTGCAGAGTGCGTGTAGTTCTTAAGCATATCAGTCAGTTCTTCGGTGATATCTCGTCTAAGCGCCGTTGGCTCGAGGACCGTGGCGTGGCGTCCGAAGCTAAGCAGCCACCGCTTGATTTCCTCGGTGTGATCCAGGTCAAACTCGGCGATCAGGCTACCATCCCTTTGAGCCGTCAACTGCTGAGTGCCGTGCCATTTCGACTCCGTGACATACCGGGACACGCTCGGTGAGAAGTGTACCTTCACATGCACTGGGCCCGTGCCGCTAAAGACGCCGAAGGATCGGGACAGATGCTCGTTCAGGTTGAAGTCTTTGGGGCGGTTGAAGGGGACCGGGGTCACCTCCGCGTTTTCGATGCGATCCACCTTCCAGTGCCGGATCTCCTCATGGTCCGGCGCCCACCCGATCAAGTACAACGATCCCCGGTGGTATGTCAGGCCATAGGGATACATGTCATAGGTGACCGGTTCCGTGGCACGCAGCGACTGGTAGGTAATGAACACAGCTTTCGAGTCTTCGATGCCGATCATTAACTGATCGATGATGTCCGCCTTCTTTGAGTAGTCGCTTGCGCCCACTACAGTCTGATGAAACACGCTGCTGAATGTCTCGATGTACTTCAACGCCGGCGTTCCCAACACGGAGCGGATTTTCTTGAACGCTCGTTGGGCTGCCTCCCAAAACGGCGTTCCGGCCAACGGTTCGAGCAGGTGTCGCCCCAGGTAGAGGGCGATGGCTTCATCGAAGGTGAATGTCAGGCCCGGCTGGTTCTTTCCCGGTTCGACACGCCATTTCTTCCGCCCGTGTTCCTCAACGATTTCCGCCAGCGGAAAACCGGATTGCTGAAACGTTTCGAGATCCCGGCGCACGGTCCGCTCGCTGACACCGAGCTCTTCGGCCATCTCTTTGACGGTTGCCCCGTAGCGGCGGGCGCAGAGCGTTCTCAACAAAATCCACTGGCGAACGAGCGGGGATTCCACAGTCATTGGGTACTCCTGTCGTTTCAGATAGCATCGAGCGATGGCCCGGCCATACCCAGATTCATCGGCTGTTGAAACGCTCGCCTTCACCGCTGATCCCCATTCCCATGGCGGCCTGAACGCGTCCTAAACCACGGCACGGACACGCTTTGCGTCTTCACATGGAGCTCACTGTTGCTCTAAGAACACTGCGTGTCTACAGCAGACCGAGCGACTTTCGAGCAGCAGAAAGTGATTCCGTGCCCCCGTTTCGTGCCGCACCATGAACCAATCTAACCCACCGGTTGGTCAGATCCTGTCCAAGCTGGCGAGGAATTTGAAAAGATCATCCCAGTCCCAGTCTGGGATGTCCTGGATCGACGTGGGGCCATGCACGACGCAGCGAGCCTCGTGACTGCCGTGCAGCCCAGCCCAAAATCAGACGGCCAAAATCCGTGTTGGCCGGCAAATGGTCCAATAGTCAAGACGGCGCCTATGAATGGGGTTTTCGCTGGCTGTTTGCACGGACAATGCGATGGCGCAACCGCCGAGGTCGTCTTCACCGCCTGCAGTTGGGCGAAGTGCCAAGCGGCATTGGTTTGTCCAACCACCGGCAGTTCGACGCGCTGCCCACTGCAGTGGGTCGATGTAACCGAGACGGGCTTACAGCTTGAGATGGGGACCGTCAGGCGTAGGTCAAAATGACTCAGGAGTTGTCGTCCTGAGTCACGAACGGGTTTGGCCTCGACCACGCATGACACGCACACGCACACCTGACGCACTTGAGGGCGGGGCGGTGCGGGACCGATTGTCATCACGTCGACCACGCATGGCGACGCCATCTTCGCGGGTCCCACATTGCCGTTTCGTACCGTGCTCGTCACTTGACGCGCTCAAATAGGATTCCGTTTGGAAGCGACGGGGGGCGAACCGAAGTAGATTGGGCCATCGGATATGCTAGCTGACCTCCTCATTGGGAACCGCCGCCAGCCGACTGCTTTACCGGCCATCTGTAACTGCGGTCTTTGCCTGCATGAGGCGAGATCACAAATCGTCTAGTGGACTGCGCGCCTTCGTCTTCAGTTCCCGCACCACATGCGTGTAAATCATCGTCGTCTCGACGCTCTTGTGCAGTTCCTGGATTTCGCGGATGTCCGTGCCGTTCATCAACAAGTGCGTGGCGAAGCTGTGGCGCAGCGTGTGCGGCGTCGCGTGCTTGGTTAGCCCTGCCTTTCGCGCCGCTCGACGGACCGCCTTCTGCAAGTCCTGATCGTAGACGTGATACCGGCGCGCCCTACCATCCGCCGGATCGACCGCCACCTTGTCGGCGCGGAACACGTACTGCCAGCCCCACGCCCGCCTTAGCGGTCGGCGAGTCGCCGTCCCCTGCCTTGGCTCCACGGTATTGATAGCGGTAGATGCGTATCGCGTCCGACGCCTGCTGAAGCTGCCACGGCTTCGTGCCCACACGCCCGCCCACTTCGGCCAGAAACAGGTCCAGCGTCTGCTCGAAGCTATACCCGGCATGCGCCCGGGCGAAGAGCAGGAACTCCCGCACCCAGCGTACGAGGCACGGCTGGTGCTTATCCAGCGCCAAGTTCTTGTCTTGAAGGAACTTAGCAAAGCCATCAAGCACCTCGTGCAAGTGACCATCGCGCTCCGCCATATCTCAGTTTCCTGTTTATCCAGATCGGGATAACACTGGAATATTCGTGGTTATCCATCCGGTGTCAAGCTGCGTCTACCCTAACGTTGCAAACAGTATATGTAGGACGGGTCTCCAGGCCCGTCTTTTCAAGTACGAAATCGTACTTGATCTGGTGTCCGCAGATCTCACAT
>JBNJEM010000386.1:0-7520 GCA_051745935.1 Planctomycetota bacterium
CCCGTATACTGATGCTGCAGATCGTCGATCACCTGCCGCGCCTTTTCTCGCTCCGCCTCCACATCACCTGGACTGGAAATGAAGATGCGTACCGTTCGTTCTTCGCCAACCATCAAAATTTCCCCCGCGAAGATCAATTAAAGATCCCTCAAAAACAGCTTACGTAATTCAACGTGCCTACGAATCTCCACCAGCACTGGCTCCGCTCGCATTCACGGATAGGGGGCATGGACAAGTTTGTCGTGCTCGCTCAGCCAGTGCCACCCTCTGAATGCCGAAGGTAATTGTGAATTATTGCTTACGAGCCGACCGTTCCGCCGTCGGCTTGATGGCCTTACACCGTGTCCTCCCCGGAGGACACACCCAGGGGTATTCGGCGGCAATTGACCGACTATTTAATCACAGTTGAGAGAGCGCGGCAATAGCGGGAAGGCCAGTTATTGCATGAAACTATGAGAGCAATGTATAAGCTATAGACGACCGTCCACAGAAAGTCATCTTGGAGACCGATCAGTCCACCCATTTCGAGAAAATCAGTTCAAACCACGCCCTCTTGATCCGTTTAGGCAACGGGCCGTTATTCGCCAGACTTGTGACGACCGGCCGAGTAGTCTGTCACGACATTCTGGATTTTTCCGCGCGAGTTCTTGCCACTATCGTCGCACTGGCCCCGCATCCTGGTGGGTTCAGGCGGAGACATTGACGCGAGCGGCTGTCGATTCGAGATCCAGTCGTCGTTTCTTCGTCGCGCCACTGGTTGCGAGCGCAAATTGGCTGCTGACAATCGGACTCATCGAACCCGCCAGCTTCAGTTCAGGCTTGGAGCCAGCAGTTCGCACGACTCACACTCTTGCTGCCGATTCACTTCCGCTCGGGCTTGGCGTGCCTTTTGCCGAACGGTTTCAAGGTTCCCTGGTATGCTCTCTCCCGTCTTAAAGTACATCTCATCTGGCTATGTGCCAGCCTATGGCGCGGGTTCGCGAATGCTCGCGTTCAATCAGGATCCACATCTTCCAACTCGTGTAACGGAACACCCCACATGATCACGCCCCCGCTGGATAGCGGTTTTGTCTTCATACCACCCCACACTTGCTGAAATGTGGCTTGCTCGAAGTTACAATAGTCACGTCGCACTGACACATAAATTCGCTATTTGCTGACAACATCGACAAGTCCATACCGCCAGTTTGACGGTTAATTCAAGAGTCGAACGCAGATGCTCCGTTGGTAAATATTGCAGACAAAAGGGTACTCATCATGGCTGGATCAACGAACGAGCAGCAAAACGATAAGTCTCCGATCGCCAAAGTGCGGTGGCTGCTGAGGGCGAGTATGGAACTGGAAACCGCAGCCTGTTGTTACGCATGCGCCGCTAATTCCGAATCTAGCGACGAGAACGCAGCATCCCATAGCGAAGAGACCTTGTGTAAGAGTCAACCGAGACTTTGTCATCGCCAAATCACCATTGGTTCATCCGCCCCCCAATGTTGGAAAGAAACCTACGTTCACTTGCGGAATACGATTGACGACATTTTGGACCGCACGTTCAATGACAAATCTGCAGTCACAGTGGTCGATTGGTTACGAGGTTTTTCCTCGCCCTTCGAGCGTCCGACATTGCGAGTTGAGGTGATTGATGCCACGAACCCAGCCGCCAGGCCCGAAACCTACATCGCCAAAATGACGATCGCAGACAAAATCCGCGTGCACAACAACACCGACCAATCGAATGATCCTAAAGAACAAGAAGGTGAGGACCCTCACAAGAGGCTGGAACAAGAGCTGAAGGGCTACGCATACCTGTGCGAGGATGGCAAATCAGCCAGCCCCATCTTTACCACATTGGAATCCGGCTGCAATGAGAACGGCCAGCTTCAGAGTTTGAAATACAGTGACGCCGAGCATTCACTCCGAGCAGACGAAGCGGTTATCACGTTGGAACGCGCAGTGATCGAAGCATGTAACGGAGGACGACGATCACTTGATGCAGTGAAGGCTACACTGGTTCAGCTGTACTTAGCCCTGGAGAACGCGTGCTATCGAAATGCCCAGACTCGCGATCCTCGCGACGCGGATAAGGACTACCTGAAAGAACGTCTCACGAAAGGTCTTCGCAACTGGATGGCACGTGATACGGAGGCAGGCAGAGCCCGTAACGAAACAGTGTGGGCACTTAAGAACGACTCCTTGGAGTTCATCGATGCCGCTCTCTACTTCAACACCGAAGACTTGCCTCCGATGCCCCAAATGTTAGTCGGCACATCCCATGGGGATTTGCATGGACGCAATGTTTTGGTGGGTCTGGTCGAGGGTGAAACGCATTGGCCTGTCGTTTTCGATTACGAAGACGTGAAGTGTTGCAACCCGATCGTCTGGGATTTTGTAAAGATGGAAACTGAGCTGAAGAAGGTTGCGCTTGCGGATCCAGCGTTTTTGCCGGCCGAAGATGATGCGGAACTCATTCGAAAACTGTACGACTTTGAACTGCATCTCAGCAGGAAAACGGAAACCTGCTACAACCACAACCATTGGTTCCCCAGCGAGCGAGACAAATTGCCGGAATCAATGAAAGACAATCAGACCTTGCTTCATCTGATCGAAGTCATCCTTGCCATTCGCCGGATGGCATGGAAATGCCTGGAACTGAATCGTGGCCGCTCGAGAAAATGGCTCCACGAATACTACTTTTTTCTGGCAGCTTACAGCATGTACGCGGGCCGATTTCAGACCTACCGCGAAGTACGACCCTTGAAGACACTTTTTGTGTCGGCCGGGATCGCAGCATTTCGCTATGCGTTTGGCGAAGACTTTGCCGAGTTGAAGATCGGATTGCGAAAAGTGGATGCTCAGGATCGTATCGCTTCGCTTAACGATCGAGCAGTGAATGCCGGGCAACGCCACGCGGATGGTTCAGTGGTCGATCAAGGCGAACTAGGGCTAAAACCAAAACAAGTCATGGATTCCGCGAAGGACGGGGCGACAAACCAAACTGGCGAAGAGGAGGGAATTGACGCAAATAGGAAAGTTGAAAAGGAGCCCTGGGACCAGCAGGCTATACGGAACCACCGAGCTGATCTGGAATTTGCCAAGACGCTGGCACGCTCAAATAACGAAGCGTGCATTGCCGAAGCAATTGAAGAATTTCAACGCTTAATGAACGATCATCCATTCGTAGTGGAACCGGCGTACGAAAACGCGTTAGCCTTGCTGGAATATGCTGAAATCTGCAGCGATCCCACAGAGCATCGAAAACGTTGGGAGATGGCCGAGCGGGCACTGAAGCGTGCCGAAGTACAGTTCCGTGGACAGTTGGATCAAGAACTGCTGGCACGACGCGGTCGCTATTATAAGAACAAGGCAGACCATTTGCTAAAGAACGTTAAAGATAGCGACCAGGAAGATCCGCGGTATCGCAAGCAGTTGAAGGAAGTCCTGACGTATTACGGCCGAGCGGCCGAAGTCTACCAGAAGGCCACGCGATTGAGTGAGAAGAGTAAGAAGTACTATTTTGCCATCAATGCCGCCACATGCTTTTACCTTGCGGGTGATCTCCCAAAGGCCACCGAAAACGTCGCAGGAGTTTTCCACCACATTAGCGAAGCAAAGAAAACAGAAGATGATGTTGAGTCGTTGATGTGGATCCAGGCGACTGAGGGAGAAGCACACGTCATCAGAGGCCTGAGCGGCGGAGATGAAGCCGAGCACTGGCTGGACAAGGCTAAAGCGGCTTACGGAGGAGCACTCGAGACCGCCGAGATCCATATCAAGCTCCAACATCCATGTTCCTCAATGCGGCACCAGTTGGAGCGAATCCATTCGGCCACGAGGAAGCGTATAGCGAAAGACTCGGGCCAGATGGAAGACGACGCGAATCTTAGTCGCCTGGATGAATTGATCGCGATGGCAAAGGAATACTGCCCACACACAGCAAGTGATACCAGTGGTAACGACTCTACCACACCCGACAGTCCAGATGATCCCCCTGCCGACGCGTAGAATGAACCTTTTCTCGACTGATTGTCTCTGTATAGCTGAGTCCACGCCCACAAGCCACTGTTCCCGTCGAGCAACGCTGATGTTGGCACGCGACTTGACCATGACACGCGACTACCAATTGGCCGTGCGTTTCCGGAGAACAGTGGCCCCCTGGTACCATCCGTAACTCACATATGTGCACGGGCAGTGCCGGTGCCACAGACAAGGACAATGGATCCGAACAACACGCGACCACTACTGATTCTCGACTTGGACGAGACGCTGATCCACGCGTCGGAAAACGGAATCGGCCGCTCGCCGGATTTCCGCGCGTGTGGATACCAAGTCTTCCGGCGGCCGGGGCTGCAAGAATTCTTGCTCGCTGTGGCGGAGCTTTTCGAGCTGGCCGTCTGGTCGTCTGCCTCCGAGGATTATGTGCAGATCATGACGAACACGATTCGGCCCGATTCTGTGAACTGGCACTTTGTCTGGGGCCGCAATCGCTGTACGCGCCGATATGATCCGGAGAGAATGACTCAGTTCTACCTGAAGAACCTCAAGAAGCTGAAACTGCGCGGTTACGATCTGACGCGAATCCTGGTCGTTGATGATTCGTGGAAGAAACACACCAAGAACTACGGCAACGCGATCTACGTGAACTCGTTCGAAGGGGATCCCAACGACAACGAACTGCAGTTGTTGCTGGTCTACTTGCGCTCGATTGTCAATGTCGAGAATTACCGCCGGCTGGAAAAACGTCGCTGGCGGCAGGTAGCGAGTGACCTGTTGCAGGAGGGATCGTAAGGTTGTAGCCACACTCGGCTGAACGTCGAAGGGATTGAGAACGGATCCACTGTCTGAGGAACGTAGCGACATTAGGCTGACGATCGGCCAGAGCAGCCTCAGCCAGGAAACGTGTCTATGGCAACAGATTCACGCAGACGAGTGATACGGCCCCGCCTCTGTCAGCCTCCAGCAACCCGAGAGTCGATGATCTGGCGCTGCAGAGGCCGAGCGGCCACAGCGACCTTTTGAGCACGCACGCGAAGTCAAATTGAGCTTTCCAACTCCGTTCACTTATGCCAACGATCATTAATCGGCCTGTAGCGAAAGGACCACTCGAAGTCCGGTAAAAGCCGGTATATTTGCCGCCCTATACAAGCTACGACTGGCTGACCGACAAATTGATGCGGGCGACTCGAGAGCTCCACCGCGGCAGACTCGGAACACCGTCTTTGAATCACCGATTGGGTCAGTCACCACGATGCCCCGAGGATACTTACTATAGCCGTCATGACACCACTCGGCTGAGTTTCCATGCATGTCGAACAATCCCCGAAGGTCTGGCCGAAGAAGGCGACCTGTCCTTACGGTCTCCTGACTAGACTCGCCGAACCAGCCATAGCGATGCAATAAGTTGGCATCCCCTCCGAAAGAATAAGGCGACGTCGTACCAGCACGACACGCGATCTCCCATTCTGCTTCGGTCGGAAGACGGAACCCTTTCGCGCTAAGGAGAACGGGCCAACCGATGGGTGCAGCCTGGGCATCAACCGCTGTATCTCGAGGACATTCTGCTGCATCGAGGCTGTCGGCGTCTGGGTAGGCTTGGTCTTCCTCGGCTATCCCAGCGCGATCTGTCAACCAGCGACAGAACCTCACGGCACTGTACCATTGGACACACTGGGCAGAGCTATCTGGAGTCAACTCCTACATTTCGTACTGCACTTTTAGTCCCGGAAAAAATGCTAAAAGCTCTCTCGCGGAGATTTCTCTATCGAGAATGGCGAATGGCCGCGTGATCCGTACGCGATGCCGATGTTCGCTGTCCGACCGTCCGGACTCACGTTCGGGCGAGCCAAGAACATATATACCTTCGTCAAATACCACAAAAGTCAGATACGATGTGATCCCATCGCTGAGGCAGACCTCTCGCGTGAACCATTCGCGTTTCGACGAATACGACACGGGAGTCTCATCTACCTCTCGGACAACATCGGTCTGACCCCATTGACGTAGTAGCCAGCCCGTCGCACCGTGCACATCGGAACTGGGGTCGTTTCGATACCAGTCGGCCAGTTGCTTAAGGAGCGGCGTGCGCTGTGACTCGGGAATCTCGTCGAGCGTGAATTCTCCCAGTGCCAGCAGCAGGGCGTACCGCGTGTGCGGCGGATAACGATCTCCTGGACCGTCGCTGGCCAATTGCAACCACTCCAGCAGCGTGTCGACTTTCACACCGCGTGGGCGGCAGCGAAAAATGAACTGCGTCAGGGATTCCGGATCGTCCTCAAACGCAAACGCGGCGAAGCTACTCTGGATCAGCCCTCGCCGCAGCAGCGTGATGGCGGCACCCGCACGTTGCTTCCCCAACGCGATCCGCTCCGGTTCGTCGAAATCCGAAGCCGGCTTGTCACCAGCTATGTCGCGCAATACTTCCTCTACCGCTGGGTCGGCTGACTTGGCCAGCTGCGAAAACAGAATATCGTATTGCTCCACGGTCGCCTCAGCGGCCAGCTCGGCCATGAGCGCCACGTCATCTCCGACAAACGCCACCAACGCCTGAGCGGCATTGACCCGTTGGGTCTCGGAGACCTCTTCATCGCAAAACAGTTGCTCTAAGTACGGCGCCAGTTTTTCGCCCATCGGCTGCAGGTATGTACAGAGCTGTTGTTGGTGAAATCCGTATTTTTCCGACACCAGCTCGCTGGCCAGGAACTCGTAATCATTCGCCGACCATTTCTCCGACAGTGGCGTATACATGGCCAGTACTAGCCCCGCGCGGAAACGAGTGCCTGCCTCTTGCGAGCGATCTTGAAACGTCAACCACAGCTCATCCGTGTACTCCTTCTTTGGGGGACGTAGCACATCGCTCATGATCCCCAGATACTCGATCGGCCAACCCGTGTTCAGCAGATCCTGCTGTAGCTCTGGCCGGCGCTCACCGTATTGTTGGACCAGCGCAATCCGGGCGTGGAGCTCCCGCGTGCTTTCCGGCTCGTTGTCCGGATGGCTGTCCACAATCCGCCGCAGATAATGGCGGGCCCACAATTGCCAAGGGGATAATCCGTCAATCACGTGCGGCACATTGACCGGATCCGCGAGAAAAAGGCTGTTGGCTTGAATTCGTCCATTCCACTCAAACCTGACCCACGCAACGATCAGCAGCAGCGCCGCGGCCAGCACGCGTCGCCGGATCTTCCGGGTTCGGTGATAAGACAGGGAACGGCGGATGTAGTCCCGCGTGTCCTCGTTCAATAGGTGCGACGACTTCTCCAGCAACTGGCGGCCTTCTTCCAACGGCAGCCCTGGGGCCAGCAGCCGGCTGTTGTCGCGCCGTGAAGCCTCCCAGGCCTGTTGGCTCTGCTCCACGCGGGCACGCATCCCCAGTTGCTGGCGGTTGGTGTCGGTCCACTGTTTCACGCGTTCCCAGTGCGTCAGAAGTGCCTCGTGTGAGAGACTGGCCACCGCAACCTCCGCAGGTTCCGACGGCGCGTTGGGGGGCATGAGCGCCGTCTCTGCGCCTGCCTCAACCTCTTCAGGCGGCT
>JBNJEM010000387.1:0-7512 GCA_051745935.1 Planctomycetota bacterium
CGTAATGGAGCGAGGAACCTGAGTCTCCCCTCGCCCGAACTGGGAACGTCACTCGAATCCCTTAAATCAGACAGTTATTTCTTAACGGAGCCTTAGGAGCAAACCCATGATTGACCCATCCGATCTTCCCCCTGAACTGCGGCACCTGATTGAAAAACGAGAACGTGAAGACCGGCGAGTCGCTCAACGCCGAAATTTCATCGAGCGGCGTCAGGCGGATGTGGGACCGCTGGGCGCGGCGGAGTCGCTCGAGGAGCTGGAGAATCTAGATTTCGAGGAAAGACGCTCAGGCGACGAGCGCCGTCAGAACGGGGACCGGCGAAAGCAATCGCGACGCGAGGGAGACAACCAATAAAAGGGGCGCCGATGGTAACGTGCCGGAAGATACGTTATAACCATGCGCGGGCAAGAGCGTGATATCCGTGGACGTTCGCACTTCCGTTGCACACGGTGAAGGAAGGCTTTTCAAGGCCGGTCTTTGAAGCTATTATACCGATCGCGGATGATTTTCTCCGCCGCGAGTCCGACCAACGGGAGGACGGCTTGCGTCGGGCCGCTTTCCACCCGGAAAAAATCAACCGCCTGAAATATATACTGGCCGGCGACGAGGTTGCTTGCCGCGAGGGGGGGGCGTGCAGCCGCGCGCGGTCGCGACGAGAATCTTCCGTACAAAGGGCGAAGCGATGGGCCAGGCACTGTTCACGACCCTGATGGCTATCCTCGTCGCGGGCGTGGTGTTGGCCGTGCCCGTCACGCTCTTGGTGATGGTTTTCAAGATCCATCGCCGCCAGGAGGAAGACTCGGACCGCCTTTCCACGCTCCTCCACCGCCTCCAGAGTGACCTGGAGGACAGCGCGCGACTGATCCGCCGGGTGGCGGAGCGGAGGGGTCCGGAACCGGAGGGAAGAGACGAGGAGGAAGGGCCTTCCGAGGAAGAGCCGGAGGTCCCGCCGCCCGCCGAAGTCCCGCCCGAGCCGGAGATCGTCGCCGAAGTGGTTTCCGGCGAGGAAGCCGAGCCCGCAGCCCCGGCGGCGGCCCGGTCTCCATTTGGCGAGGGGGGGGCCGAGCGGCCGGCGCGCGAGCCGACCCGGTTCGAGACGGCGGCCAAAGAGGCCCTCGTGAAAACCTGGAACTGGATCATCGTGGGCGAGGAGCACCGGCCCCAGGGCGTCTCCATGGAGTTCGCCGTGGCCAGCCAATGGCTGCTGAGGATCGGCATCGTGATCCTGGTGATGGGCAGCGGCTTCTTTCTGAAGTACTCCGTCGACGAGGGAATCATCGGCCCCGGCGGGCGGGTGTCGCTGTTGATCCTCGTGGGCCTGGGCATGCTGGTCGCCGGGACCCAGATGCTTGGCAAGAAATACCACCTCTTCGGCCAGGGCCTGATGGGCGGCGGTATCGCGCTGCTTTATTTCGCCGTCTTCGCCGCCGCCAACTTCTACCACATGATCCCCTTCCTGGCGGCCTTTGTCCTGATGGGCTTGATCACGCTCACCGCCGCCGTGCTAGCCGTCCGCTACCAGATCGCGTTGGTCGCCGTATTGGGGATCATCGGCGGCTACGGCACTCCCTTGATGCTTCCGGCTGGCGAGGCGAATTACGTGGGCCTGTTCACCTACGTCCTCATCCTCGGCCTGGGCGTGCTGGGAATCAGCGTGCGGCGAAACTGGCGCCTGCTGAACTGGCTCGCGCTGGTCGGCACCTACCTCCTCTTCTTCGTGGGAACGCGGGACTACCGGCTCGAGCACTTCTGGCAGGTGATGCCCTTTCTGGCCGCGTTTTTCATCCTCTTCTCCACGGCGGTGTTCATTTTCAACCTCGTCAATCGCCAGAAGTCCACGCTGCTGGAACTACTGGCGCTGTGGATCAACGCCGGCATCTTCTTCGTCACCGGCTACGCCCTGGTCCAAGAGGCATTTGGCAGGGAGTGGGTGGCGGCCGTCACCCTTGGGCTCACGCTCTTCTACGTGGCCCACGTCTACTATTTCCTGGTGCGCCGGCTCCACGACCGCGAGCTGTTGTTGAGTTTCATCGCCCTGGCCACGTTCTTTCTCACCGTGACGCTTCCCCTGGTGCTTTCGAGCGAGTGGATCACCGTGAGCTGGGCGGTCCAGGCCCTGGTGATGCTGTGGATTGCCGGAAAGCTTGACAGCCAGTTTCTCCGCCACGTGGCGTACGTGCTCTACGCCATTGTGCTTGGGCGGTTCCTGTTCCTTGACCTTCCCCATCAATACGCCGGGCGCATGGCTTTCGCCGAGATGTCCGCCCGCGAATACCTGTTCGCGCTCGTGGAGCGTCTAGTGATCTTCGGCGTGCCGGTGGCCTGTCTGGCCGCCGGGACCCGCCTGCTTCGACGACCCGGGGAGGCGGCGGGCCTGGCCGTCGACAAGACCAATGACATCGGCCAGTGGATACGTGGGCGGTGGGCGGTTCGGGCGGGCATCGCCGTGGCCGTCGTGATGCTCTTCCTTTACCTGCATCTCGAGCTCAACCGCACCTTCGATTACTTCTACCCGCCCATGCGCATGCCGGTGCTCACGCTCCTCTGGGTGGCGGTCTGCGGGCTGTTGATCTACGAATATCTGGCCAGCCGCGCCCCCGTGATGCTCGGGTTGCTGGCCGTCTTCGTCGCCGGGCTCTTGATCAAGCTCTTTCTGTTCGACCTGCCCGGCTGGGACGTGGCGGCCCGGGGGCTCTACCTGGGCGACTACTCCTTCCTCGCGGCCGGCATGCGGCTAATCGACTTCGCCGCCGTGGTCCTCTTTTTCGGCTTTGCCTTCCACCTGTTGGCCGGCGACGTGGACGCCCGGGCCGCCCGGGCGGTCTTCGGCGGGTTGGCCGTCGCGCTGGGGTTCGTGTGGTCCACCCTCGAGGTAAACACCGGCCTGTACCACTTCGTGCCCGGCCTCCGCGCGGGCGGCGTCTCGATCCTCTGGTCGCTGTTCGCCCTGGGCCTGATCCTTTCCGGCATTTTGAAAGACCTTCGCGCGCTTCGGTACGTGGGCCTGGGCCTGTTCGCCGTGGTCGTGTGGAAAGTCTTTTTCGTCGACCTCGCCCGACTCGAGCAGCTCTACCGGATCATCGCCTTCATCGTGCTCGGCGTGTTGATCTTGTGCGGCGCCTTCGTGTACCTCAAGTACCGTCAAACCTTCGCCATCGAAAGCGAAACCAGTGAGGAGGGGCAACCATGACGCGAAGACCGATCGCGGCGATGTACCTCGTGCTGGCGGCGGCGGTCGCCTGCGGCGGCGGCGAGGCCGGCCGGTTCCAATACGTCAAGAACGTGGTCCGGCCCGAGCCGCCGGAAGAGCAAATCCTTGCCGTGGAGCTTGACAGCGACGTGTACGCCGGCGTGGGGGACGATTTCGCCGACCTCCGCGTGCTCGACGCCGACGGCGGGGCAGTTCCCTACCGGCTCCAGCGGGCCACCGAAACCCGAACGGAGACGCTCCGCGAGCCCAGCCCCAGCCGGGTCGTTTCGCTGGTGGAAAACGACGACAACAGCATCGAGGTCGTCGTCGCGCTGAACAAAGACGCGCCGCCGGCCGACGGTCTGAAGTTCTTCACGCCGCTTGCCAACTTCGAGCGGCGCGTGAGCGTCTTCGGCTCCAGCGACGGCGACGATTGGACGCCTCTGGTGACCGACGCGGCCATCTTCGACTACTCCCGCTACATGGACGTCACCAATTGCGAAGTCCCGCTACCGGAAAACCGACACCGCCGCTACCGGGTCGTGATCGCCGAGGTGACCGACGTCAAGGAATCGACCCTGATGGAGCTTACCCGCCGGTTCGAGGACGACGATCAGGCGGGCCGCACCGAGCGGCTTACGCTGCAGCGCCGACCGTTTCGCATCGATCGGATCGAGCCATGGCATGATGTGACCCGGGAGCGGGTCGAAGAGAACCAGAAGACCGGCTACCCGATCGTCGATTTCAGCACGGCAGAGGACGAGGCAGGGAAACAGACCATTGTGACCGTCAGAACCCGGGGGGAACCAGTCACCAGCTTCACGATCCAGACGCCCGACGCGAATTTCAGCCGCGCCGCCTCGGTACGGGTGCCCGTCGAGCGGGGCGTGCGCACCGATTGGGTCGAGGTGGGCGGCGCCACGCTGTTGGTCGTCCGCTTCCGCGGCTTCGCGCGCGAAGAACTCGAAATCTCCTTTCCCGAACAGCGGCAAGAAGAGTACCGCATCGTCATTGAGAACGACGACAACCCGCCGCTGGAGATCGCCGGTGTCGAGGCGGCCGGCAACGTCCACCGCGCGTTGTTTTTCGCCGAGAAGGGCGCCGACTACCGCATCGCCTACGGCTCGGAAGTGGCTGAGAAGCCCGTTTACGACACGGCCGCCCTCTCGATCGCCTTGGGCGAAGGCTACCGCCCGGCCCTCGCCACCCTCGGCCCCCAATCGCCCAACCCCGAGTTCGGCCGAGGCCCCCCGCTCCGCCTCACCGCCGTGTTGAACAACCCCATCTTCCTCACCGCCGCGATCACCCTCATGGTCCTCGTCCTCGCGCTGCTCCTCTACCGCGCCGGACGCCGGGTCGAAGAGATGCCAAGCGACTAGTGCTTTGTCAGCGCTTATTTTTAGGATGAGGCCCTGCCGGGTTTGCCGGTGGAACCTTATAAAGCCAGGTAAACCAACACTGGCACAGCCAGTGCCACCCGAATGATTAGCTCTGATAAAGCACGAGCGATTGTTCCAATTTGCTTTGACACGCGGGGGGCGGATAAAAAGCGGCGTCATCAATTCCTCTGCGATAACAAGGAGACGGTGGAGATGAAACACAGCAACGTACAACCACGCCGAATCAAACGGACCCTTCTCTTCGCGGCGTTCCTCCTGGGATGCACGCTGGTGGGCTCGCCTGTCGCACTGGGCGAGGCGCCGCTGACGTTCGAGGGGCGCGCCATCGAGACCGAAGCCGTGCTCTGGTGGGCACGCGCGCTGGGCGACATCAACGGCAACGGTCTGACCGACATGTTCCTGCAGGACAACAACGGACACGGCGGAACGCTGCGCTGGTACGAGACCCGCGAGGGCGGCAAGGCGTGGACCGCGCGCCTCATCGCCGACACGGCCCCGAACGGCGTGCCCTTTGCCGCCGGGGGACTCGACGCGGCCGACATCGACAACGATGGGCAACTCGACGTGCTCGGCGTGGCGCATCCGGGAGAATGGAAGCAATCCGGCGCGCCCTCGGAAATCTACTGGTACCAGAATCCCATGCCCGGCGGCGACCCGGCCAAGGATGCCTGGAACGTACAACACATCGGCGGCGTGCCGGCCTTCGTCAAGAACACCAAGCTGGCGGACTTCAACGGGGACGGCAGGGTGGACCTGGTGGCGATCACTTTCGACGGCAACCGCTTCCTGGTCTATCGCCAGGATGCGCCCGATGCCTGGACCAAGGTGGGGGATGTCGCCATTGCCAATCTGCACGAGGGACTGGACGTGGGCGACATCACTGGAAACGGTCGGCCGGACGTGGCCACCAACGGCTACTGGGTCGAGAACCCGGGCGGCGACTTGACCGGCGAATGGAAAGTCCGCTCCATCGACGAGAAATGGCACAACCAGACCGGAGACTGGTCGCGCAATGCCACCAAGGTCTTTTGCCGCGACATCACGGGCAACGGGCGTGCCGAGGTCTTCATCTCCCACTCCGAGCGCGGCGACTACCCGGTGTCCTGGTACGGCGCCGACGACCCCCGCGCCGGTTCCTGGACGGAGCACGTCATCACCGACAAGCTAATCGCCGTCCACACCCTGCAAGTCTTTGATTTCAACGGCGACGGGCACCACGACGTGCTGGCCGGCTCCAACGTGGGTCGCGCCCAAGCACTGGGAGCAAAGGCGTTCCCGGCCATCATCTTCCTGAACCGGGGCGACAACCGCGGGTGGGACGAGTTCCTGCTTACCGACCAGGGGATCTACAACGGACAGGTCGCCGACCTCGAGGGCGATGGCCGCCCCGACATCTTCCGCCTGCCGAGCCACGACGCCACCAAGTTCGAGGTGCTTGTCAACCAGACGAAACGCCCGGACGCGGCGATAGGCTTTGGTGATAAGTGATGGTTGGGAGTCGGATGCGTTAACGGCTCACGTTCGGTTCTGAGAGGGGGTTGGGATCAGAAGGAAAAAGGGGGCAGGACTCAATGGCACTGTCGTCTGGCCAAATCGAAGTTAAGTAGCGGCGTCCGCGGAACACGAAGGAGATCACGAGAATTTGTCGAGGAGACTGATAATGGTTAGAGCCGCTTTCCTGTTCGTGGTGGTTTTGATTCCAGCTTTATCGATCGAGGGCAAAGAGGTCGAGGGCCAGCGCCCGACCAAGGTCTGGAATCGCACTGGCTCGTTGGGCGAGGCGCCCGAGCGGGTGGCTGATGACTACCCTCTTTCCGACCAGCAGAACAACGACGAGACGAACTGGATCAGCCTGTTCAACGGAAAGAATCTCGACGGTTGGCGCGTCAAATGCCGTCCCGGCGATGAAGACAAGACAGGATACTGGAAAGTCGTGGACGGCACGATCACTGCCGACACCCCGCCCAACAGCAAACATCACTATATTTGGCTGCTGACGGAAAAGGAGTACTCCGACTTCGAACTTCGGCTGAAGATCCAGACTTACCCCAACACAACCGGCAACAGCGGCATCCAGGTGCGCAGCCGCTACGACGACGAAGCGGGTTGGCTGGACGGTCCTCAGGTCGATATCAACCCACCTGGTCCCTGGAGAAATGGTTTCATTTACGATGAAACACGAGGCGCCCAGGTCTGGCTCTGGCCGAACGTGGGGAAACCAGCCAACGCCAAACCGGAACACGCCCCAGAAGGATGGAAGTGGTTCCATGCCGACAATGAGGACGTTTGGAACGACGTTCACATTGTCTGCAAGGGCACCTGGATCAAGACGATGGTCAACGGAGTCCCCATCGCCAATTACGACGGACGGGGACGGCTTGATGATGAAGCCCACCGGCACCGCAATGTCGGAATGAAGGGGCACATTGGCCTCCAAATTCATCCCGGCAAGGAGTTGCTCATCCGGTTCAAAGACATCAGAGCGAGGAAACTGGACTGATTCCTGGGGAATCCTGCCAGCCTTCTCGGATATTTGAGTTATGCCTCAAACCCCGCAGTTTCAAAGGAACCCCCGAGAGTTTCACGGGAAAGACATCACCGAGGACATGCAGATCCGCGGCGGATACATCTGTCACCTGGACGCCACGTGCGAAGCGGGCGATCCATTGCTGACGAGTTCGATCGACTCGCTTTCGGAAATCGTTCTGGGTAACGTCAAGTTGCCCGCTGAAAATAAGCGACACATCATGCCGTTCCTTCGACGCATCAAACAAGCCTATGGCATTCCGCTTGCGTTGGTCCACGACATGGGCAAAGGCATCCTCAAGGCGGTCGCTACCGTCTTTCCCGAGGTGCCGGACTTCATTTGCCACTTCCATTTCCCGCGCGACATCGGAAAGGACTTCCTCGGCACTGAATAC
>JBNJEM010000388.1:0-7510 GCA_051745935.1 Planctomycetota bacterium
TGGCTGAACTACGATCCCGCCAGCGTTTCGACCGGCCCAAGCTTGTTCGGGCAAAAGCCCTAAGGCGGCAGGGCCGCCAACCAAATCGGGGCCCCGCACAGGGATGGACCGCTCCCGTTGGTCGCTCACGCCAAGGATGCGCCCACCGTGCGCGCATGTTACACCGTAAGACTCTAGCGAGGCTTCGCCCGCAACCCAAGAGGTCGGAGGTCGGAAACTTCTCCGACGACTGTATCATCGCCCTCAGCATGCGACCGTCTCGGGTATCACCAATGCCGATTTTCTCTCGTCTGCCCAAGTTGACATTGACCCTGGCTATTCATCCATTACAATGCGGCGGTTTTCGAGTGACATCGTGGATCGTAAGGGCTTGGGAAGGGGGCGTCCCGCGGGATTCTCGCGAAACAGGCGCCAGTGATCGCCCCCACCAGTGATCGCCCCCACCAGTGATCGCCCCCACCAGTGATCGCCCCCATGGGAGGAGTTGGGCTGCGGCGGCCCCTGATAGGCCCCTGAGAACGCGGAGGGATTAAGGGGATATGCGCCGGTTGTTGTCCGCTGCGTCTACACGGGCGCTCGCTTCGATGGTTGGTTCCAGCCGATCCGCGCGAACCTAGAGTCGTTCTCGGAACTGCTTCGGGGTAACGCCGAACGGCCCACCATGGCCTTTGGCAAGCCCGAGGAAACGGCGGGCGGAACAAGGCGCCAAGTCCGGGCGTTTTTTTGGCGAAACAACTTTTTGGCGAAACACCGTCCCGCAGGGGCATTGTTTGGGAGCGGAACAAGGCGGATTGAGTCCACGTTACTGTAATTTGCCGAGCACTTACCGTAATTTGCCGAGCACACTGAAGACATGACATCGCGACCGGATGACGATCATCACGATGCCGCATCTGAGCTGGATGCGGGGATGCATGAGGCATCGCGTCGTGCCAAGTTGAAGAAGATTGCCGAATTGGGACACGATCCGTGGGGTGGCCGGTTTGACGGCCGCGACTGGATTGGTGACATCCGGGCCCGCTGCGACGAGGTGCGATACCGTTTGGAGTCGGGGCAAGAGCTACCGTTGCCGGACGTCTCATCGGAGGGGGTCGACCTGAGGCAGTGGAAGTCGGAGCAAGGTCGCGGCGAACTCGTGGGTCCCAAGGTTCGCGCGGCGGGGCGGATCGTATTGGTACGCGACAAAGGCAAGCTGCTGTTTCTCGACGTTCGCGATTGGACGGGTGACATTCAGCTGTTCGTGGGCAAGAAACAGGTGGGCGAAGAAGATTTCGCCCTGGCGGGCCAATTTGATTTGGGAGACATTATCGGGGTTGACGGCCAGTTGGGCCGCACGAACACGGGCGAGTTGACGATTTTCGCCGAGCGGCTTCATTTCCTGTGCAAGTCGATCGAGCCGCCGCCGGAAAAGCATAAAGGCCTGAAGGATCCAGAGTTGCGGCAGCGGATGCGATACCTGGATTTGTTCCATAACCCGGGCGTCATGGCGCGGTTCTTGAACCGCACGAGAATCGTGCATTCGATACGCGCCACGCTCGCCAACGGGGGATTTGTCGAGGTGGAGGGCCCCACGCTCCACGCGATCGCGGGTGGCGCCGCCGCTCGGCCCTTCGTCACGCATCACAACGCATTGGATATTGATCTCTATTTGCGAATCGCGCTCGAACTGCACCTCAAGCGGCTGATGGTCGGCGGGATGGAGCGAGTCTACGAACTGGGTCGGGTCTACCGCAACGAAGGGATTAGTCCGCGTCACAATCCCGAGTTCACCATGCTGGAGGTCTACCAGGCCTTCGGCGATTATGAATCGATGATGGATTTGACGGAGCGGATCATCACTGACGCGATCCGCGCGGTTGACGGGCGGTTCGAGCGTCCGTGGGGAGACGTGGTCCTTGATTTCACGCCGCCCTTCGCGCGACGCACTTATGACAGTTTGTTGGCTGAGCATGTGGGAGTGGCGGCGGACGACATCGACGGCCTGACGAAGGTGGCCGAAAAGCTGGGTTTCAATGTTCGGGACAAGCACCCGGACGTGATCAAGAATTTCGTGTTCGAAGAAAAAGTGGAAGATGCCTTAACGGGACCGATGTTCGTGGTCGACTATCCGGCGAGCATTTGCCCGTTGACCAGACGGGCGCCGGCGGACCCTGGCGTGGCTGAACGTTTTGAGTTGTTCATCAAGGGAATGGAAATCGCCAACGCCTATACGGAGCTAAACGACCCGGACCTGCAGCAAGAGCTGTTCGAAACGCAGCTGGCGGGACTGCCGGAGGAGGAATCGATGGCGAAGATGGATCATGATTTCATTCGCACGTTGCGCCACGGCATGCCGCCCGCCGGCGGTTTGGGCGTGGGAATTGATCGGCTGATCATGTTATTGACCAACTCGCAGTCGATTCGCGAAGTGATTCTATTCCCCCTGCTCCGTCCCGGCGAATGAACTCACGACATGGCAAGCGTTCCGGCCGCCAAACACCAGACATGGGCAAGGACGGGAAGTTGTACCACTTTAGCCCCCGGGGCTCCATGACGAAACCATGCCCATTTCACGTAACTCAAGGCGTTTCGGAGGGGAAAGCCCAGTTTGGTTTCCGGTTGTAAAGAGGTACACAACGTAGAGCTTTCGAACCAGCGGATGGACTTGCAGCCAAAGGATTGGCCATGTACAAACTCTTACTCTCTTGGCGATACCTTCGCACTCGCTATATCGCACTTGCTTCGATCGTCAGCGTCACGTTGGGAGTGGCCACGCTAATCATCGTCAACGCGGTGATGGCCGGATTCACCGCCGAGGCGAACAAGCGGCTCAACGGCATCCTTTCGGACGTGGTGTTCGAGAGTCAAAGCTTGAATGGCTTTCCCAACGCCGAATGGCACAAGGGGCGGATCCGCGAGATCCTTGGCGATGACGTGGTCGGAATGACAGCCACGGTCCACGTGCCGGCCATGTTAAGTGTCCCGCTTCAGGACGGTCAACATCTGACGCGGCAAGTCCAACTGGTCGGCATTGACAAGGAGACGTACGCCCAGGTTGGTGATTTTGGCCAGTATCTGCTGCACCCGGAGAATCGAAAGTCGGTGTCGTTTCGGCTGCGCGAGGGAGGATATGCCCCGGATCGAAAGAGGTTTCCGGTTTCCGGTTGGGCCTATCGCCGTCAGCGATTGCGTTACGAGCAGGCATTGGAGGAGGAACGGGCGTTGATCCGGGCCAAGGACGCGATGACGTCGGGGGCCTCGCCGGCCGGGACTGCCCAGGATGTCCCCGCGGCCGGTGAAGCAGGGGAGACTCCTCCGCCGTCCGATCCTTACGGCGGGGCCCGGGTGAATGAGGAGCTCGATTCCTATGATCCCATGAAGGAACACGCGACGGGAATCATTTTGGGAATTGCTGTTTGCAGCCAGCGAATCAAGGACGAGCAGGGGGACGTCAGCGACTACTTTTTCTGCCGACCCGGCGACGACGTCAAGATCACGGTTCCCACTGCCGGCAGTCCGCCACGAGGCACGGACGACGTCGTGACGGTGGTGGATCTGTATGAGAGCAAGATGAGCGAGTACGATTCGACGTTGGCTTTCATGCCGCTGGAGGCGTTACAGGATTTACGCGGCATGATCGACGCGAATTCCAGGTACGTCACTTCGATACAGATCAAACTAAGGTCGGGGGCGGATCTGACAGCGGCGCGAGACCGTTTGCAGGCCGAGTTCCCCATTGAGCGGTATCCTTATCGCATTCAGACATGGCGCGACATGCAAGGGCCGCTGCTGGCGGCCGTTCAACTGGAGACAACCCTGTTGAACATACTGCTGTTCTTGATTATCGCGGTAGCCGGTTTCGGCATCCTGGCCACGTTCTACATGATTGTGGTTGAAAAGACTCGAGACGTTGGGATTCTGAAAGCCTTGGGAACACCTGGCCGCGGGGTCATGAGTATCTTCTTGGGGTATGGCTTTTCGCTGGGCGTGGTCGGGTCTGGCGTGGGCCTGGGCCTTGGCCTCTTGTTCGTGCACTATATCAATGAAATCGCGGCGTGGCTGGAATGGGCCACCGGGCGGCCAATATTCGATCCGACGGTGTACTACTTTCAGGAAATTCCAGCCATCGTTGAAATCCATACAATAATCGGTGTTGTGTGCGGCGCCGTTTTGATCGCCGTCATGGCCAGCGTGCTGCCAGCGCGACACGCCGCTCGTCTTCATCCCGTGGAGGCTCTGCGTTATGAATAGTTCGTCGAGTTCCCGTTTCCAAGCCACCGAAGCTCGCGCCACGTCTCCCCGGTCCCCAGCCGTCGTGCCCATGTGTAACGGGGTGTCGGGCCGTGGCATTCAGCGTGGGACAACCCAACAGTTGGTTGCCCGCGACCTGCACAAGAGCTTTCAAAAGGGCAAAGTGGTGATTCCCGTGCTCCAGGGCGTTGATTTCGCCGCGCGCGAAGGGTTGTTCACGGCCATGGTCGGGCAAAGTGGATCGGGCAAAAGCACCTTGCTGCACTTGTTCGCCACCCTTGACGTACCCGACAAAGGCGAAATCCATTTCGACGGCAGTCGCATTGATAATCGCTCGCCCAGACAACGCGATAGGATTCGCAATCGTAGCATCGGCATGATCTTCCAATTCTATCACTTGCTTCCCGAGCTCACCACGCTCGAAAACGTGCTCACCCCCGTCATGATCTCCCAAGGAATTTGGCAATACTGGCGGAATCGGCGGGCGCATCTCAAGCGGGCCACTCGATTACTCGACATGGTCGGACTCTCGCACCGTCTACACCACAAACCACGGGAGCTGTCCGGAGGCGAAATGCAGCGGGCCGCGATCGCCAGATCACTGGTCACCTCGCCCCGCCTGCTGCTGGCTGACGAACCGACGGGGAACCTGGATCGCCAAAACGGGGCGGACATTTTAGAAATTCTGCGAACCTTGAACCGCGAGGAAAACCTCACTATAGTCATGGTGACGCACGATCCCGCGATTGCTGAACAAGCCGATTGCTCCGTGCGATTGGTCGAAGGCCAAGTCAAGGCCGCGTGACCGATATACTTCACGCGAGGATGAACGACCCGCATGTGGCGCGCCGCGCCCGGTATCAACCGCCGTGATGGGGCATCTCCCGACCGTGGATGGAGTCCACCACGCGGGCCCAATGGCGGCATAAGAGCAGCTCGAACAGGGGGCCTGCAATCATGTCACTTCAGGTTTATATCAACGGCGAATATGTTGACAAGGAACGCGCGGCCATTAGCGTCTTTGATCATGGGCTCCTCTATGGCGATGGCGTATTCGAAGGAATGCGATCATACGGGGGCAAGGTATTTCGCTTGGAGGAACACCTCCAACGCCTGTGGGATTCCGCCAAGTCAATCTGGCTGGAAATCCCGCTGGGACGCAAGGAGATGGCCCAAGCGGTCAATGATACCCTGGCGTTGAACCAGATCGAGGATGGCTATGTCCGTCTGATTGTCACGCGTGGCCAGGGCACCTTGGGCTTGGACGCCGATCTGTGTTCGAATCCCCAGGTCATTATCATTACCGATCATCTGGCGCTCTATCCGGAAGAGTATTACCTCCACGGCCTGGAAATCGTCACGGCCAGCAGTGTGCGCAACCATCCCGGGGCGACGAACCCCCGGATCAAATCGCTGAACTACCTGAACAACATTCTGGCGAAGATCGAGGGCATGAAGGCCGGGTGTGTCGAAGCCCTGATGCTCAACCACAAGGGAGAGGTCGCCGAATGCACGGGGGACAACATTTTTTTGGTGCGCGGGTCCCGGTTACTGACCCCGCCCACCGATGCGGGAATCCTGGAAGGGATCACTCGCGCCGCCGTGATGGAGCTGGGGGTGGAAGCGGGACTGACCGTCCGTGAAATGGCCCTGACCCGTCATGACGTGTACGTGGCGGACGAGTGCTTTCTGACCGGCAGCGGGGCGGAAGTGATACCGGTTGTGAAAGTCGATGCTCGCGCCATTGGCACCGGAGAACCAGGACCGGTTACCGCGGATCTCCTGCGACGGTTTCGAAAGCTGGTTCGCCAGTAAGGAATCACTCGAAAACAACTTCCGCAATTCATCGGGCCTCCAAGTCATCCGGCGCACTGGCTCCGCTCGCGATCCGCGTTTCCCGTGTAAGCAACGCGTCTTGCCGCTCGCTCGGGATCGCCCGATTCAAACGCGGCGGGGCATGACCCGAGGGTAGGGAGGCGGCTCGGCGGGAGGCAGTACTCCGCCGGTCTCTTCAAGCCATCTTTGACGTTCCGCCGGCGAGGCGTAATAGCGGAGCCAAGTCTCTGGATCCTCATCCTTGTCCAGGCAGTGCCACTGCAAGTAGTTGCCTCGCACGTCGATTTTTTTCTCCCGAGCGGGCAGGATATCACGCATCAACAGGCAATAGAGTTCACGGTCGGAGAGGTGGTCGGTTAACTCAAGCAAGACGCATTCGTCGTGCAACCGATGAATCGTCCGCCATAGCAGCTCGTGAAGCTGCTGGTCATCCACCGTATCGGGGTGAGGGAGAACCAGTTCCGGATCGAACCACTTGCTGATCGGCAAAACGGGGGCGCGCTCCCACGCCAGGATGGATGCCAAGTAGTCGTTCTCCGACGGGGTGCTCATCTGCTGCCTGTCGACCACTTCCAACGACTCATCGAGAAATGGTTCAAGCTCATCGCGCAGCCGAGCATTTAGCATCAGTTGGTCGAGGTCGTGGGACGTCACGTGGGGATCTTCCGACATCGGTGTCACACCCGAAACTGAAATACAAAAACAACCGTTCGCTTGAGCGAGCCGCTTCAAGCTTACCTAAACCTCGACTCTACCAAGAATCCGTCCCGCCGCAAGAGTTTTTGGATTCCGAAGTGAGCCGATCCGAAGAAGTTTGCCAGGGGGATCCGGAACGATCCCTACGACCGCCAAAGTGAATTCGCGGCGCCGGTGAAAACTGGAAAACGCGGCGGATTCTTCCAAACCGCGCCGGTTTGGTTGACCGGTCTCCCTTGACGTTCATCACCGCCCCGCGGGGACCTGACGGCCCGGCCCGGGAAACAGTAGGTTCGAGGCACGTGATCTCGGCACGCATTGGACCGGCAAGGATCATGACGGCGGACGGCGGCCCGCGCGCTCTCCACGGGCTCTTAAAACCCTGACCGAGGGGAAGTCGACCGCGTCCCGGGAACGCCACCGCAGCCTACACGCTCTTCACGGGCTCTTTAACGCCCTGACCGCCCCAGTTATACCGGTCGCGAATGACTTTCTCCGCCGCGAGTCCGACCAACGGGAGGACGGCTTGCGTCGGGCAACTTTCCACCCGGAAAAATCCAACCGCCTGAAATATAATTCACGTTTCCGTGCCCATTGCCCCGTGGGTCCGTGACACCGTGGAACACTCACGCCGTACCCGTTGCCCTGGGGGTACAAATCACCACGGGACGTCCCCGCCGCCCGCTGAAGGCGGGCCACATCTTAGCATGGGGCGGAGCGCAGCGCAGCCCCATGATTCCGGTCGCCA
>JBNJEM010000389.1:0-7501 GCA_051745935.1 Planctomycetota bacterium
AGTGGAGGCGGCGGGAATCGAACCCGCGTCCCGTGACATTTTCATGGAAGCCTCTACGTGCGTAGTCGACTCTTTGAAGTTTCGCCCGGCGCGGCCCCTGTCGACCGGGTCCGCACCACGGCTAGCCGAGAACTGAATTTAGCCGTCAGCGTGCTCGACATGACTGACAGCGAGCCGGATTTGATGACCAGCTTTTGGGCCTCTCCGGTTAAGGCCCGCAGCCGGGGCTACCTTTTTCTAGGCAGCCAGTGCGAGGTTTTCCTCGGCAAGTAAATTGAGGGTCAGCTTTTAACGTGGCCTGCTGACCAACCACGACACGCCACTTCCACTTCAACCTGTCCGGTCGAACCCATTTCGCCCCCAGAACTTTTGAACCACTCTATTGTAGCCCCGTCCACGCTTGCCGTCTAGCTCGCGATCATCGTACCCCGTCTCGTTGCCCGAGCCAATCGCCGAGAACGTACTTCCGGACGCGTCCCCACCCGCGTGGGCTGATCATGGCGGATCCGCCCCCCCGTCCCGGCTCAGGGCCAATGTGCCATGTGCGATCGGGTGGCAAATGCGTGGATGGGCCATTTCGACGGACGGGGACGTTCGTCCCACGGCTACAGCCTCAGCCAAATTTGCCACGCCGTAACGCCTATGCCCAACGGGATGCACCACCAGGCGAACAGGCGAAGGCGTCCCCGTTCCAACCAGCTGATCAACCAATGGAGGGCCAGCAACCCCACGACGAAGGCGATGATTCCCCCAATCAACAGGTGCTGCCAGGCCGTGGTGACCCCTGTTTCAGTGGCCATCGAGATGACGGTTAACAGTCCCGCCCCGGCAATGGCCGGAATCGCCAACAGAAACGAGAATGTCGCTGCCGCTTGACGCGAGAGTCCCAGGCGGAGCCCGGCGCAGATCGTGGCGCCGCTGCGGGACAAACCGGGAAAAATCGCGGCACTTTGGCTCAATCCAATCAAAAACGCCTGGCGGTCGGTCAACTCGACATATTCGCCTCGGCCGTTGAGCCACCGCATGGCCCACAACAACGTCAGGCCGGTGACGGGGAGCAGCAGTCCGGCCAAAAGCGCGTTCTCAATCACCTCCTCGCACGTCAACTTGATGCCCAGCCCCAACACGACGGCGGGAATGGTCCCCACGATTAACGGCCGAATGGCCCGGCGATCCTGCCCCAACAAACGCCAGATTCGGTACGAGTAGAACACGAGGATGGAGAAGAGCGTGCCGATATGCAGGACGACGTTGACGTCCGCAACCTCCAGCTCTTGCGGGTCCCCCGAAGCCAGGATTCCGGAGAGCACCACGAGATGTCCGCTGGAACTGACCGGCAAGAATTCCGTGAATCCTTGCACAATCGCGAGAATCACAATGTGCCAAAACGAAAGCTGCATGAGGTGGTCCCTTCCGGTTCCTGTTCGAAGTATCGCCCCGCTTGGAGAAAGATGGACGTTTTGGGGCGGGACGCCGGCGCGACTGTTCCTCCCTACATAGAGGGGGCTTTCTTTATCCACCTGTCTCGCGACCGGGACGGCCGGGCAAACGAGGGGGCCTAGGCTACACCATTCCGGCCATTCGTGCCAGACATGCTTGCTCACGTTCCTCTGCCTTGTACCCGGATGAAGTATATCTTACGTCACGACTGGCCCGCGCTGCTGCGAAGTCGCCGAAAGGCGCGGCGGGAGCGCGGGTGGCGAAAATTGGCCCGTGTTCCCAGACCTTTGGGTGCCCCCCATGGGACATCCGCGCACTATTTGCAATACTGTAGGACTTGCCAATGGATAGGAAATTTGATGATGGTTCGACATTGAGTCGTTCGAATAGGAAGACTGGAGCGCTTTTCATGTATCGCAATTTGAATCCCACGGCGCTGGGAATGACTGGCCGCCAAAGTGAATTGATAGAACTGGCTCTGACTTATGGCTTCAGCAGCCTGGACGTGGATATGGACGCGATCGTGAAGCGAGCTCGAGCCAGTGGCCTGGAGCAAGCCCGGCGATTTATCTCGAGTGCCAATATCCGAGGGGGCGAATTCTCGTTGCCCGTCAATTTAACGGCTTCTGACGCCACCTACCGGTCCAACTTAGCGGAATTGGATGAATTCGCCCAAGTGGCCGCCTCGCTCCATAGCGCGGCGTGCCGCGCGACCATCTCGCCGGTGTGCCCGGCGGGGGTGCCTTATCAGGAGGCCTTTGAGTTGCATCGGACGCGACTGGCGGAGACGGCCGATGTGTTGGCCGGCCACGATATTCGTTTAGGATTGGCGTTCTTGGCCGCGCCCGGCTATCGTGCCCAGGCGGAGTCCCCGTTTATCCATGACCCTGACACGTTGATGACCTTGATTCGTACGATTGGTAACCCCAACGTGGGGTTGGCGCTCGATACGTGGGACTGGTTTGTCGGAGGCGGATCGCTCGATGACCTGTTCGTGATCCCTGCCGAGGGGATCATATCGGTTCGACTCGCCGATATCCCCGAAGCAGCCGATCTGGCCAGCATCGCCGATGACGAACGGTATCTACCCGGGGATGGGGGGCGAGTCGATTGCCGCGCGATCGTGCAACATCTCATGACAACCGGCTATACGGGGCCGGTTACACTCTATCCGGCGGCGGTCCGGTTGGCCGGCATGACTCGCGATGCCATCGTCCACCGGGCGAAGAAGACTCTGGATGAGTTGTTCAGCCCGGGCCCTTCCACTCCAGCCCGAATGGAGCAAGTCGAGGCGCCCGCCGGAGCGGATGCCGTCTCGGAATAAGCTGGCCACGGGGCCAAGGGCGCGTGGACGCCACGCGGCAACGGTGCTCGTCTCCGGCGTGCCCTGGCCGGTTCGGGGGACGGACTGTGCGGCTTTTGTCGATCACGCGGTTCGGTTGGCGACGGGTATGACGGCTGTGAAGTGGCCCTGGCGGTTTTGCGCCCCGTTTGTTTCGCTTTCCGTGGTTGATTTTCCAATGCAATGTCGATGAGCGGTTACGGTGCGAGCGTGTGTGAGGATTGGCACGCCGCTGGAGGAACCTGCTTCGCCACGGATGCTATTGATGGATCGCTCATCACGCGGAAACGGACTTTATTTCAGGCGGTTGGGTTTTTCCGGATGGAAAGCTGCCCGACGCAAGCCGTCCTCCCGTTGGTCGGACTCGCGGCGGAGAAAGTCATCCGCGGCCGGTATACCATGGGCATGGGGCGCGTCCAGCGCGTTCCTGGTGTTCATTCACCTGTATTGTTCGTGCTATGGCGGCGAGTTTCTGGGCTTTCATGCCCGGACTGGCGCGGCGCGGTCGGACGAGGCTCAAGCGTCCCAGGCGCCCGGGTGCCAAGCGCGCGTCGTTTCCGCCGGCAGTTCGTTCGCTCCCCCCCCCGTTCCCGAAGTCGGGCCCGATTCGCCGGCCCGTCGTCCGGACGTGGCCGGGAACTCGCGGGCTCTCGTGAAGCCGAAACGGCATGGACCACGTCGCCTGCCCGCGACTGCCCCCCCAGGGGCCCGACAGGCCGAGCCCTCGGGGGACGGCGTCCGCGATCGTGGAGAGGCGCGTCCCCGGTCAGCGGCGGCGGCTTCGCCGAGTGGGGAATCGCACGGTGATCCGCCGCGGTTCAGCTCGTTTACTTTTCAAGGGAACGGGCTGAGCCGAAACCGGCCAGGCTTGCGGTCCGCCGTTCCTCCAGTTCGACGGCTGCCCTCAATCGACGCGACCGTGAACGATGCCCCTTGCGAGTCGTCATCCGGCCTCGCGGACTCGGCGGCCCGTGTTTTGTCAGTCCCGGATCCACCCGTCAACACCCTGGCCGCCGACGTTGCCCCCTCGGGCACGGCGGCGACGGATCCAGTCGCGAACCCCCCATCGGAGGACGAGTCGGTGTCATCCGATGCCTCATTGTCATCAGCTGCGGCAGGCGATCCAAAGCGCCGGGTGTTGGTTGGGCCAATGACCGCCGAAAGGCCATCCTCGACCCCTGAACTCTATCCGAACGAAGTGGAAGAAGCAGACGGAGTCGAAACGGAAGGAGCGATCGCCCCCGAAACCGGCCAGGGGCGATCGCTGGGCCTTCTGGAATCCGATCCGTCACGCCGCGCGTCGCGGGGTTCGAGTTCAGGGGCCCCTTCGGAGAACGAGGTGAATCGCGAGGCAATGCGGCCAGCGGCCGACCGGGAGGCGGGCGAGTCATCCCCCTCGCAAGAAGAGTTTCCCGCCGGCAGTTCGACTGACGAGCGTGCCGGCTGCGCGGGACACCTTTCCAACCGAGGGGCTCCCACGGGTACCGGGACGAATTCGGACCTTGTGTGCCAAGAGGCGGGTGAAGCGTCAATTGAATCGGATCCGCCACGGAACAAGGACCTGGGCGAAGACCGTGAAGCGATGCAATTGCCGACAAGCAACCTTCCCGGCGGCCAGGTGGATGTTTTCCAGTCGATTTCGGAGCGAGGTTCGGATGGAGGGAAGTCGGGTGAACGTTGGGCACCGGTGTCGGTTCCGGCCGCGGGCTTGGACGCGGCGGATTCCGCCTCCGAGCGGGACACGACCTTAATGGTGGTTGCTCGGCGGGTCATGGTACTGTCGCGCGAGGCGGAAGATCTGGCATCTCGAGGCGCTTACTATGCGGCTCGCGCCAAAATGATCAAGTCGCTACGGATCATTACCCAGGCGCTCGATTCCCGGAAAACGGGCAAACGCCATAGTGAAGCGTTGGGCCGTGCCAAGCAGGCCTTTCGGGAGGTGGGCGATTTCGCGCCGCGCGGATCACTGCTGGAGGCCGAGCTGGACGTGGCGCAGATCATCAGCGCGCACCGGACCACGATCTTGCAGGACGTCAATGTGGAACATCTCACCCCGCTGGCGGTGCGGCAGAAATACCTCGAATACGCTCAACGTCAATTTGCCGAGGCCTGCGATGGCTTGCCGATCGGCTCGTATGCCTTGTATGGGCTGGGGCGGGTCCACGCGGTGATGGCCCGTGCGGAGATTGATAAGCAAATGCTGTGCTTGCCCAAAGCCGTCACCCTGCACCAGGCTGCCTTGCTGGTTGATTCCAACAACGTGCAGGCGGCTAACGAGCTCGGTGTCCTGCTGGCTAAATTCGGGCAGCTGAAAGACGCGCGGCGGGCGTTGAGACACGCGTTGTCGATCGAGTCGCGGTCCGAGATCTGGATGAATCTAGCGGCGGTGCACCAACAGCTCGGGGAAAGGGAACTAGCTCATGAGGCACGCGAAAACGGAACCTTGATGGCGTCGCGGCAGGACGAGCGGGAACAACAGAATCGCGATGTGGGAATCAAATGGGTGGATCCCAAAACATTCTCCGAGACAAGAGTCTGGCACTTACGATAATCTCGACCCCCATAAAAAAGCCACTCAGGTTTGCCTCTCGCCAAGGGACGTCTGGGAGCGGTGACCAAGTTTCGTTACGGCGTGTTGGACCCCATGGTATCGCCCCCCGGGGCGAAAGTGGTGCAAACTGCCAGCGGAGACAGTCCATCACATGCCCCGCCATGCATGCCGGAGATACCCGATCAAATCCATGCGGTGCATGATCCCGTGAATCATGGCCGGCGTTACGAAAGTGAAACACGGGTGAACGATCTTCGGCGACTCCTTTTGCGTTTGGACAATGACAGTTCGTGGATACCGACGGATGAGGTGTGAGCGGGCGGGAAAAAGGACACGAGTTACGCGGAGGAAATGGCAGTGCGTTCGCGATCGCATCGACTTATACCGAAGTTGGATAAACGGTACATCCGGGAGCAGGGAACAGAACCCGCCACGTCTCGATCGTCCACGCCGGAAGTGCTTCACGACACTCGCGTGAGTCGTGGTGGCGTGAAGTATCTTTCAGGCAGTCGGGTTTGTCCGGGTGGAAGGCTGCCCGACGCGGGCCGTCCTCCCGTTGGTCGGACTCGCGGCGCACAAAGTCATCCGCGACCGGTATATAAATGGTGGCGGCATACCCGGTGGCGTCCACCCGTCCGGCCCCTGGCGGCGTTAGCGGTCACGCTATTCGCTGGTTTCCTGGCCGCGATCGTGATTGAAAGGGAAGAGGCCGGAGAATCCGCGGCCCGGCAACGCGGACCCGCTGACGTCGCGCCCCAGCGGGAAACGGCCAACAACCCGGCGGAAACCAAGTCGAAGCAGTCTTCCTCCGTGGCGTGGAGCACGGTCGTGAGCGATCGCGGCCAGGTCAAACCGGTTCGATTGTGCCAGACGCGGTGCTTGATGGGGGTTCAACGCGGGAACGGTGGCGGGTACGGTGAGTTGGGTTGGCGGGATCGCCGGCCCATTGCCTGGGAGAATCTGTCACAGGGTGAATACATTGGCCCTTTCCGTGACCCCCATGTACCGCAGTATCGCTTGCGAGTGGGCGACGAACTGGAGTTGATCTACCGGCTGACTCGTGAGGAAAGCAGTCAACCATACGAGTTGAACGTGGGCGACGAACTTCGCGTGGAATCGTTGATCGACTCCACGCTCGATCGCGATATGATCATTCAACCCGACGGCATGATCACGCTGCGAATGTTGGGCCAGGTTCGGGCCGCCGGGCGGACGGTGGAGGAACTGCGCAAGGCGTTGGAAGAGCAGTACACCAAGTATTACAAAGTGCCCGCCATCACGGTTGTTCCACTAGCAGTCAACACGCAATTGGAGGATTTGCGCGCGGCCGTTGACAGCCGCTATGGGGAATCCGGCGGGCAAACCCAGCGATCTCAAGTGACGCCGGACGGAACAATTCAGTTGCCGGCGATCGGTTCGGTGCTGGCCCAGGGATTGACGTTGCGCGAGCTAAGAGAAGAGGTTGAAGAGCGGTACAACGAAGTGGTCAAGGGCATCGGAATAACCCCCCGTTTGTTGCGTCGAGCGGATCGGTTCGTCTACGTGGTCGGTGAAGTACGGCAGCCGGGCCGGTTCACGCTTGAAGCGCCAACCACCGCCATGCAGGCCATCGCCTTGGCCGGCGGCTGGAACAACGGCGGCAATCTGCGGGAAATCGTCGTGTTCCGCCGCACTGAAGATTGGGAGCTCATGGCCACGAAGCTGGACCTGAGAGGGGCTCTGTTGGGTGAACGGCCATGCCCGGCCGACGAATTGTGGCTCCGGGACAGCGATATCGTGGTCGTGCCCAAGAGCCACCTGTTGAGGACGGACGACTTCATCGATTTGCTGTTCACCCGAGGGATCTACGGCGTCCTGCCCATGCAAGGCATCTCATTGAACTTCCAGAAACTCAGCTCGCTCTAACACCGGTTGGAAGCGGAAGCCGGGTCTTGTTGCCCGGGGCTTTCAACCCTGTTCCCCCAAAACAGGGCTTCGTGCTCGTCCACCGTATCCAACCACGCCTCTTCCTCGATCGCCGTCAACCGGCTGCTCGGCTACACGAATCGAGTGGGCATGACGAACCGCCTGGAGCACTCGCCGAACGAGGAATCGAACGCCCAGATTTACGCATTCTTCGAGCACTTCCTTCAGGCGGCCGGAGAGTGAAACCCCCGCGATGGCGCAAC
>JBNJEM010000390.1:0-7495 GCA_051745935.1 Planctomycetota bacterium
AAAAGACGGGCCTGGAGACCCGTCCAAAAGACGGGCCTGGAGACCCGTCCTACGCCGTCTTTATGCAACAATAGGGTTAGTTCTAGGAACATGTTCCCAGCAGCCGGAAACCCCTGTGTTTTCCTGTTGAAATCACAAAAACTTCAGAAAACTTTGCAATTACAGGGTTTATACTTCAGTGATCTCCCCCGTGCGCTTGGTGGTGTATCCACCCAGGGCTTCCACCCGTTCTTTGAATCGGTCCGAATTGATGATATCGAGCAGGGCGGCGATGTTTTCGGTGTCGAAATACACCCGCGGAATGACAAGATCGTACTGCTCCGTCACCACCGGAATAAAATCGAGGTCCAGAGCCTTGGCGGCGGCGTGGATCCCCAGCCCCGCGTCCACGCTCCCACTGAGCACGGCGACCGCCACCGCCATGTGAGTGAACTCTTCGTGGGTGTAGCCTGTAATGTCGCCGGGGTCCAGCCCAAGCTGCCGTAGCCGGTAATCAAGTAGGATCCGGGTGCCGGACCCGGCCTGGCGGTTGATGAAGGTGATATCCGGCCGTGCCAGGTCATCGATTCCCTTGATTTGTTTCGGGTTTCCCCGGGGAACGATCAGTCCTTGATCGCGGAGCACCAGGTTCACCAGCTTCACGGGGACGCCGGGAAGATATCGCTTGATGTAGGAGACATTGTAAGAGCCGTCTTCGGCGTCGAGCAGGTGCGACCCGGCGAGATGGCATCCTCCTTTTTTGATGGCCCTCAGACCGCCCAGGCTTCCGACGTGGCTCGAGGACAGGGTCAGGCGGCCGTGGCAGGCCTTGAGTTCATCAGCGAGCACGTCCAGTGTGTTGTCGTGGCTGCCGACGACCACGATGGTGTTTCGAATCGAGGGGAGAGGTTTTAACAGTTCCGCCTTCACTGGCTGGTTGTCGGCCACCCCTTCCACCTGGTTGGGGATGCGGATGATGCCGTCCGCCTCGGTGATGCTGGTGATTACCCCCGCGCCTCGGGGAAGCGCCGTGGCCACGATCCGGTCGCCGACGGCGCCCAATTTGACCCGCACGAACTCCTCGACCCCGAGGCGGGATGCGATCTTTCGGGTCGGTTCAACGTCGACCGTGTCTCTGGGCTCCTCCGGCTGGCCCAGCATCAGGCGGATCAGCGGGCCGACGAACTGCTCGAAGGCAATGATCGCCGACACCGGGTATCCAGGCATGCCGAACACCGGTTTGTCCTTGATTTTGCCGATGATGATTGGTTTGCCCGGCATGATGGTTACGCCGTGAACGAGCACTTCGCCCAGTTCGGCGATGACCCGCCGGGAGTAGTCCTCCGATCCGGCCGAGGAACCACCGAGGATAAGAACCACCTGAACATCCCCTGCAACAGCGTCGGCAACAGCCTGTCGCAGCAGCTTCGGGTCATCACGGAGCATCTCCGTTTTTTCGTGGGTGCCTCCCCACGACTCGACCAATTTCCCGAGGACATCGGAGTTGGTTTCCAGCACCTGTCCGGGCTTGAGTTCCTCCAACGGGGTCTTTCGCCAGTCAAAGAGTTCCGATCCCGTGGGCACGCTGCGGACAGTGGGCTTTTTGTGAACCGGCACCGAGAAGACCCCGCCGGCAAGCAGCGCGCCCACGCAGTACGGGGTGACCACGTGGTTCCGGGGAAAGAGCAGCTCGGTGGCCACGATGTCCTCCCCCATCTTTCTCACATGTTGCCAAGGAACGGCGGGGGCGTCGATTTCGAGCCGGTTTTCTCCGGTCTCGTTGACATTTTCGATCATGATGACCGCGTCGGTCCCTGCCGGCATCACCTGTCCGGTATTCACGTGGAAGGCGTCTTCTCCGGCCCGCAGGATTTTGGGCCGGGTTTCGGCGGCGCCGAAAGTGCTTTCCGCCGGTACCGCGATGCCGTCCATGGCGGCGGCGTGGAAGTGGGGCGAAGAGAGCTTGGCGAATACGGGCTCCGCCAGCACCCGCCCCACGGCCTCGGGCGCGGGTACGAATTCGCCGGGTGCAATGTTGGAAAGAGGGAACGCGCTAAAAAGAATCTCGCGTGCTTCCCGCGGCGTTTTCATGTTCAAGTAGACGTTGCGTTTGAACGGCATGTGAGAAGGCTTTCACAGCTTCTGTTTTTCTTGTTTTCGATTTCGTATCTGTTTAGCCGTACGCAGTACAAGAACCGTTCAAGGTCCCCCATGATGAGCTTGTCTCATGGGTGAACAAGCCTTGTCAGCTACTGCCATGTCCGACAACCGCCGTCTCCCGCCTCGGAAAAGAAGGTGCCACTTCCGAGAACGTTACTTCAGATGGCTGAAGTGTTGCTCGACTTGTTGTCTCGCGCGCATTTACTTGACGCTGGAAGTCCTCATGACGCTTGTTCTTAATGCCCATCGCAGGCCAGTTAGGCTCTACCGCCAGTGGGCCACACACGGGCTCCGCTCGCGTTGGTTACCTGCTGGAAATGGTATCGTGTTACGACGCTCGCTCAGCCCGTGCCACCCGACAATCGTCATAGCGGAATCACTTCGACCGCCGCGTCCTTGTCCAGTCCTTCGGTGTTGAGCCCGACGGCCACCAGGCCGTCGGCTCGGACCATCGTGTTGATCAACGCCGATTTTCCCAGGATCGGCTCGGCCTTGCGAACTCCCGCCTCTTCAAAGAGCCTTACCCGGACATAGTCGACCCGTCCCTGGGCCGAGTTGATGTTGCGGGTTAACACGGCCGGGCGGGTTTGGCCAAACGCATTCGTTCGGGACCGTCCGGCGACGCGATGGATAAAGGGCCGCACCACGATCTGAAAGACGACCATGGCCGACGCCACATGGCCGGGGAGCCCCCATACGGCGCCGGGGCCAGCCTTTGCCAGGATCGTCGGCTTTCCAGGACTGATCGAGATGCCGTGGACCAGTATCTTGGACTCGGGGAGGGCAGAGAGCACGTCGATGGTGAAGTCGCGCACGCCGACCGAGCTTCCGCCGGATATGAGGGTCATGTCGCATTCTTCCACGGCACGGCGGCAGCTGGCGAACAGGTCGGCGTAGTGGTCTCGGACGATCCCATAGGCGACCGGTATCCCTCCCGCCTCCTTCACCAGGGCAAGCAGGGTGTACGTGTTGATATCCCGGACGGTTCCCGGGGGCGGTTTTCGGTCCACGGGTACGATTTCGTCACCGGTGGACAGGATGCCGACGACCGGTTGTTTGAAGACGCGCGCGGTCGTTCTTCCGAAGGCCGCCAGGAGCCCGGTTTCCGGCGGCTTGAGCTGTTGCCCTCGGGAAAGGATGGTCTGTCCCTTGGCGAAATCCTCTCCCCTTGCGATGATGTTCTGGCCCGGCGCGATGCTCTTGTACGCCTCGATGGTCGTGTCGTCCAGGCGCTCCGTGTGCTCGACCATGATCACGCATTCGGCGCCTTCTGGCAACATGCCCCCGGTTGAGATCCGGGCAGCCTCGCCCATCCCTACCGAAAACGCCGGCGTCTCACCCATGGCCACCGAGCCCATGACGGTCAGAAAGGCGGGGCTCGCTTCGGATGCGCCGAAAGTAGATGCGGCGCGCACGGCATATCCGTCCATGACCGAGCGGGAGAATTCCGGAAGATCCTCGCCGGCAACCACGTCCTCGGCAAGCACCCTGCCCGGGGCATCGGCCAGGGCAACGTCCTCGCTTTCCACCTCGGGAAACTCCCGAATGTACTCGAAAACGTCTTGTAACTGGCTGACTTCAAAGAATTCTTTCATGGCGAAACGGTATCGCACCCCGGCTTTCAGTCAGGATTGTTGTGTGGGAATTGTTGCGTGGGAAGCGCGGTATCACGGGGGCGGCCGGACCGTCTCATGCAAACTCTTGCTCGCTTTGGTGCGTCTTGTGGGGAGAGGGGGACATGGGGACAAGCGCATTTTGCTCCGAAGACTCAGCCAGTCCCCAAGCTCGACGGGCCCACATGTTCGGTCACACATCGCCGTCGGCCTCGAGCCCGACCATATTTCAGGCGGTTGGATGTTTCCGGGTGGAAAGCTGCCCGACGCAAGCCGTCCTCCCGTTGGTCGGACTCGCGGCGGAGAAAGTCATCCGCGACCGGTATAAGGGGAATACGGACCGCGCGGAAACCCCTTCACACCCCGAAGATTCTAGCAGGCAGCAGTCTGAACTGGCAAGTCTGGTGAAAACGTCACCGTAATCGCGGTCCCCCCGGCAAGAACGGCTTGGAAAACCTGGCGAAACCTTTGACAGCAAAGTCGCCGTAGCGTACCTTCGGAAGCTGGGATGCGATTGAAATCGCTATATTTCATGCGGTTGGATTTTTCCGGATGGAAAGCTGCCCGACGCAAGCCGTCCTCCCGTTGGTCGGACTCGCGGCGGAGAAAGTCATCCGCGACCGCTGTATCAGTCTCAAAGATCACCGGTTAAACGCATCGGAGGAGAATAGCTATGCAAAAGCACTTGGTATGCTGGATCTCGCTGGCGGCGTGCATCGTGACTCAATCCGTAATGGCTTCGGAGAGGCCGCGACGTAAGATCGAGCTGCGATCCATCGACACCACGCGCGTCGGCAAGGCCATGCCGGATTCTTCAGCGGCAGTGGATATCGACGGGGACGGCGACGTCGAAATCATATCCGCCATGCAGGACGCCGATGGTCACCCCGAAGTGTTCCTGTACCAGCGAAACGATGCCGGCGAGTGGGCCCGGACCACTATAGGCGTCGTCCAGAGCCACAAGGAGGAGATTGAGTACGTTGCGGTAGGACGGCCGTTTCCCCGGGAGCCGCGGATATGCATCGCGGCCTCCGTTCAACACAAGAAGGACGGCCTTGTGGTGTTTCGGCTTCGCGAGCCCGGTGTATCGCCGTTTGATGGTTCAAACTGGGAGATGGGGGTGGCGAAGGAGTACGCGGGCCAGGGGCTCGCGTTTCACGACCTGACGGGCGACGGCGTCGAGGAGCTGGTTTACTGCACGCAGGCTGGAAATGAACTGGGCGTGCTTAAGGTGAAGGAAAAAGGCAACCCCATGGCGAAGTCAGGATGGGCCGACCACCTCATAGATAGCGGCAATGACCGGGCCTGGTGGTGGCTCGACGGGAAGTTCTATGACTTGAATGACAATGGAATCAAGAATGATTTCTTTGTCTCCACGCGGAAGTACGGCGGCAGTGACCTGGGGATGTGGAAAGTGGTTCAGACGAAGCCCAACGCCCTTTCATCGTACCGGATCGAAAAGATCTACGATGGCGATTCTCTGCAGTTTGATACGGGATTCTTCTTTTCCGATGACCGTGAGCGCGAGCCCGACATTGTAATGGTGCGCAAACCGGACCACCACGTGTATCTCATGGATGGCCGGCATGGATACGCGGTGACGGGTATTCCCATTGATGGCAGTTGTTGGAATGTCAAAATCGTGCCTTTCCTGGGCCAATCGGACTCGCGGGATGCGTTCGTGGTGGCGGCGGCGAAAAGCCCCTCTCTCATCTGGTCATTCCGGTGGCGCAACGGCGCCTACGAGGTATGGCCGGAAACCGGATACGCCGGAGACTATGGGCACCCCATGGACGGCACATTTACGATTGCCGACGTGGACGGAGATGGTGAGGCGGAGTGTGTGGTCCCTGATTCCTCTGGAAGCAAGCGTTCAAAAGGGCTGTGCTACCTGAAAGCGGTCAGGGGCTCAGCCGAGGAATGGGAGACGGGGCCCGCTGCTCGCTTTCCGTTGGGCGAGGAATAAGGGCCGTTCCTCTGGAATCAAGGCGCTTCTTGCCGGAGGCGAAAAAACCCATATATCGTACATGGGCTGGGGCGCGGGCGACATCGGGGAGGACACGATGATCGTTTTCTCCGCCGCCACCGGCGAGAAGCTGTGGACCGCCGAGCATCAGTGCTCGCGCACTGTTTGGTCTCGGGGGATGCCGAGGCGATCGAATCGCTTTGCTCGACCGGCCTGGTCCCCGTCGTGGATCTCGCGGGCATGGCGGCCGACCTCCAGGGCATGCTCGCGAGGCACGACGATTACCCCGTCGCCATCGGCCACAACCACGTCGCCAGGATAGACCAGCACGCCCGCGCAATTGATGGGGAAGTTATAGGATTCGGCGGAAATCGTAACCGGTCACGGGGGGTTGTCCCCTTGGTCCGAAGCGGAGCGGACTGCCCGGCGGTGAGCCCCCGTGAACGATCGTCCGGTACATTACAAGCGCCACGTTACGCCGACCATGTCCGTCAACGGCCGTCAAGCGGCAAGCGTCACGACACGCTGTTCAGAAGTCCTTGGTATGGACCTTACAGTGCCGTGGTCCAGAGACTTTGCAGTATTTCCACGCATCCCGACGTGCTGACCGAAAACCAACCGGTTCTAGTTGCCCGCTCTAGTTGACAGGGGCTGCCGGATTTGGGACACTGACCCGCTGGTCACGATTCCCGTCGGCGATGGATGGGAATGATTATACCGGTCGCGGATGACTTGGTCCGCCGCGAGTCCGACCAACGGGAGGACGGCTTGCGTCGGGTGGCTTTCCACCCGGAGAAATCCGACCGTCTGAAATATATTGGGAAGCTGGTGCGAATCCAGCGCGGCCCCGCCACTGTAACCGGGGACGAAAGCCGCAAGGCATGGCCACTGTCTCGCGTTCGGGACGGGAAGGCCGCGGTGAGTAGACCGATCCGGAAGCCAGGACACCACGACACGCTTCGTGTAGCGTGCCTTCGAGGGAAGGTTCCGGGTGAACTTTCGCGCTGTGGCGTGATCCCGGCCCGATCCTCTCGAAGGACCGGCTCGTTCATTGGGATCCGTCCATGACAAAACGCCTTCTTCTAGCGCGACATGCCCAGGCTGATCGGCAGCAGGTCGGCCGGTTCCTCGGCAGCACCGATGTACCTCTCTCCGAGCTTGGTTTGCGGCAAGCGACGGCATTGGCGGCATCGTTTCGGTTGAACCAAAGCGTCCCGCTTCTGGTCAGCCCGCTGCGCCGCGCGGTCGAGACGGCCGAATGTTTCGATCGGGAATTGCGGGTCGAATCCGACTTGCGCGAAATCGACTTTGGTCGCTGGGAAGGACTTTCCTTCGACGAGATCGCTTCCGCGGATGGGGAAGGGGAGGTCGAACGGTGGCGTGATTTCGATCTTCAGTTTGCCTTTCCCGGCGGCGAGTCGCTTGGAGGATTCGTGACGAGAATTGCCCGAGCCGCCGATCGGCTGGCCTCGGTTGCTTCGGACACGGTAATCGCGGTGACCCATGGCGGCGTCATTCGGGCCATGATCTGTCATTTGCTTGGACTGGAGCCCAGAAACTACCTGCTGTTTGACGTGAAGCCGGCTTCGGTCACAACGATCGATCTGTTCGACGGCCGTGGCGTGCTCGCCGGCTTGGGCTGCACATGTCACTTGAAGGGGATCGGTTGACGATGGCCAGGGTTGTCCTTCTCACTGGCGGATGCCACCGTGCCAAAGCGCGCATGCCCGACAATGCGAGCGCGCGCCGATATGGGAGTCCGGTCGTTCGCCGCGGC
>JBNJEM010000391.1:0-7476 GCA_051745935.1 Planctomycetota bacterium
TATGGGCATTATTGGCACGGGAACGCGAGGATTGCCGGACATGCGGGTGTTCATGCGTAACGAGGACGTTCAGATCATGGCAATCTGCGACGTCAATACAGCCAGCCGCGGCTATCGGGATGAAAGCAAGCTCATGGGGCGGACGCCGGCCTTGGAGGTGGCCAATAAGTATTACGCCGACAAAAAACAGTCGGGGCACTATCAAGGCGTGGCGGCCTATAACGATTTTCGCGAGATCATTCAGCGGCCGGACATTGACGCCGTGGCGATCGTGACCCCGGACCACTGGCACCGCGCCATGACGGTCATGGCAGCCGAGGCGGGGAAGGATATCTATTGCCAGAAGCCGATGACCCTGACCATCCGCGACGGGCAGGACATGATCCACGCCGTGCGAAAAAACAATTGTGTGTTTCAGACCGGCAGTCAGTATCGATCCCATCCCGCCGGCCGGCACGCCTGCGAGCTCGTCCGAAACGGCCGGATCGGCGAATTGAAAACCATCCGTACCTACATCGGGTTGAACAACAAATCCGGCCCCGGACCGGGCTGGGAACCGATGCCCGTGCCGGAAGGGTTTGACTACAATCTGTGGCTGGGCCCCGCGCCCGACGCGCCGTATCACGAACTGCGTTGCATCTACAAGTTCCGGTTTATTCTCGATTATTCCGGCGGTCAGATTACGAATCTGGGAGCCCACGCCAACGATATCGCTCAATGGGGAAACGGGACATCGTTGACGGGGCCCGTCGAGGTCGAACCGCTCCATGTCGAATGGCCCCCGAAAGGAAGCCTCTTCACCACGGCCCTGCGGTCCGGCTATCGCCTTCGCTACGCCAACGGCGTGGAGCTGATCCAAGAGAGCAGCGAGGAACATCGTGGCACCCGTTTTGAAGGGTCGAAGGGATGGGTGCACTTCTTGTATCGGCAGCTGACGACGAATCCCGCGTCGCTGAAAACATCCACCATCGGCCCGGACGAAATCCGTCTGCCGAAACCCATCGAAAACGGTGACGAGCGCGACTATTACGCCAATCACGTTCGTAATTTCCTCGATTGCGTCAAGACGCGGGAAGAGCCGATCGAGCCGGTTGAGGTGGGACACCGCACGGCCACGCTTTGCCATTTGGGAAACATCGCGTTACAACTGAACCGAAAACTGAAGTGGGATCCAGAGAAAGAACGTTTCCCGGATGATGAGGAAGCGAATGGGATGATGAGCCGGCCTGACCGGGACTGGCGGAGCGGGCGGGCATGATACGGAAATGCTCGCGTCTTCTGTTGCCCGGGGAGTCCGAGACTATATTTCAGGCGGTTGGATTTTTCCGGGTGGAAAGCTGCCCGACACAAGCCGTCCTGCCGTTGGTCGGACTCGCGGCGGAGAAAGTCATCCGCGATCGGTATAATCCGCCCCGATATCGCGGCATGCGACATCTTGGCATGTGAAAGAGCAAAAAAGGAACGTTATAAATGATACCCGAAACGTGCCGGCTGATGGTGTTTGGAGTCGTGTCTGGTGTCGTATTGCTGCTTGGGGTCGGATCGGCTCCCGCGACGGAGCCCCCCTTCTCGATTGTCGCCTTGCTCCACGATCCCCAGGCACTGGCGCGTCCGCACGACGTGGAGGTTGATGGCGGGCTGATGTTCGTCCCCGGCAAAGGGGGCTCGATTGCCATCATTGATGTGACCGATCCGGCGCGACCAGAAATCATGTGGTCGACCCGTGACGAGGAAGACGATGCCCAAACCGTGCTCCCGCACGGCAAGCACCTGTTCGTTGGAACTCGCGACTTCCTTTCCATCGACATCAGCGAACCGCGACAAGCTGTCATCCGCAAGCGGCTCGGGGACCGCCCTCGCATCGATCGCATCAATGGCATGATCATGTGGGATCATCACGTTTTGTACGCGAACAAGAGAGGTTGGATCGGAGCTATCGACGTCAGCCGGCCCGACGCTCCCGTGCTCGCCGGGGCTTTGAACACGCGTGAACATGGGGGGATCGTCTCGCCGCATGACATTGCCCGCTATAAGCACTGCGTGGTTATCGTGGATCAACGCGACATGAGCCCGTGGAAAGTTCGCGTATACCAGGTCGCTGACCGGGAAACGGGCCAGTTGCTGCCGGTTGAGCAGTGGCGGCCCGAGGGGGCGGTTGGCGGCGAAAGACTTAATGGCGCCAATCGGGTCGTTGTACGCGACCACTACGCGCTGATCGCCTGTAATAAGGCGGACACGCTGGCCGTGGTGGACCTGCACGAGATCGGTGAGCCGGAAACGATCCGCGTGCTGCCGTTTCCAGCCGAGCCCTGTGGACTGGCACTTGCCGGAAACGTTTTGTTTGCTGCCGGGGGGCAATCGATCCAAGCCTTTGATGTTTCCAATCCGCGTGAGCCTGAAAAGCTGTCCAGCTTCAAAAACGCCGAGGTCTTTCCCACTGAATTCACCAAAGTGGCTGGAAAGAAAAGATATACCATGAAGGGCGGGGTCAGGAAACCATGTCGCGGCAACGCGCACGATTTGGTGTACGAAAGAGGATACCTTTATGTCACCGCCCAAAGCGATGACCAGGTGGCAATACTTCACGTGGATGACCAACGCATTCGACGTCTGGCGGAAGCACCTCCCGCCGCTTTTGGCGGCGCCTGCGTTCCCGTTGTTTGCGATAATCCGGAAACCATGACGGAGAAGAGGCGAGTGAGGCCTCAAGCCCTTGTGTTTAACAAGGACGGCGGATTGAAGAAAATTCTGTACACCACCGATGGCTCTGGCCCAGTCAGTATCGCCACGGCATTAGCCGAAACGGAAGACGGGGGGGCCACCTGGCTCGACCATCCGGGCAATCCCGTTCTGGATCGGATCGAGTCGGATTGGCAAGGAAACCGCGCTTTTGTCACGGGCTTGGTCCGAGACGAGGATAACCAGCGATGGGTAATGGCGACGGTGGGAAACGACGCCGGAGCCAGTACACCGGGGATCCGGGCGACGGGCTTGTGGTTTTCCGAGGATTTGGTGGACTGGAAACAGTATTCGGGAAACCCAATCATCACGGTTCAAACCGACGGGGCCGTCAACAACGACGAGGCGTTTCCCGGTCCACGGGATCCCCCGGTGGGGATGTACTTGCGCCACTTCCAAAGAATCGACGGAACGTGGTACGCGCTGGTCCAGTGGCGTGGCGACGGAACCTGGTCGCGAATGACGGTCATGCAAAGCGACGGTGATATCACTGGTCCCTGGACAATGCGCAACGTGTGCCTTGATCCAGACAGGGCGACGGAGTGGTTCAACAAAAACAGAAACTTGAACTGGTGCCAACCGGTTCGTGTCGAAGGGCGTTGGTACGCGGCCTGTCAAAATGGCGTCGCAGGGCATGACAGGGATAACGACCATGTCGGGATCGTTTATTCCGACGACTATTTCCATTGGCACGAGTTCGACAACCCCGTGACCGCTCCCTTGACGCGGCCGGACGGTTCCACGGTAATCTCCTCTCAGCAATTCCTCCTTCCTCCTGAAGACGGAGAGCCATGGCGAATTCTTCTGGGAGCGCGCGGGGTGCACGATGACAAATACATGTATCTTGTGTATCCATAACCCGGACGAGCCGGGACCATACCCTAACCGTAAGGAAAACCCTGATTATGAAATCAACCATCCTCGCAATCACCGCTTCGATAGCCGGCATCGCGGCCTGTATAGGTACTTGTATCGGAGCCGAGAGCCAAACCCCACTGACGTATCGCCACTTCAAGGTCGATGAGGCCGACGGCCGGGTGCTCAACATGACACCGGTCCCCGATGAAACGCCGCCACGCTGGGCCCGCGACGTGTCGCAACAACCTTTCGACTGGACGGCACGGACGAACGGCAAGCCATTCTTCTCGCAACCAATCCCGTTCGTCCTCCCGCCTGTCGACGAAGCCGAACCGTTCGGACGCCACAACCATCAGCCATCGATCACGTGGTTGCCGAACGGAGACCTGTTGGCCATCTGGTATTCGACCCGGTCGGAGACGGGCACCGAGCTGACCGTGCTGGCCAGTCGCCTGCGGCCCGGACGGGAAGCGTGGGATCCCTCCAGCGAGTTCTTCAAAGCGCCAAACCGCAACATGCACGGCTCCAGCATCTTCCATGATGGCCAAGGAACCATTTACCACTTCAACGGCATGGCACCCGAGGGTGGAAGAGGCTGGGCGAAGCTGGCTCTGTTGATGCGCACCAGCACGGACAACGGCGTGACCTGGACACAGCCCAAGGCAATCGACGCTCGGCTGACCGGCCGCCACCAGGTCATTTCCGGCACGCTGATGACCCGCGAAGGGGTGCTGATCCAGAACTGCGACGCCGTGCCCGTCGGAAACGGCGGTACGGCGCTGCACATCAGTCACGACGGCGGCAAGACGTGGACCGATCCCGGTGAAGGCAAGCCGCGTCCGGGCAAATACAACGAGGGGGGCAAAGGCGAAGGCAACATCGCCGGCATCCATGCCAAGGTCGTTGAATTGAATGACGGCCGCCTGTTGGCGTTTGGGCGAGGTGACACCATCAACGGCCGCATGCCGATGAGCATTTCGGAGGACCTTGGCAAAACCTGGACGTACCACGCCAGTCCTTTCCCGCCCATCGGCGGTGGCCAGCGGCTAGTCCTGAAGCGGCTCAATGAGGGGCCGCTGCTGTTCGTCTCCTTCACGTCCGGCAATCGTCGTAATCCCGAGGGCAACGGCATGACCTTCACCGACCAGGGAGGCAATGAGTTCATCGGTCACGGGATGTACGCCGCCCTCTCGTTCGACGATGGCAAGACATGGCCGGTGCGAAAGCTCCTCACGCCCGGCGAAGGCGAGTGGGACGGCGGCGCGCACACCGGACACTTCACGGCCACGCCGACGCGAGCCGAACACGCCGGTTACCTCGCCGCCACGCAGCCCCCCGACAACGTAATTCACCTGATCAGCAGCCGCCTGCACTACCGCTTCAACCTGGCATGGCTGACGGCGGGCGCAAAGCAATGTCCGGTAAGACAATAAGACGTGCCTTGTCTCCCCTCCCTCGCCGCAAAGCGATTACCTCACCAGCTCGTCATATGGCCAAGAAGGTAAAGCACGTTAATCGCCGATTGACGGACGAAGAGCGAGCACGGCGCGCTCAGATTCGGGAAGCGGCGATGAAGGACATTCCCCCGAAAGCCGGCGCGGGCCGCAGGCCATCGTCACCGGGCATCCCCTCGCAAATCCGGCAGGCCCGCGAGGCGCGAGGGCTGACTTGGTACGCGCTGGCCAAGCTAGCCGGAATTCCCAATCAGGCTACCATCCGCGATATCGAGCAGGGCAAGGACGTCCATGTCTCCAACCTGCAAGCCGTCGCCAACGCTCTTGGTCTGAAGCTGGAACTTGTGGAACAGGTTCCCTGATCGGCTGCCGGTTGGTACTCATGGCCTCTCGCGCACGCGCGTGAGGGTCAGATTTTGCACGCCGGTGGTCATTTCGGCCTCGTTGAGGAACTCGTGGCGAGCAGAACGCCGGATGCGAGGCCAACTGTGAACGGGACAGCAGCGCGGATGGCCACGGTTACCAATCGGGCTCGAGTCCGGCATTGATGTGGACGAGCAAAGGGCCTCACGGCTTCGGCTGCGGCGGATTGGAAACAACCAAAACTCGACTTCTCAGGAGACGAGTCGATGTGCCAATGCCATGCCTGCGCGTCCTGCCATAGTTGTTCGCGTTTCATCGACCGGCGACGATTCCTCCAGCACGGCGTTGCGGCGTTGGCGGCGACGGATGTTCTTCCCGTTGGCCGGTCGTGGTATACTGAAGTTGGGCGTTTTTGAGGAGGGAAAGGAAATGCAGGCTCATCGCGCGAAGGCCATCGTTTCTGAAAATGGCTGTTTGACCATTGAAAATCTCCCATTTCCGCCTGGCAAACCGGTCGAGGTCGTCGTTTTCCCGGCCCGAAATCAGCCGGCGGTGGAAGACCGATATCCGTTGCGGGGCACGCCGATCCAATTTGACGATCCTACCGAGCCAGTAGGGGAATCCGATTGGGAGGTGCTTCGGTGATGGTGTTGGATACGCACATCTGGATATGGTGGGTTCACGGAGATTCGCGGCTCAATAGTTCCCACGCACAACTGATCAAAGATCACGAGGATCACGAAATCGGAATCTGTACGATTTCGCTTTGGGAAGTTGCCAAGTTGGTGGAACTGGGTCGGTTGGTCTTGCCCGTCGGATTGGATCAGTGGTTCGCGGATGCCTTGGCGTATCCGGGCGTGACGCTCGTGCATTTGACGCCCCGCATCGCCATTGAGTCCACGCAATTGCCGGGGACCTTCCATCGTGACCCTGCCGATCAGATAATCGTTGCAACTTCCCGCATCCTTGCGTGCGATTTGCTGACGGCGGACCAGAGAATTCGCGACTACCCTCAAGTCAATACGCCATAGCGGCGGGGAAATGTGGTTCGACATTGGTGGATGGTTTCGAGGGTGGGAAGAGCCGTTCGCGAGCTTTGAAGCCGGCATTATGGCCCGCGTGGAAACCTTCCAGGTGACCACGGCATCGGGGGCCACCTACCGGCTGTTTTTCGGCTAGGTTGCCTAGCGGCCTTGAAACCACAAGGCCTCGTGTCACAACAAGATAGGAGGTCAAACATCTGCGAACCACGATTACGATCGATCCTGATGTCGAGGTTCTGCTGGAGGCCACGGCGAGTCGGCAGCAGAAGACATTTAGCGAGGTCTTGAACGAGGCGCTTCGCCAAGCGTTGGCACGCCAGGCAGAGCCTGGTCGCAAGCCGTATTGCGTGCAGCCGCGACACCTTGGAATCAGGGCGGGAGCCAATCTGGACAAGGCTTTACAGCTTGCCGATGAGTTGGACGACCAGGAGATCATTCGCAAACTACGGGAAGGACGATGATGTTCTTGCCTGATGTCAACGTCCTCCTGTACGCGATCGATTCCTCGGTACCTCAGCCTCCCCATTGCCCATTTTCGTCAACCAGTCGCAACGCTCGTATTCACGACACCAAACAGAAGTAGAAGGGTCATTACGCGGCGATACTTTTTCATGGCATTCTCCTGTCAGTCGGGACAACAGCGGTAGTGAACGGATGTGGTACTTGCCGAATGCAGGCATGCCGGTAGTTCCTTCAAGGGCCAGTATGCTCTAACGCCGGCCGGTTACACCACACACTCCTTGTTCGTTAATCATGTACGTTCGTCTCACGGCAAAAGCAGCTCAGCATGAGGGTACCAGACTGTTGGGGTATTCTTGGAGGTTAGTATAGCCGTCGGCGTCATCGTCGCCCTTGCGGTAGGGTGGCACTGGCTGAGCGAGCACGGGACAGGCTTCCATATCTGACAGCGATTTTCTGACAACGCTAAACGCGAGCGGAGCCAGTGCACGGTTTCCATTTCCCTCGCGTGGTGCCATGCCCCGGTCACGGTGTACAGGCCCTCACCCTACACTGGCTCC
>JBNJEM010000392.1:0-7468 GCA_051745935.1 Planctomycetota bacterium
GCGCTCCGCCCCATGCTAAGATGTGGCCCGCCTTCAGCGGGCGGCGGGGACGTCCCGTGGTGATTTGTACCCGCGGGGCAACGGTGGGCTGGTAAATAGCCGGGAAGCTGAATGGGATAGCGAGAATGCGCAGTGCGAGTCTGTTGCGCAACTTGTTATTTCACGGGGTACGCCAAGAGCTTCAACACGATAGACACCTTCCGCCGTAACGTCACCTACGCCGAACACAGAGGCATCCTCAAATGCGCGACAGTCACCTAAGAAATTGACCACCCCACCGCTGGGCTGGGAGGCAGCCGAAACCGTCGCCGGCCAGCTGGACCACAAGCGTCTGCACCGCTCGGCTGCGCGCGGTCAGCTGCATGCCGAAATCGAGATATATTTCAGGCGGTTGGATTATTCCGGATGGAAAGCTGCCCGACGCAAGCCGTCCTCCCGTTGGTCGGACTCGCGGCGGAGAAAGTCATCCGCGACCGGTATATTTCAGGCGGTTGGATTATTCCGGATGGAAAGCTGCCCGACGCAAGCCGTCCTCCCGTTGGTCGGACTCGCGGCGGAGAAAGTCATCCGCGACCGGTATATTTCAGGCGGTTGGATTATTCCGGATGGAAAGCTGCCCGACGCAAGCCGTCCTCACCGTTGGTCGGACTCGCGGCGGAGAAAGTCATCCGCGACCGGTATACAACGCGAACGGGTTCGGCCGGCGTCCAATGGGCGGCCAGGACGACGTCATCCTGAATGATCCTGCTGGATGCCGTCGGCGCGACCCTACCCAAGTCCATGGTCGACCGAGGCGTCCAAGTGTCCACTAGAGAGAAGCGCACGGAACAATGCGAAACTCATTGATATGAAACCACTTAAGGGCCATTCTCTTGTCAGGATCTACTGGTGTCAGGATCTACTGGTGTCAGGATCTACTGGTGTCAGGATCTACTGGTGTCAGGATCTACTGGTGTCAGGATCTACTGGAAGATCCGCTCCAAGTCGCCTCACCCATTTTCGGACCGCTATTGTAGCACTGGGACGCCTTTGATACCCTCTCCCGCCGTCCTCCGCCCCGCTCTAACCGCGCTCGAATGCAGTGAGGAACGTGACGATCCCTCGGACAAGCCGAGCGCATTGACAGCCACCGGTCTCACGCCCGCCAACGGCTGATCATGCGACAAGGGTACTTCAGGCGGTCGGCTTTGTCCGAGTGGAAAGCTGCTCGACGCACGTCGTCCTCCCGTTGGTCGGACTCGCGGCGGACAAGGTCAATGCGCGACCCGTACATTGATTCTCCGATGCTTACCGGTTGCATGGTCGGGGGATAACCCAGTTGGAGGGACCAATAGATGTCCGTTGATTCCCGGATCCGCCGCAAAAAGCACTGGTTGCTCAACTCGTTCAGCGACTATGGTCTACTCGGGCTCGTATTCGTGGCGCCCCTGTTCCTGGGGGGCCGGCATCCCATTGGGCGCCTTGTGTTCGTGGCCCTGGCCCTCATGACAGCCTGTTCGGCCATTTTTGCCATGTGCTTGCAGCCGAAGCACCAATTCAGGACAACGGGCCGGGAACTGCTGCTACTCGCGGCGCTCGGCCTCCTTGCATTCCAATTGCTGCCGCTTTCCCCGCCGGTGTTGAGTTGGGTATCGCCGGCAACGTCCGACCTGTTGCCCATGTGGCGTTCGGGCGGGGAGGGTTCGGGACAACTCGGAACCTGGAGTACCATCTCCCTTATTCCTCAATCCACGCGAATCAGCTTCGTGATGTTGTGCGCCTACGGGATATTGTTCATCGCGGTTGTTCAGCAGCTCAAGGACCTGGAAAGCATCGAACGCGTCCTTAAATTCGTGGCGATGGGCGCGGTGTTCATGGCGGCGATTGGTTTGTTGCAATTCTTCGTCGGCAACGGAAAGTATCTGTGGATTTATGAGCATCCTTTTCGTGATGCTTCGGGTTGTGTCAAAGGCCCGTTCCAGAACCAGAACCATTTCGCTCATTTTCTGGCTTTGGGAATCGGTCCGCTCATATGGTGGTTCCAGCGTGATTTCCGCGCGAGCGGTCGCCGTACAATGCCCATTCGATTCGCCCAAAACCGGAGCAACGGGGGAGTCACGAGCGGGAAACTGGCCATTACGATTGCCCTGATTACACTGACCATCGCCGGCCTACTGACGTTCTCCCGTGGTGGAATCCTGGTGATGTTTGTTGCCGGCTTGACCTCCGTGGGCCTCTACGTTTACCGAGGCCTTTTCGGAAGGAAATCCCTCATCGCTGTTGGCGTGGCCACGTTGGTCGTCGGCGCAGCGCTGATGATTTATGGCTACGAGCCGTTGGTCAGTGAGTTCAAAACGCTCCAATCCCGTGAAGAACTCTCCCAGGCACGCGAAGACCTCTGGACTGCCATGACCGCCGCGATTGCCGATTATCCACTATTGGGGACGGGAGCGGGCAGCCATCCCGAAATCTATCCAACCTACATGGAGCCCCACTACGACGTTGAATTCACTCACGGAGAAAACGGCTACCTCCAGGTGCTTCTGGAAACGGGAGTCATCGGCTTCGCGCTGCTGCTGTTCGGGATCACGACCAGCCTGCAATGGTGTTACCATGCCTTCAAGCATTCGAGCTCCCTTCGGATGACAGCCGCCACCGGCGCAGTTACCGCTGGGATTATGGTGAGTGTCATCCACTCGCTGGCTGATTTTGCGTGGTACATTCCAGCCTGCATGTCGGTTACCGTAATCCTGCTGGCATGTGCGTGCCGTTTGGCGCGGCTGGCAAACGACTCGTCGGAAAAATCGGAAAAACAGCACGCGGATCCGGAAGACCGACTGACATTCCCCCGGCCCGTGTGGGCAACGGTTTTGGTCGGTTTAACCTGTTTGGGGGCGGTCATGATGGACACGATGCTGCCACCCGCCCTCGCATCGCCCCACTGGGAGCGCTACCTGAAACTCTCACTGGATTCCGACGGGGAACAACTGACGGATGCCGAGACTCGGATCCTGCTTCGGGATATGGATCGGCATCTGGAACGCGCGCTCGCGCGGCACCCTCTCGATGCGCGCGCCAATTCCCGCTTGTCCACGGTCAACGTGCGGCGGTTCGAGTTGGAGCAGCGACTAAGCATCAATCCCATGCCGCTAACGCAGATCCGTGAGGCGGCGATCAGCTCTGAGTTTCCCACGCGAGAGTCGCTCCACGATTGGCTGAATCGAGCCGTGGGAGCGAATTTCAAGTACCTCCAACGGGCACGGCGGCATGCCCGGCGCGCCGTCGCGTTCTGCCCCCTGCAGGGCGAATGTTATGTCCAGTTGGCCCACCTCGCTTTTCTAGAAGGCACTGGAGCGGCGGCGAGGAAGAAGCAGTACGTCGAACAAGCCCTTCGCGTGCGTCCCCATGACGGCGCCGTACTGGTGGCGGCCGGCAGCGAGGCGGCATTGGAGGGGGATTTCGAACGCATGCTTGCTTTGTGGAAAAAAGCCTTTCACCGGGAACAAGAAGTGCAAACGGATTTGATTCCCATTTTGGCTGATCGCCTGGCACCGGAATTCATTCTCTCGGCCTTCGCCCCCGATACGACGGCACTGGGCCGTGTTTTCGCTCATTATCGCAAGTCGGGCCGCGAACAGGAGGCCGAATTGGTTGGCCGGGAGTACGTGGAACACCTCATGAACGATGCACGGACTGAGGAGGATACGGATCGGGCCGCTACTCTGTGGCGCAAAGCCCGAAATGTCCATGCCTTTCTCGATGACACCGAGTTGTCGATTCGGTGCGGGAGAGCGGCCATCCAGCTGAAGCCAAACCACTTCGCAACCCGCCGCAGACTCGCCAAACAACTGGTCAACGCGCACCGCTACGCGGAGGCGCTGCGAGAAATCACATGGTGCCTCAGGCGCAAACCGGGCGATCCGGCCCTGACGAAATTACAGACCACCGCCGCTCGCCAAAAACTCGAAAACGCCGAACGAACGAAAGCCCCGCTGCGACGCTAGCAAGTGGGGCCGACTTCTCTAGCTGCCGCTGTCGTCGTCCCTGTTGTGGATCGCCACTGGAACGGCGATGGCCGTGGCGACCACGCCGCCGATGACCCAAGGATTCGTCAGGAACCCCTTGATTTTACCACCCCCGTGTTGCCCCATGGCCACGGCTTCATCGTGAGTCAACAGGACTTGACCCACTGCACTCGGGGGCGCTGTACGGTTGGTCCAGACGCGATAACTCCCCACGCCTCCGGTGGTGTGCAACTGGTATACGCCACCACGAAGTTGGGCCAGCTCGAATTTGCCCGCGTCGTCCGTTCGCGCCGCCGCGACAGCCCGGCCCCGCTGGCTCAAAACCACGGGCATCGCCGCTTGAGCAACCCCCTGCTGGTTAACAACTTGACCACGCAACGTACCGTCGGCGTCGAGCGCGACATCACGGGTCTGAACCTTGACTTGTGCTTCCGGGGCGGTTCCATCGCGGTTTGCCGCGAACGCCAGCTGCGGAAACACGACCCCAATGCTGGCCAGTGCTACCAAATAACTACATACGCATCTCGAGAATTTCATAGCTCGTACCCCCGTACAGGAACCCAAAACTTCGATTGTACCGGTCGCGGATGACTTTGTTCGCCGCGAGCCCGACCAAGGGGAGGACGGCTGGCGTCCAGGAGCTTTCCACCCCGACAAATCCGACCGCCTGAAGTATACAACCGACCGTAGACACTTATCGGACCGACCACCCGTGTTCTGCAGTTCCCGAGCCGCGAACACTGTATTTTTCATGACCCGGTCTCGGTCAAATTCATCCGGCTAGCCCCACTTGCCAAAGCAACGAATCTTTGCCAGAGCCACAGCATCGGCAATACCGGCAATCAGGACCAAGGTCAGGGCCAAGAGACGGCCAAGAGTTGGTGCTTTCGTGACCCAGCAACCCGCAAATGCATGGCGGGGGCGCTCTGAAAGGCTGTTGCTTACATGCTAGCGGTGACAAGCCTGGGAAAATGCACAATTTAGACATGACTTGCGACTGCGGCTACAGGCCTTGGTCATAACTTGGTCCGCGCGAGACCAGAGGAGGGGTATTTGTTCACTCTATGGGCTCCTAAGAAGGGTTCGCCATTTTACCTTATTGAAGCCCCAAACCTGGACTTTTCCAAGATCAATTCATGCCGACACGGCTAGCATCCGAGGAACTGACGACCGAGGCCGTATTCGCGGTCAACTGAATTCGCGCGGGCCCCCAAAAACGACCATCTTCGCACCGCGCGAATGAAGCAGACCACGAATGGGCGTGTTCGGACTTCGGCCGCTTACTGGACGCCTGCGTACACTTCCTCCCGTATTCGCGGCTACATCACGAACGCTGAACAGGACGAAATGACTGCGGAGCGCGCCCGGATCGGTCGCATGCGGGGGGCGATGATACAGTCGCCGGAGAAGTTTCCGACCTCTGTCCTCCGACCTCTGCCCTCTTGGATCCGCTTCCTCTCGATACCGGATCAAACTATCGCTTCCACGAGCGAAAATGTTCCGTGAACCGACGTTCCAGGTCGGGAATTCCACGGCGGAGCCGCTCGGAGAGGGCGCCGGGCGGCTTGTGAGCCCGGATGTCGGCCAGATACCGCACCAATTCGGTGTGAGCTTGCTTGGATCCATGCAGCATGAAATGGGTCCAGGCCCATGCGCCGCGGTATTCACGGGCTCCCATTTCATTCAAGCTCTCAATTTCTTCTAGATCCTCTATTTCGGGCACCAAACCCAACCAAGCGCTCCACTTGGTCATTTTCAAGTGCGGGCTTCCGAAAGCCCGTTGGTCCGGCGACATTTCGAAGTACTCCGCCAGCCCCTCATCCAACCACAACGGGACCATGGGCAAATCGCTGTGAAGCAAGGCGTGCGTCGATTCGTGCCGCACATCGACGTCAAAATCATCGCTTTGATAGGCGAACACCAGCCCGTTGTCGTCATACTTCACGTACAAGGCTCGCCGGAATGGGACTTCCGGAAAATACGTGTTCATATAGGTTTCATAGGTGGATCGCTTGGCAAACAAGAACAGGTGTATCGGGGTCCGCGTCCGGCCGCTATTGAGCGTCTGGATCAAGTCGCGTTGTAGTCCACTCAATTCGTTCAACAAGTCCCGATGTTTGCTGAGCGAATGATCCGCATGAAAAACAAACGATCCGGCTATTCGCTCGTCCGGCCAGCGGGGTTCAACGGCGCCGGCAGCAATGGCATGCGCCAGCAATAGTGCCAGGCCAAGAAAGGCACAAGCCAGGAATCCGGGAAACCGGGACGGGCGAGACAACACATCCATCTCCATGTGATTTGGGCGGCGGCAGGGGGCCGAACGGCTGCCGGGCCTTTCCGTACGCATCCCATCGGACTTCCACGCACGGGTGCCGCGGAATTTCGCTCGATATCTTATATTTCAGGCGGTTGGATTTTTCCGGTTGGAAAGCGGCCCGACGCAAGCCGTCCTCCCGTTGGTCGGACTCGCGGCGGAGAAAGTCATCCGTGACCGGTATAATGTTTCGTCACCCTCCAGAATCGGCCGACTCCGCCCGTGTTCCTTTTCCTACCCGGCCCGGCGCCGGCCGAGCCACCTGGCAAAACCGCTTCGGCGCGGCCGCGTCATGTTCAAGTCGAGTCGATGTCCCCTGGCAACAGCCAGCGGGTTGGTGCAACATGTTTGGATTGCGGTGCCTTCATCCACCCACTGGGTGACCTTGTCAAAAGCGCGTTTCATGAGTGGACGTCGGTTCCGGGAGCCATGCGCATCGGTGGCGACGAGGTGTGCCAATCCTTGTTCAAACAACCACTTGGACATCTTCTGGCATGCGGGGCCGAAGGTTCCCACCAGGCTGCCGGCCGTCACCTGCATGGGACATCCACGCTGGACCAACGGTGGGACCAGGTCGGGATTGCGTAGGAGTCCGTGGTTTCGTTCGGGGTGTGAGAGGATTCCGCGCATTCCCATTTGCTCCAAACCACCCAGGACCGGTTCCAGAGGGAAATAGACGTCATGGGGCAGTTCCAACAGGACATACGCGCCCGTATCGCCCAGTGTGAGGATCTCGCCGGACCTCAGGCCTGGCAGCATTTCAGGCATGATTCGCACGTCGGCGCCGGGCAACACGGAGAGTGGAATGGCGTGCGTCTCGAGCAGCCGCCGCAGCTGAGCAACCCCCGTTCGGATCATGCTGCCGCGATTCTGGCCGTACACGCCTAGCTGGTGAGGGGTCGCCACGATGGTTCGAATCCCCTCCGCCACGGCGATCCGCGCCATGCCCAGCGACTCGTCCCAAGACGTCGCCCCGTCATCCAACCCGGGCAGCACGTGACAATGGACATCCACGAAAAACCTGCTGTCATCCATTGTACACCTTTTGCCTTATACCGGTCGCGGATGACTTTGTCCGCCGTGAGTCCGACCAACGGGAGGACGGCTTGCGCGGGGCAGCTTTCCATCCGGACACATTCGACCGCCTGAA
>JBNJEM010000393.1:0-7438 GCA_051745935.1 Planctomycetota bacterium
CGAAATCTTCCACTCTTCAATCAAGCACGCGCGACAAACTCGGGACAACCCACTTGTTCTATTTTGTCCGATTTTCGGGTTTTTCATCAGCCCAGGGTTAGGCCGCGTAGGTGTCAGATGTCAGATGTCAGGTGTCAGGGGTCAGAGTCGCCGATGTCAGCGATCAGGCCGTTGAGCGTTTTCCGCGTCGCAACCCCGACGAGTCGAAGCCATGCGGTCCAACGTGAACGGCCACCCAACTGGTAACGGTCTAGCCAATCGGCTAACGCGTTCCGATAAACGTACCCGAGCATTTTCTCTTGGAACAGCGGGGGACGTGACGGGGGCACGTCGCATCGCGTGCCACGGCTGCCCGAGAGCGGTACAACAGGCCAGACCGCCACTGGAAGCTTCGTGGTGGTTTCTCATGATCGGCCCCCGTCTCCATCATCGATCGGGGCCGCCGGAACCTTCTTCACGGTCAAGCCGCTGTCGATCGGCGGATAGTGCCGCCGATTCACCGTTCAACCGCCCCTCGGGGCGCCTCGGCGTTGTCCGGCTCGCCGCGGCCGCTTTCCCGCACTGCTTAACCAATTCCAACACCTCTCGCTCAAGTGGCTCCAAGCGATCTACTTTCGAGGCCACTTGATTCAATGAATGAGCCTTTTCGGAGAGCTCCGAGAACCCGTACATGCCCGCGACGCCTTTCAACTCATGGGCCAGTTTCGCGAGCAAATCGAGATCCCGCCGTTTCAGCGCCCCCTCCATCGCCTCCGCTTTCACCGATAATGTTTCGGCGTATTCTTGAACCAACTGTTCGATCGTTCCACCGTCCAACAGCCCATCGAACAGATTCCCTTCCGCGGGTGGCTCGCCGGGACGGGTGGCCTCCGGCGGTTCGTCCGCGCCCTTGTCTTCCCCACCCAGGTACCGCTCAAGAATGCGGAAGAAAGCGTCTTGCCCGACCGGTTTCGCGAGGAAATCGTCGCAGCCGGCCCGCAGACATTTCTCGCGGTCTCCCTGCATCGCATTGGCCGTCAGGGCGACAATCGGTCCTTTCCACCCGTCCTCGCGAAGGCGTCGCGTTGCTTCGTAACCGTCCATCATCGGCATGCCGATATCCATCAAGATCAAATCGTATGGCACGCCTGCTGCTTTCGACGCGGCGGCCCGCTCGCACGCCACGACGCCGTTCTCGGCCACGTCAAGGCGCGGACCGGCTTGCTCTAGAATCCGCTGGACCAACCTCGCCATGTCCGGGGCATCCTCCGCCAGCAACACGCGTCCCGCGTACGCGGCGCGTGTTGGCGGGACCGTCGCTTGTTTGGCCTCGCGCCGCGATACTTGCCTTTCAGGTTGGACTGGTGGCCCGGCGTCGATGGTCAGCGTGAACGTGCTCCCCTTGCCCGGCTCGCTTTCCACGTCAATGCGACCGCCTAGTACGTCCGCCAGGCGCTGCGAAATGCTCAGTCCCAAGCCCGTCCCGCCAAATCGCCGCGTCGAGGACATATCGACTTGCATGAAGGGCTGGAACAGTTTCTTCCTTTCCTCCGCGCTGATTCCGATACCGGTGTCCGTTACTTCGTACTGAATTCGCGACCCGCCGCCGGGACGGGTGATCGGCCGGACCGTGATTCGCACTCGGCCGGTATCCGTGAACTTTATGGCGTTTCCCACCAGATTGACCAGGATTTGACGCAGCTTGCCCGGGTCGGTTCGAATGATGGACGGGAGTGTCTCCGCGTATTCAACCTCCAACCCCAGATCCTTTTCATTTGCTTTGTCGGATAGCAGCGTTTTTACCTCTTCGGCAACTTCTCGTGGCGACCAATCGATTAACTCGATGTCGGTTCTGTCCGCCTCGATTTTCGAGAGATCCAGGATGTCGTTGATGATGTCCAGCAAGTTCCGCGCATTGCGGTGGATCGTGGTGAGATACTCACGCCACTCCGCCGGCGGCCGCTCCTCGGATAGCAGCAATTCGGTAAAGCCGGTGATCGCGGCCATCGGCGTGCGGATCTCGTGGCTCATGTTGGCCAGGAACTCGCTTTTCGCCCGGCTGGCGGCTTCGGCCGTTTCCTTCGCCTTGGCGAGTTCCGCTTCCCCCCGTTTGCGCTCCGTGATGTCCTGCGCGGAGCCGAACAATGTCGCGGGGTCCCCCCCCGTGCGGCGAAGCACTTTACCGCGTGCATGGATCCATCGAATCTCGCCGGTCCGTTGGTGAACTACCCGGTGCTCCATGTCGTAATCCCGATGGCCCGCGAGGGCGTCGTCGAGGGCCCTCTCGATGTTTGAACGATCCTCGGGATGGATGATCGGCAGCAGTTCGGCAAGCGACAGTTGCGTGCTCGTGATTCCATGGATCCGCGTCCACTCGTCCGAGAAAGTGAACGTTCCGGTTCGCGGATCCCACTCGAACCCTCCCACGGCGGCGAGACGTTCCACATGCGTCAGGAGACGTTGGTTGCGCTCCAAAGCCCGAAGGGCGTTCTGCCACTGCCGTGTCCGCGCGGCGACGGCTTCTTCGAGATCCTCGGCATAGCGTTTCATCCGCGCATGGATGGCCCGGTGGACATGGCCCACCAATTCCCGCGGATCATTTCCTTTTTCGACATATGCGAACGCGCCGACATTGACGGCCTTCTTGGCGGAGTTGTACGATCCACGTCCCGTGTGAATGATCAGCGAAACGCCTCCGGCAACTTGAGTCAGCCGATCCAGCAAGTCGCCGTTCGCCACGTCGGGCAGCCCCAGGTCGACGATACCCACGTGGAATTGGTCGTAAGCGAGTCGTTTCAGGGCCTCGGCGGCCGTCCCGCATCCGACCACGTCGAACCCCTCGTCGCGGAGAATCCCCAAGAGGGTCCGCAGTTGTGCCTGGTCGTCTTCGACAATCAGCACGCGAGCATCGACGGTTTTCGCCGAATTCGTTTCCATGATCAGCCTCCGTGTCAAACGCCGCCAACATACTCCGCTAGGCATCCAGTTCGGGTTTTCGGTTGTCGCCCGAGGCGCGCCGGCCCGTGATCCTGTGAAGCAGGGCTAGAATTTGGTCGATTTCCAAAGGTTTTTTCAACAGCGTATAGGCGTTGCGACGTACCGCTTCCCGCGCGAGGCTTTCAAACTCCTCTTCCATCCCCGTAATCATGACCGCCACGGCCGAAGGCGTGATCTTCTTGATGGCGAGATACAATTCCAGTCCGTTCATCACCGGCAAATTGACGTCGACGAATATCAGATCAAATCGAATCTGTTCGACCAGTTCCAAGGCCTCGTGCGGCGAGGGGGTGACCGTCACGCGGTACCCTCGACTTTTGAGTTTGTCGCGCAAGGCACTCGCGGTCTCCACGTCATCCTCGACGACAAGAATCCCCGTGTCCGTCGCTTCGCGGATCAAATCAATCGCCGTCTCCACGGCAAGTGGCTTGGCGAGGAACGCTATCGCGCCCTCGTCGAGGGCAGCGTCCCGTAGATCGTCCACGCTGTAAGCACTCATCAAAATGACCCGAACTCCCTGTTGGTGCCGGCGGATTCGCCGAAACGCGTCCACGCCGTTGATGCCGGGCATCCGCACATCCATGAGCACCACGCCGAACGACTCCTTCGAGCACAATTCCACCGCTTCTTCACCGCTGCTGGCGGTCGCCACGTCATACCCCTCGTCGCGAAGAATGGCGGCCAGCGTCACCCGCATGCTTTTCTCGTCATCCACGATGAGGATCCTCTCCTCACCGTTAGCCGATGGTTGGGTCGGGGCCATTATTCAGTTTGTCCTCTCGGCAAGTACCGTTTTGTCGGCACGGGGGAGCGTGATCCGAAAGGCCGCGCCGGGCTGGTCCTCCCGAATCAGTTCGATGGCGCCGCCGTGCCGTTCGACGATCTGGCGGCAGATCGTCAGGCCCAGGCCCGTTCCCTTCGTCTTGGTCGTCACCAGGGGCTCGAAGATCTTGCGGGGCAGCTTGTCTCCGATGCCCGGTCCGTTATCCCGAACCATTATAACATCGCATTCCGAATTCCGGCTCGCTTCCACCACCAGCTCTCCCTTTTCTTTCATCGCTTGGACGGCGTTCTTCGCCAGATTGACGAACACCTGTCGAAACTGGTCCGGGTCGACCTGGATGAAAAACGGGTCCGGGTCCGTTGAAACGTGGCAGCGAACTCCCTCGGTCTTCGAAATCCGCGCGAACGCCTGCTCGACAAGCGCCCCCACGGGCACGGCAAGTTTGCTCAGCGGTCTCGATCGCGTCAGCTGCAAGAGACCATCGATGATGCGATCCGCGCTGGCAATCTCATCTTCGATAATCTGAAGGAACTCGGCGATTTCCGGGTTGTCGGTCGGCACTCGCCGTTTGAGATAAAACACCGCGTTGCGCATCGACCCCAGCGGATTCCGTAGATCGTGGGCGATGCTGGCCGACACCTGCCCGACGGCCGCCAGCCGTGTCTTTCTCACGACCTCTTCGCGGACCTTTTCCAGTTCGGCCGCCACTTTCGCTGTTTCCCTCCGCTGCTGCTCCAGCAACTCCACCTGGGCCTCGCTCGCGGCCCTTTCCGCCTCGCGCTGCTCGGTCACGTCGCGTCCATACCAGTTGGCGTAGTCGGCGCCAACAACGGGGACGACGAGAAACGACATCGTCCTGTCCCCGGAAGCCATTTCGACCGTCAATTTGGTTTCCGTTTGAAGCGATTCAACGGTCCGTTGCCGCCACGCAGCGGCCCGCGCTTCGCTTGCCTGCCGATCGCCGAGGACGGCAAAGGACTTGGCCGCCGGGTTTGCGTAGAGGATCTCGCCGTCCTTCGCGACGCGTAAGACGGGATGAGGATTCTCCAACGGGAACCGTGCCATGCTTTCAACTTCTCGTTCCGCCTTCTTCCGCGACGAAATATCTTGGACGACGCAAATGAAGTGCTTCGGCTCGCCGGATTCCTCCCGGAACGGGCCCACCGTGAGGTTGACCCAGATGGCATCACCGTTTTTCCGCAGGTACCGCTTCTCCATCGAGTAGGTTCTGATCTCTCCAGCCAACATCCGCCGTACATACTCGAGGTCCGCATCGAGGTCGTCCGGATGCGTAACGTCCTGAAAGGTCAATCGAGTCAGCTCTTCTTGCGTGTACCCGACGATGTCGCACAGCTTGGGATTGACGCGCAGCCAGCGGCCGTCCGGCGCGACGTGCGCGATTCCCACCGAGGCGTGCTCGAAGGTGGATCGAAACTGGTTTTCGCTTTCGTTGAGTGCCGTCTCGGTCCGCTTGCGCTCGACGATCGCGCCGATGAGCCTGGCGCAATTCAACAGCCGTTTCTTGGCAATCGTGATGAGGTACGGCGGGCGGGAGCTGTAATTCCTGGCCTCCTCTCGCAGCCGATCCACGCCCAGGCCATACTTCTCGGCGATTTGCGTCAGCCGCTCAACGTCTCTCGGCGGATCACCGTAGCCGAAGCTCATTGAGCCAACGACCTCCTTCCCGGCCCAAATCGGCACTGCGTAGAGTCGGATTCCGCCGTGGCACTCGATATCCACGGGCTGTCCACTGTCCATGGCCACTTTCGACGCATCAGTCCAGCAGGACTCGTGGCACAGCCATTTGCCGCATTCCAGCGCTTCGGCGTCGTCTTGCGTTCCGCACAAGTCGCGCGAAGCCTTGTCGAGCAGCCGGCACCAACCCGACGTGAACAGGCCCAGCGCGTAGTCGCCGTTCTTCTCGTAGACAGCGGAGGACGTATCCAACAGATGGAGATACTCGGACACAACCGCTGTCAGCAACCCCTCGCCGACGGAATCGATTATTTCACGGCAAGTGTTCAATCGCGCCACGTCGCTGCAATGGGGCGCGGATTCCCCCTCGCTCGCATCCGTCGGCCTGGCGTTTCTTGTCAGCAGCCATTCAATCTCGCGAAGTGACTGGGGGGCCCGCTCGCTCTCGCGCTCTTCGTGATCGCTCTGTAATCGGGCGTGCAGAATCGGGCCGATGTGACCGGCGACGCCCTCCAGAAAACGGAGGTCCTCTTCATCGTAGTCCCGAGGTTTGTTCGCAACCTGAACAAGCCCAATCACGCGCCCTTCGAAGGCAATCGGAACATTGACGGACCTGTCGATCGGAACATGCCCCTCCGGTACGCGCTCCGGTTTGTTCTCGCAAACGATTCGGTTCTCCCGCAATGCTTGGCACCAAACCGCGTCCGTCCAAGAGTCCCGAGGGAATCGGGTTCGCTTATCCGCCATTTGGCACTGCCGCCAGATATTGCGAGTCATCGAAGGGCATACCAAATTCCCCTCATCGTCGATGTAGCCGAAGACCCCGTGCTTGCTGTACGTGGCATCAAGAATGGGCTGGAGGGCGGCCGCGTACACCTCGTCGGACGGAGGGCGCAACAGAACCTCCGCGATCCTGCTGGTGATCGCGAGTTCCTTCTTCAACCGCCGCACTTCAGCGGCCAAGGAAGTGTTTTCGGCCACGCGGGACGTGTTCGCGAAGCGCTCTGGCTGTAAGCAGTCTTTCTCGGTCACACTTAGCACCGTTCGTTTTCGCCGAACCCATCAGTCAGAGATTGATGACCGCCGCCGGATGTGGACGTGCCTCTCTCGCACGGCACTGCGACCAGCTCGTGTCCGCGGGTAATCCGGCTGTTTTTGCGGTGACGCATCCGATTACCTTTGTGGTAACACACAACACCTCACGGATCATTGACGGTTCTAATCTCTGGATGTGGTTCTACCACCTGGCCACGATGATACTAGCTTTGGGCGGTTGCACCAAGGCGAGTTCGCGGGAGGGCGAAAAACAGCCGTTCTCGGGGACGGCTAGCGAGCTTGTCAAGGGGCGCGATGGCTTGCCCGGAAACGCACCTTTGCCGCCAACCACCGACGGAACCGGTGGCTTAGCGGACATGCTCCGCCCCCCCCGAACAAGGGAGGAGCGGAGCACCGCTCCCCGCCGAGTCCGCCTCGGTGGCTCCCGGTTTAAATGCGACCAACACGTTACACCCGCGGAAGGGTCGCGGAGACTGAGCACGGACTTATACTTCGGGCGGCGCGATTTATCCGGGTGGAAAGTTGCCGGACGCAAGCCGTCCTCCGGGTGGTCGGACTCGCGGCGGACAACGTCATCCGTGACCGGCATAAAGGAGACGTTGTCGGAACTGACATCACTGCCCGTGACGGATCCGACTACGCGTCGTCCAATCGCGCTGGGACAGCATTGAATCAGACTCGCCGGTGTCACTTTCACCCGACGTAGCCGTTCACGGGCGCCGCTACACGGCTTGGACCCGCAAGGCCCGCATGGATGCCACCCCGCTACAAACTGGCCGGAAACACTACTCCTGGCCGTCGGTAGCGTGGAACGTAACGGACCACGGGACAAGCCCGTGGCATTTGCAGCCGGCAAAGCCCTTGTTCAAGATATGCAGCGGAAGTGCGAACGTCCCCGGACATCAGTCTTTTGCTCGTGAACGGTTA
>JBNJEM010000394.1:0-7429 GCA_051745935.1 Planctomycetota bacterium
GCACTGGCAGAGCGTTAATCGCAACAAAAAGGGGTTACAAAGACTTAGAGGTTTTTTCGCGTCCCAGCCTGGTGCTGGGGAGGGTTACGTTCATTGTTAAGGTTCAATGGTTGGAGTTCAAACGAGAAGGAGCATTAAGATGCCAGGTGGAGATCGCACGGGCCCCGCTGGAATGGGCCCCATGACAGGACGTGCGGCGGGTTACTGCACGGGCAACGCGGCTCCCGGCTTTGTCAGCAGTCCGGGAGCGGGTGGATTTGGAGGACCAGGTCGAGGTCGTGGCGGTGGCGGCTGGGGTCGTGGCCGCGGTCGCGGTCGCCGGAATTGGTTTTACGCGACCGGCGTCCCGGGTTGGCAGCGCGCCGCCTGGGGGCAGCCGGCGTTTGGAACACCGGCCCCCGCCGCTCCAGTACCGCCGGCGATGGAGCCGGCCGTGGAACGCGAGGCGCTGAAGCGTCAAGCGGCGGAGCTTTCCTCCACGCTTGAGAGCATCAAGCAGCGAATCGCCGAACTGGAAGCGAAGCCGCCGGAGGCCACGGCTGAAGGGGAAAGCTAACTTGCAGCGCGGCCAAGCCGGGCCCCGGCCAACGGCTTCCAGCCCGTCGTCCCCGCCGCGTCGCATTGGGCGGCGCGGCGAGGGCGAGAGCGGGCCGTTTTCTCCGTGGTAGCTCGGGGATCGGCCGGTGAATCACGGCCGGGTTTCCTGTCACGGGCCGAAGTGGTTGTCCCGCGCCGGCATGGTTCGGTCGGTACCAGACCGTTTTGAAAAGCCATAACAGCAAAGAATCCGGCGCTGTTATGTTCCCCCATCACTGGGTACTTCTCGTGTCAATCATTGACGCTTGAGAGTAAGCGTTCACGTTGGACCGCATGGCTTCGACTCGTCGGGGTTGCGACGCGGAAAATGCTCAACGGCCGGATCGGTAACATCGGCGACTCTGACACCTGACACCTGAGACCTACGCGGCCCGTATGGTTCCGGCTCGGCGGGGTTGTATGTTCCGTACTTTGCCGTTGCGGCCCACATCGGTGGGGACGGCGTATCAAGTGAGCGTCCAATAAGCTGGAACCGGCATCAGCCGTCGGGCGTGCCAAGAAGGGACGAACCATGAACGTACGGATTACCGTGGTTGTGGAAAACACGGCCGCGGAGGAAGACGCGGGGGAAGGGACTCTAGCCGAACATGGCTTGGCTTACTGGATTGAATTTGGGCCGCGCCGCGTGTTGTTTGACTGTGGGCAGGGGAAGGCCTTGGATGTCAACGCCGATAAACTTGGAATTCCCTTGGAGGCGGCTGACGCGATTGTACTGAGCCATGGGCATTACGATCACAGTGGCGGGTTGGCTACGGTATTGCGGCACGGTCCCGAGTGCGCCCTGTTTGCTCACCCGGCGGCTTTGAGGCCCAAGTATGGCCGTGGTGAGCATGGCGTGGCGAGGGAGATCGGAATGCCGGCTGCCTCGGAACAAGCGATGCGTGAGGCCGCGGACCGGTGGATCAAAACGGACAAGCCGACAGAGGTGGTGGATGGCCTCACGGTAACCGGTCCGATTCCGAGAGAGACGGATTTCGAGGACACAGGGGGCCCGTTTTTCTTGGATCGTGACTTCCAGCAGCCGGATCCGCTGGTCGACGACCAGGCGTTGTTTTTCCAAACGGACCGCGGCACGGTGGTGTTGCTCGGCTGTGCCCATGCCGGGGTGGTGAACACCTTGCGCTATATCGCCACGCTGACCCGGGACGCCCCGATCCGGGCGGTACTAGGGGGAATGCATTTGCTTCGAGCGTCGCATGAGCGGTTGAAGCGAACGGTCGGCGAGTTCCGGCAGCGGGGCATCGAGTGTCTCGGTCCCGCACACTGCACCGGGGATACCGCGGTAGCCGCCATCCGGCACGAATTACCGGAATGCTACGTTCCGTGCCATGTGGGATCACGTTTCGAGTTTTCCATTGCTCCGGCGGACGTTGCTGGTAGGGACTAGGGGGCGGGATACACGTATTGAGAACCCATGCTGGAAAGGAATCATGAAAACACTTCTGGATTGCATCCCGTGCGTGATTCGGCAGAGCCTGCACGCCGCGCGCTCCGTTACGGCGGATGAAACCATTCACGAACGCATCGTGCGCGAAGCGCTTCGATCCGTGAGCGAGACGGACTTGAATGAATCGCCGCCCGCCTTGGGGCAGCGAATTCACGCCCGCATCCGCGAACTGACCCAAACGGCGGATCCGTATCGCGAGGCCAAGACCCGCCAGAATCAAGCGGCATTGGCCATGTATCCGGATCTTAGCCGGCGGGTCAAAGAAGCGTCGAACCCGCTCGAAGTGGCGGTTCGTTTGGCCATCGCGGGCAATGCGATGGATCTGGCGATCATGCGTGAACAGAGGGAATCGGATATCCGCGAGTCGGTGACCGCCGCGTTGGAGGAACCCTGGGACGGCCAGATCAAACAGTTCGCTCACGCCATCGAGCACGCGTCCCATATTTTGTATTTAGCGGACAATGCGGGAGAAATTGTTCTTGACCGACTGCTGATCGAACAGTTGTCCCCCGAAAACGTGGTGCTCGCGGTGCGCGGGGCTCCCGTGATCAACGACGCGACCATGGCCGACGCGGAAATCGCCGGCATCACGGATGTGGTCGCGGTGATCGATAACGGATCGGATGCCCCGGGGACTATCCTGGCCGATTGTAATGACCGCTTTTTGCGTCATTTTTCCGAAGCGGACCTGATCATTTCCAAAGGGCAGGGAAACTATGAAACACTTAGGGAGTCGGCGAGGCCGGTCTATTTCCTGCTGCGGGCCAAGTGCGACGCGGTGGCGCGTGATCTGGGCTGCTCGGTCGGGCAGATGATTCTGCGGCCCTCGCGGGCTTCGGCGCCGGCGGTGTCGGAGACAACCCGGTGACGTTTACCGGCGGACCGTATATGACATATGACAGCGGACAATACACGACAACTGACAACACACGATACGCGGGGGAACTGGACCGCGGAGAAAACATCCTTTGACCATCGCGGTCATGTTCGCGGGGCGGACTGGCGTAGTTGCACGCGGTGCCTCGGAGTTTGCTTCCGGGATGCGATCAGCCACGGTCCAGCGTTCAATGGGCTTGCGTGCCAATAAGGAGAGTTCAGCCTCATGAAAGTTTTGATTATCGGCGGCGTCGCCGCTGGCCCAAAAGTCGCGTCTCGAATCATTCGACTCGCGCCGGATGCCGAGGTCACGGTTGTCGAAAAGGGAAAAATGCTGTCCTATGCTGGTTGCGGCCTGCCCTACTACGTGTCCGGCGTGGTGAAGGAACAGGCGGAACTCATGTCCACGCCCGTTGGCGTGGTGCGGGACCCGGTGTTTTTTCAGAAGGTGAAGAACGTTCGCGTCATGAATGAAACCGAGGTGTTGACGGTGGACCGGGCGGGGAAACGGGTCCGGATCAAGCCGGCGCACGGCGGTGAGGAATCTTGGTTGGGTTACGATAAGCTCGTGTTTGCCACGGGCGCGGCGCCCGTCGTGCCGCCGATTCCGAAGATTGATTTAAAGAATATTTTCACCCTGCACGGCGTACATGATGCGGAAGGCATTAAGGCTTTGCTGTCGGAAGCAAAGGCCAAAGACGTGGTGGTGGTTGGAGGTGGACTGATCGGCGTGGAAGCCACGGAAGCACTAGTCGAAAGCGGTTGTCGGGTAACCGTGGTCGAAATGCTTCCCCAAATCCTGGGTATGTGCGATTGGGAAGTCGCCAAGCTCATCGAGCAACACATGGAATCGCACGGAGTCAAGGTTCGCACGAATACGAAGGTGGAATCCTTCGAGGGAACGGATAAAGTTGAATCCGTGGTGACCACTCAAGGACGTTTGCCGGCCGACATGGTGATACTCGCCATCGGCGTTCGACCGAGCGTTGACGTGGCAAGAGAGGCTGGTATCGGCATTGGAAAGACGGGGGCCATTCAAGTGGACCCCCACATGCGCACGTCCGATCCGGACATCTATGCGGCGGGGGACTGCGTTGAGTGCGTGGATCTCTTGACGCAAACGCCTTGTTACGTGCCCTTGGGATCGACCGCCAACAAGCAGGGTCGGGTGGTGGCAAACAACATCTGTGGCGTGGAGGACAGCTTTCCCGGGATCGTGGGCAGCACCATCTGTAAAGTATTTGATTACTGCGTGGGGCGAACCGGATTGACGGAAAAATCGGCAAAGGAACTGGGCTATGAAACCGTGACCGTGTTGGCTCCCGCACCGGACAAGGCACATTACATGCCCACGGCCAAGCCGTTACTGCTCAAACTTTTGGCCGACAAGTCGTCGCGGCGTCTTCTCGGACTCCAGGTTACCGGTCCTGGAGCGGGCGACAAGCGAATCGACGTGGCCGCCATGGCACTCACCGCCGGCATGACGGTGGACCAACTGGCCCAGGCCGATCTCTGCTATGCCCCCCCTTACTCGCCAGCCATTGACAACATCATCACGGCCGCCAACGTCGCGCGGAACAAACTCGATGGCCGTATGCTTGGAGTCTCCCCGGTGGACGTCCACCGCATGATGGAAGAGGGCCAGGACTTCGCCTTCCTCGACGTGCGAAGTCCAGGAGAGTATGAGCAAGTTCGGCTCCCCCATTCAACGCTCATCCCGCTCGGCGCGCTGCGAGGGCGAGTCGACGAGCTGCCGACGGACAAGGAGATCATTACCTTCTGCAAAATCTCGCTTCGGGGTTATGAGGCCAGCTTGATTTTGAGGGCGGCGGGATTTGAAAGAGTTCGCGTCATGGATGGCGGCGTCGTCATGTGGCCGTTCGAAAAGGAGACTGGAGAATGAACAACAGTCGCTTGTCGCATGTAAGATATGGTCGAAAAGAACACTTGTGTAAGTGGAGAATGCAGGCAGTGCTTTGATTCAGGCCAATATGGGACTATATATTTCAGGCGGTTGGATTTTTCCGGGTGGAGAGCTGCCCGACGCCAGCCGTCCTCCCGTTGGTCGGACTCGCGGCGGACGGAGTCATCCGCGACCGGTATGGTTCCTGGATCCGGCATTGAAAAGCGCTTCTGATACGATTCAAACAAAGGAAATCGGAATGACTGACGAGAACCAATGCGGTGGTTGCGGTGACGCCACGTGCCAATCCAACGTCCAACAGTCTGGCGCCGTGGACCAGCAAGCCCTCGAACGCCAGGCTCTCCAATCCAAAATGAGCCAAATCAAGCACAAACTCATGGTTCTTTCCGGCAAGGGAGGCGTGGGCAAGAGCACCGTGGCGACGAATCTGGCCACTGGCCTTGCCATGGCCGGAAAAAAAGTAGGGTTGCTGGATGTTGATATTCACGGGCCGAGCGTGCCGAAACTGCTTAACGTGCAGGATGCCCGGCCAACCGCAACGGGTGACAGCTTGGTGCCGGTGGATGTTCCCTGTGACACCGGGTCGCTGAAGGTGATGTCCATCGGGTTTTTGCTTCCGGAACAGGACGACGCGGTCATCTGGCGCGGCCCCATGAAATTTGGCGTGATCAAACAGTTTCTAAAGGATGTGGCATGGGGGGAACTCGATTACCTGATTATTGATTCTCCGCCGGGAACCGGCGATGAGCCGCTGTCGGTGGCCCAACTCATTGAGAACGCCGAAGGGGCGGTGGTTGTCACCACGCCGCAACAAGTGGCCGTGCAAGATGTTCGGAAGTGCGTAACGTTCTGCCGGCAACTGAAGCTAAAAGTGCTAGGTGTCGTTGAAAACATGAGCGGATTCACCTGTCCCAAATGCGGTGAGCGGGTCCATATCTTCAGCTCCGAAGGAGGCAAGAACATGGCCGAAGGCATGGGGGTGCCTTATCTGGGAAGCGTTCCCATTGAAACGGACGTGGCCCGATCGGGAGAAGAGGGGCAACCGATCGTCAAGTCGCATCCTGATTCCGATGCCGGCGCCGCGTTTCAACATATCGTGGGCCAACTGATTGAGAAAGACCAACCGGAGCCGGTTGAGCTTGCCCCGTCGCCTTCGGGAGAGAAAACCGTGATTGCGGTTCCCGTGGCTCACGGTCGATTGGGACAGCATTTTGGGCACTGCGAGGAGTTCGCCTTGTTTCATGTCGGGCGGGATGGCAAGACCATAACGGATCGTCAAGTGCTGACTCCGCCGCCTCACGAACCGGGTGTTTTGCCTAAATGGTTGCACGAGCAAGGAGCCACGGTCATTATCGCTGGAGGAATGGGCGTAAAAGCTCGGAACTTGTTCTCCGAAAACGACATCAAGGTGGTCGTCGGGGCGCCGCCGGAAGATGCCGAAACCGTGGTCAACGCGTACCTGAATGACAGGCTGGAAACAGGAACCAATATCTGCGATCATTAATGACCGAGCGGGATTAAGGATCGGTAAGAAAATGTAGCGAATCACGTAATGATCCCTCGGGCAAGCCAAGGGCATGGACGGCCATGGGGCTCGCCCCGCATGTCGAACGCCGGCTTGCGACGCGTCGCAAGATTCCACCTCCGTCTTTTTTCATGGAAACGCGAATATGACATCACGACCAGTTGCTATCGTTACAGGGGCATCACGAGGAATCGGGCGATCGATCGCCGCGGCCCTGGGGGCGGCGGGATACGCGGTGGTCGTCAACTTCGCTCGCAGCGCCGAGGCGGCTCAAGAAGTGGTGGACGAGATTGAACAAGGGGATGGAGAAAGCCTGCTCGTGAAGGCGTCCGTTGCCGAGGCAACGGACCGAAAAAAACTGATCGACGCGACGATACGGCGATTTGGACGACTCGACCTGCTCGTCAATAACGCCGGCATCACGTCGCAAGGACGCAAAGACGTCCTGGAGGCGACCGAGGAGAGTTGGAATATCGTGTTTGACACCAACCTCAAGGGACCTTTCTTCTTGTCGCAGTTGGCGGCCCATGAAATGATTAACGCCCAGAACGAAGGCGTGTCGGAACGCGGGACGATCATAAACATCTCGTCCATTTCCGCTTTCGCGGTGTCAACCAACCGTGCCGACTATTGCATGACCAAAGCGGCCATGCGCATGATGACACTCCTCTTTGCTACCCGTTTGGCGGAACAACGGATACGCGTGTATGAAATCTGCCCGGGGATCGTGGCGACCGACATGACCGCGCCGGTCAAGGAAAAGTACGACCGGCTGATCGCCGATGGGTTGACGCCGATTCGTCGCTGGGGTGAACCGGATGACGTGGCCAAAGCCGTTCTCGCTCTAGCGGGGGAACATTTTCTCTTCAGTACCGGAGACTGTATCCATGTCGATGGTGGCTTCCATATCCGGCGACTGTAGGTGGTTTAAAGGCGGACAGATATATTTCAGGCGGTTGGATTTTGCCGGATGGCACGCTGCCCGGCGCAAGCCGTCCTCCCGTTGGTCGGACTCGCGGCGGAGAAAGTCATTCGCGACCGGTATAATTGCGAGAAGAGT
>JBNJEM010000395.1:0-7428 GCA_051745935.1 Planctomycetota bacterium
CAATCTTCCCATGTTCTTTGGAAAAGCCCTGGGGCAACGATCATTCGACATGGCGTCGGAATCCATCGCCATCTATCAACCCCGTGACATCCTGCTCGTCTTGGACCTCTCCGGCTCAATGAACGACGACAGTGAACTCAAGAGCATCGGGAGATTTGGAAAAGATGTCATCATGGACGGCCTGGAAACCATCTATCAAGAGCTCGACAGTCCGGAGTACGGCGATGTCATGGAATTCGAGCCCCAATACATCACCGTGGAAGGTGTCGATCCGGCCCTTCCGTCCATGCCAAAGATCACGGTGGAGTACCGCTACCGGTCCGTGTATGTCACGTCCACCAAGGATCTTTCCAACGTGGTGATCCGCGGCTACGACGATCACGACACGAAGTTCGATGGCCTGTCGGGGCACGCGGGAACCTTTGGAACCGGCGACCGGATCAAACGCGTTTGGGTGAAATCTGGCCCGAACGACAGCGGCGAAGGGCCGGGTTACGGCGAGCCGTTCGACTTTCACCCGGACCGGATTCGTGCCATCATCAAGACGGCCCTGGGTCTGGATGACGTGGAGTACCCCTATAACTCAGGTAGTTGGAACGACTTCATTGACTACGGCCGATATGACTGGGACAACTACAATGCCGGATTTCATTACCAGTTCGGCTACGCGAACCTGATCAACTATTGGCTCGAAAGAAAGCCCGCCCATCACCAGACGCGTGATTTGTGGAAAGTCAGCGCTCAGCCCATTACGGCGGTCAAGGACGCGGTCGACGCCTTTATGGAGTACGTTACGCTGGTCGACACCAACGACCGACTCGGCCTGGCCGTTTACAACACCTCGGATGGAGAAGGCGAGGTCATCGAAGTCGAAAACGGCACGGGGGAATTGGTGCCTCTAATTCATGATACTGTCATGGAGGGCGAGGGGTTCGACAAAGTCGTGGAGGCATCGAATAGACGTCAAGCGGGTCATTACCACGACTATACCAATATCGGCGCGGGCATGGAGGCGGCGCGGGAGATGTTGAAAACTGAACCAGACGGCGGCGCGGGACGCGTGGGGGCGTTCAAGATGATCGTGCTCATGACCGACGGGCGCGCGAACTGGCACAACGGATCCTACAGCACGTCGGCGGCCGAACACCACGTGATTTCCGAAGCGTACGCCGCGGCGGATCAACATTTGCCCATCGTGACCATTAGCTTGGGCGCGGGCGCCGACACGGGATTGATGCAAGAAGTCGCCGACATCACGCACTCCCGACACTTCAATATCCCCGGCGGGCAAAGCGTGGACGAGTACCGCCAAGAGCTGATCGACGTGTTCCGGGAAATCGCCGACGACCGGCCTCTGCAACTGGTCAAGTAACGAACGTCTCCCGGCGACGCCCCGAGAAGCCGCTCTTTTTCCGGAGCGGCTTTTTTTGCGCGGCGATCGGGTCGGTTGTTTGGCCGCCGCCGAAGCACTCAAACATCCGTCGAATCACCAGGTTCAGGGCGTCTCGTCGCCTCACCGCAACGTCTGATAATGTTTCTTATGTTCGGTTACACCCCTGGTTTTTCCCGGGAAAACACGGGGTTCACGCTCGTCCACCCAGCGATTGAACGTCGGAAGCCACCGTCATTCGCCGGGCCTCGACACCACGGCCACCGGTGCTCGATCCCCGCCCGCCCTGCAACTTCCCGCGTCCCTGTCATCGATCCCCAGTCAAACAAACCCCGGCTCAACGCGACCATCCGATGACAACCATCAGCGACATACCGAGAGATGAAATATATTTCAGGCGGTTGGATTTTTCCGGGTGGAACGCTGCCCGACGCAAGCCGTCCTCCCGTTGGTCGGACTCGCGGCGGAGAAAGTCATCCGCGACCGGTATAAAGATCGACCCTCGTCCACCGAAGACACGCCGCCGGCCCGGCGAAACATCGAATATCGAATGCCGCCAGCCAAGCCGCTACCCCCCCTGCTCCGCCGCTTCCGCCGACGCCTCCAACCGCTCATTCACCACATCAAGATACGGCCTCACCATCTCCTGGATCTCGGCGGGCAGCAACTCAGGCGACTGATCCAGAATGATGGACACCAAAAAGCCACTTTTCGACTGAGCAATCGGCCGGCGTCCCTCGTCGCCCAACACGGTGACCGCGAGAAGCGTGATGATGACACATAAAACCATGCCTTTCGCGAAACCGAGCAAAGCACCCAGTTGACGGTCGAACGCCTTCAGCTTGAGTCGATCAATGAAGGTGCTCAACCATCGGAAAACAATCCAGATCAGGAGCAGCGTGAGGACGAAGAGGCCCAGCATGGCGAGCAGCACGTTCCACGGTGAGTCCAGGGGAAGGTACGCGGCACACGCGTCACGGAACTCGTACGCGACCCAATAGCTTGCAAAGAGGCTTACCAGCGACGCGACTTGCCAAACCAGGCCCTTCCAGGCACCAATCGCGGTGGCGATCAATAGCACTGCTAGCATTACCATGTCGTACGTTTCGATCGTCATCCGCTCCCAGCTCCTCACGGCGTAACCTGCTGCTAAATCAGCGATCGCAATGATGCAACACCGACGCGGCGGAAATCCGCGGTCATTGGTCGTTCGTCATTCTCATTCGTCATTCGTCATTGGTGATTGGTGATTGGTGATTCTTTCGCGTATTAGCCGTGACAGCGCGCTCGTGCTCTGTCAAACCCAAAAGTTGGGGTGGAACCGGCGCTGCAAACGCTGCTGGGCGTACCTTGCAAGAACACACAGGCAAAGCCACTGGCAACCAACCCTAAGATTAAGCCGTGACAGAGCACTAGTATACGTTTGAACCCGCTCGCAACCAATTGCCGCCGCGTAAATCAATCTTGGCAGAACACCGCTTATTTCGCTACAGTCCGTGGAGCGTGGAAAAAGGCAGGGGGGGGTGGTTTGCAAGAGGCACGCCGAGTTGAGCGTGGCGAACGGAGACGCAATGGCCGACTTCAAAACTCATGTGGCGGGCTCGACCCTCGTTGGTGTTGGGCTGGGAATGGCGGGCTACAACTATGGAATCCCCTTACAGAGCTGCCTGCTAGCAGGCGGGCTGTGTGGTGTGGCGGGCATTCTACCCGATTTGGACAGTGACAGCGGCATACCGTATCGCGAATCCGTGGCGTTCATTTCCGCATTCGTGCCCATCATGTTGATTCGGCGTTTCCAAGCACTGGATTGGACGCGTGAATCAGTGATCTTGGCCTGCGCTCTGTTGTATCTTTTCATTCGCTTTGGGGTGGCTGAACTATTCCGCCGCTACACGGTCCATCGGGGGATGTGGCACAGCATTCCCGCGGCCATCTCGGTGGGGCTGTTGACGTTTCTCATTACCGCGCACCGCCATTTCGATCTTCGCGTGTACTGGACACTGGCCGCGATGGCTGGATTCATAACCCATTTGGTTCTGGACGAGTTATACAGTGTTGACTTTCGCGGAGTTCGGCTCAAGCAGTCATTTGGCACGGCACTCAAGTTTTGGTCGACGCGAGGGGCGTGGCCAAACATTTCGGCGTATGGCAAGCTCATCCTGCTCGGGGTACTCGCCTGGGGGGACCCCGGGCTGATGGAGTACATGGACACGCATCATCCGCTTCCCAACGCGGCGCGGCAACTTGACGAACACATTGAACTCGGGGAACAGCCTGGCGAGGACGGCATCTGGCGGTAGCACGGCGACGCTTGCGCCCAAGCGATGTCCGCGCAGAGCGTTCCAGGACAGCGAGGATTGGACGGTGGGACTGGGCCGACATATGGCACGCTTCGCGGAATCCAGCTCGGACCGTTCCGAGGCTGGCACCGGGATGGGGACGCGTCTGACGCGATAGAAACTCGACGATTCACATGAGGCCTCTTTATCCCGTTGTCGTTATGACGGAGCTCGATAAGAGTGGGCAGCGGAACAAAAACTCCCACCTCTAATGCAAATGAAAGGCCGCGTTGGTGGTCAATACTTTTGTTTGGCCATCCCGATAGCGAATCACGTTGACGCCGCAATTATCTTGATCAATGCCGCGTGCCCGAGCTATCGGCACGTGAAGCAAACTGGCCAGCAGAACCCGATTGACGACATTGTGTCCCACCACCAGGACGACGCTTCCTAGATGGTTTTGGAACAACTCTCTGACGAGCGGCAATACTCGCGTTTGCACCTGCGTCAAGTTTTCACCTCCCGCGTACCCATGCTCGGCGGGATTTACCATGAAACGACGGTAGGCTTCCGGCTCATCCCGTTCGATCTGGTCCCATGAGCATCCTTCCCAGCGTCCGACATCGACCTCGTGTAGTCGGTCGACAGGAACGGGATCCAGTCCGTGTGGCCGAGCAATGATGGACGCGGTCTCCATCGCTCGTTGCAACGGGCTGCTGAAAGCCTTGGTGATGGGATGATTCGAAAGGAACCGCGCCGTGGTCTCCGCTTGCAGCTGCCCTTCTGGAGAGAGTCCGATATTGTTCCCCCGCCCTTGAATTCTGGGAGGTCGCGCTAGGTTGTTCATCGTCGCCGCATGGCGGACTAGAAACGCGATGCAGGTATTTTCAGACGCAGTGTATGCCATGGCCAATCATTATCCTTGTAGGTATGCCTCAACCCCCAATATACCGGTCGCGGATGACTTTCGTGCCCGCGAGTCCGACCAACGGGAGGACGGCTTGCGTCGGGCAGCTTTCCATGCGGAAGAATCCAACCGCCTGAAATATACCGGTCGCGGATGACTTTCGTGCCCGCGAGTCCGACCAACGGGAGGACGGCTTGCGTCGGGCAGCTTTCCACCCGGAAAAATCCAACCGCCTGAAATATAACCAATAGCCCCCTTCACCGCGCCGTCCAATGCAGCTGGTGGCGGCAAGGAACGAGCGTGGCGGCCGTCTGAATCGCCGCGACCATGGATTCACACTGAGCGGTTCCCTGCCAGGCGCGATCATGAGCCGTGCCGTGTGCCACGCTGGTGCGGATCACGGGTAGACCGAGGGTAACATTAACGGCATGATGCATCGTTAACAGCTTCAGCGCGATATGGCCCTGATCATGATACATGGCGACAACGGCATCGAACTCGCCAGCGGCCGCTCGTGCCATGAGGGTATCTGCCGGAAAGGGACCATGGATGTCGAGTCCCACCGTTCGCGCGTGTTCAACCGCCGGGCGAATGACTCGTGATTCCTCGTCTCCAAATAGCCCTCCTTCCCCGGCATGCGGGTTAAACGCGCAGACGCCAATTCTGGGAGGCTGGGAGATGCCGTGGGCGTTCAGCATTGCCTGGGTCATGGTACGGGCGAGGCTCGCGGTCTGCACGATGCGCTCGCTCGACAAGAGATTGGACACATCGCGCAAGGCCATATGAAGCGTTACATGGGCGACGGCCAGGCCATGTTGATGTCGGGCCGTCCTATCCGGCGCCAAATACAGCATCATGGCCACCTGATTGACGGAGCACAGGTCGGCCAGCAGTTCGGTATGTCCGGGATAGTCATGCCCCGCGGCCGACAACGCGGCCTTGTTTAACGGCGCCGTAACAATCGCGTCCACGCTGCCGGCTTGGGCCAATCGAACCGCCTCCGTGACAGATTGATAGGCCGCCTCTCCCCCGCGGCGGTCAACCTGGCCCGCTAAGGCGGAAATTGCCTCCTCCGTACAGCACGCAAGGCAAGGCAACCGCCAGCGGGATGACTTCCCTTCCTTCGCTCGATCCACGGTCACCACGCGTGCCGGTGAGCCGGCCAGTCGCGCGGCCTGGCGCATGATGTCGGGATGCCCCAGCACCACCGCTCGACACGCCGCGTGCACCTCCGGGCGCGCCCATGCCTTGGCGATGATTTCCGGACCAATGCCCGTGGGGTCCCCCATTGTGACTGCCAGTAGTGGTTTCATCGCACTCGCTTTGGCATCGACGAAGAAGGTCCTATCCGATGTGAATTTGGCGAGACCCGGCTGAATTGGCTGTCAAGGGACATTAGCCTGGCCAGGCTGACGCACAGGGCCGCCAATCGGCTAAACCGTTCCGATTTTCCGATGCCCAGGCTGCTGTCGAGTCAAAGGGACACGCCACCGCTGGCAAACACAACGTATGGCGTGCGGGACGGTTACGTCGAAAGCACTCGACCGCCTTTGCGTCATTCACGGTGGCGTGAAGTATAGACGGTCCACCCGTAAGCGAGGAGAGGGGGCCCCGGTTTTCATGCCCGTGCCCAGCTCTGTGTTTCAGCCCCCCTGGACCGGGATCTTCCAGTGGATCGTGATAAGAGAATGGCCCTGAAGTGGTTTCATATCATTTGAGACAAAAACATGGGGGGGTGACGAGCCCGTTGTAATCTTTCCATCCCACCCCTATTTTTGATAGCAAGGCAAACCGGACATCGGCGGAGATCACGTTGACCCAAGACACGTTCTCCTCCCATAATCCAAGGCATTTTGGAAGCAAATGCTCGACTTTGTCACAGGCTGTAAAATACAGTCACCGCCCAGCGACCAGTTATTATCAGCTCACGCGGACCGCCCCCCCTGCGGCCTCGCGTGAAAGGCTCACAGGATCTGGAATCGGAAAACCACGCCGATGAAAGCTTGCATTCAACGAGTACACCAAGCGCATGTGACGGTGGACGAGGAAACTGTCGGTCAGATTGGGCGTGGGTTACTCGTCTTGCTGGGGGTAGGCCACGGGGACGAAGCGCGGGACGCCGACTATCTGGCGTCCAAGCTCGTTGGTCTGCGGATCTTTGAAGACGATGAAGGGAAAATGAACCGTGGTTTGGGCGATGTTGGGGGGGAAATGCTGGTGGTCAGCCAGTTTACGCTCTGGGGGGACTGCCGCAAGGGGCGACGGCCGAGCTTCGTCAAGGCAGCGGCCCCCGACGTGGCGGAACGACTTTACGAATACTTCTGCCAGGTGGTTGAAGAAAAAGGGATCGTGGTGGCTCGGGGCCGTTTTCGCGCGCGCATGAACGTGGCCCTGATCAATGACGGGCCGGTTACGCTGAACCTGGATTCTCGTAACGCGTGAGCCCGCTGAACGCCCTGGAACACGGAACGAGCCGGGAAATCTTGAGCCGGGACCATGCCCACGGGATGCCGCGCAAGGCGGGATCAGGAGACTGCGTTGCTTCTTGGGACGCGGGGCGAGGCGGTCGTACGAGGGGGAAAAGCGGCCCCGCTCGCGCCGCCCGCCGGCGCGACCGACGAAATCCCCGTGGTCTTGCGTTCAACTCATTGATACCGGTCGCGGATCACTTTCCGCGCCGCGAGTCCGACCAACGGGAGGACGGCTTGCGTCGGGCAGCTTTCCACCCGGAAAAATCCAACCGCCTGAAATATATACCGGTCGCGGATCACTTTCCGCGCCGCGAGTCCGACCAACGGGAGGACGGCTTGCGTCGGGCAGCTTTCCACCCGGAAAAATCCAACCGCCTGAAA
>JBNJEM010000396.1:0-7395 GCA_051745935.1 Planctomycetota bacterium
CGGTTCCGAGAAACATTGCGACAGTTCACAGTCGTCCGTGCTGTACCGCCCGTAGCTCGCGAGCCTGATTCACCCACGAGGTGAACTCGTGGGGGTCTGGCCGGTTGGACCCCGCGTTAGCTCGCGAGCCTGATTCACCCACGAGGTGAACTCGTGGGGGTCTGACGGGTTGGACGCCCCGTAGCTCACGAGCCTGATTCACCCACGAGGTGAACTCTTCAACGCTTAAACCAAGCACACGCCACAAACCGGGGGCGACCTACTTGCTCTACTTTGTCCAATGTCCGGCTTTTTCATCAGCCCAGGGCTAGGGGGGGCAGGGCTAGCACTCTGTTGACGCCTGACAACGTGATGCTTACCATCGAAGCTAGTGGGAAGCCATTTTGTGGGCAGGAAGCAACATAGGAGGAGTTTCACATGCGCGCCGACGAAGTCCGAGACCTGCTCCGTAAACAGCCTTTCCAGCCCTTTCGCGTTCGTCTGTCCACCGGCCAAGGATACGAAATCCGCCATCCCGAATTCGCGGCGCTCACCCGCGCCAGCCTCTTCGTGGGCGCCCCGACCGAGAAAGGCCGTCTTCCCGATCGAATGATCCAATGCGATCTATTGCACGTGACCGCGTTGGAGCCCCTCGAACTTTCCAGCTCCTCGTGACCCCCTCTCGGCCCGTCTCGCTGCGCAGCACGTGAGCCGCCCGCTTCAGATGCCCGAATCGAGACCTCTTTGTTCACTCGTTCACGTGCAAACTCTACCTTGCCCGCACAGTTTCACATTTGCGGCGAGCTGGCGAGTCCATCTGTAAGGATTCCATCAATGGCAGCGCGCCGTCGTGCCGATCATAACAGTGGTCCGCATTTTTCCATCCGTGAATCTTGCCGCTCTTCGCGATTGGATAGCACGGGGTGGCAGGGCCGCCAACCCAATGCGAGCTCCCGCTCGAACAACGTTAGCCCGCTCCCGTTGGTTGCTGGAATTGCGTGAAGAACTGCAAGCTTCTCGCCGTTAGTAGCACGATAGCCACTTGCAATAGGCCAGGTTGCTGAAGCAGAGCCATGAAACGGCTTTCCGGGAATGTGCGGGCCCGGGGCCTCCGCTGGAGAAACCGCGACGAGCCACGTACGTGGGCTCGACGGGCCATGGCCATGCGTTTAATCCGATGCGTGCGAGGACGGCCTGTCATGGCCACTGGCTGCCAACGGCCAAGTAGAGACGCGCGTCGCACACCGACCAGCTCCGCCCAACCGACACGCCCGGTGCTTCACCATAATGGGAGAAACCAATGCCCGTTCAACTTCAACTCAGGGATGAGTTGCCGCGTGATGAATTCCGGCGTGCGGGAAGCTCGTCTCGGAATTCTCGCCCATCCAGGTCCTTGTCCCTTCGCGGTGCGGATCTGCTGCTGATTCCGATGTTGATTTCCGTTCTGCTTACCGGCTGCGGTACCATGAAGAATTGGGCCCGGAACGGCTTCAAGGTCGGCCCGGAATACGGCCGGCCGGCGGCCCCCGTTTCAGAAGAATGGATTGATGATTATGACGAGCGGATCAGCGCGGAATTGCCTCAAAACCCGATGTGGTGGGAGGTTTTTGATGATCCGATTCTCGATCAGCTTGTCCAAAGTGTTTACGACCAGAACTTGACACTGCGAGCCGCCGGCATGCGGGTCCTTAACGCCCGCGCCCAACGCGGCATCGCGATCGGCGGATGGTTTCCGCAGCAACAGAGTCAGTTTGGCCAATTCCGGCGTGATCGCAGGAGTATCACCACGAGCGGGTTGGGCAGTTTGATTGGAAGGGGCCCGGTGGCGATCGAGCGAGAGTCCACCACTTGGTCCAGCGGCGTCAACATGGCTTGGGAACTGGATATCTGGGGGAAATTCCGCCGGCGCATCGAAGCGGCTGACGCCAGTCTGGAGGCATCCGTCGAGGAGTACGACGCGGTCTTGGTCAGCCTCGTCGCCGATACCGCCTCGACCTATGTAGAATACCGAACGGCTCAAAAACGCTTGGCTTATGCCAAAGCGAATGTCCAGGCCCAAAAAGGCTCCTTGAAAATCGTCACGGCTCGACGAGACGCCGGGAAGGTATCCGATCTGGACGTGGCCCAGACGACGACCACGCTCAAGAACACCGAACAGCTCATTCCACAATTCGAAGCCCAGATTCGCAGCGCCAACAATCGACTCTGCACGTTGCTGGGAATCCCGGTGCAAGATCTTTCGGAACAATTGGGTGAAAGGCCGATTCCAACCGCTCCCGCCGAGGTGGCCGTGGGGATCCCCGCCGATTTGCTGCGACGCCGCCCCGATGTGCGCGCGGCCGAGCGGCAGGTGGCGGCCCAGTGCGCCCAGATCGGCGTGACCACGGCCGACCTCTTCCCCCATTTCTCCATCAACGGCGCCCTGCAATTCGAGTCGGAACGATTCAAACACCTCGTTTCCAGCGCGGCGAACGCCGGCTATATCGCGCCGGGCTTTCAATGGGATATCCTCAATTATGGCCGCCTCATCAACGCGGTGCGAGCGGAAGAAGCGCTATTCCAAGACCTCGCCCGCCAGTATCAGCAATCAGTCCTGACCGCCAACGAGGAGGCCGAAACCGCCATCAACTCGTTCCTCAAGTCACAGGAGCGATTGATTACCAACAGAGAGGCGGTGGTGGCCTCACGCAAAGCGTGGACCATCGGAAAAGATCAGGAGACGGAAGGTCTGATCGACTACAATCGCGTCTTTAACCTGGAGGTGCTCAAAGTCCAAGACGAGGATCGTTATGCGACGACACAAGGTGACTTGGCGCAGGCGTTGATCACCATCTACCGCGCTCTCGGCGGCGGCTGGGAAATCCGGGGCGGCTACACACCAGCGAGCCCCGGAACCGAAACGCCCGCCGATGGCGGCGCGGCGCCGGAAACTCCCGAGAGCCTGGAAGAACTCGAGAATGACGCGTTCGAGGATGACATACCGGCGCCCGAGGCGATCCGCATGGAAGATCTTGAGGAAGCGGGCGAGGCCGAACCGGAAGACGACGCGGCCTCGGAAGACACGAATTAACACGGCACGCGTTCCCAGTTGTGAAATGGTCTCGCACCTGGTGTTGACGTCGCGGGAATACGCGGAGGAGTTGTCACCATGAAATGGAAAACCGTCACGTTGGCCGCCGCCGTTTCGCTGCTGACAATGCGCTCGGTTCAAGCGGTGGACTGGAGCCGAATCTTCCGCGTGAGCGGGGCCGCGCCCACCTGCAGCCAGCCCACGTGTCGTGATGATTACTGCCCCAAACCCATGCCGGAATGGACCGAAACCACATGCGTTGGTTGCGACGACTATGTTTCCAAACGGGAACCCCGCATCCCCAGCCCCCGCGGTATCAACCGCTGCGGTGTTGTGTCTGACGATTACACTCGCAAATGCCCCCCGCCACTTCAGTGCCCACCGCGTGCCGACTTGAAATGCGCGAGGGCCGACACGCCCTGCCATCGCCGCCGCCCTCCAGCCGCTGACGGTTGTAGCCAGAAACCGTGCCAGGGGTGTCGAGACGAGAGCCATTGCGAATAGCCGGATGTGAATGCATGTGTGCCGGAAGCCGCGTTCCGGGAGACGGGCTGAAGAGCGGCGGCGAAAGACGGAGTCCGTCGTACCCGGTTCGCCCCGCGCGGAAACATGACACAATATAAGGCAAGATAACGCTTGGCGCCCGCATGGCGCGATCCAAACCGCCTCGCCGTATCTCGCGCCCAGCCACTCTCCATCACGCCTCGTCCGCGACTTCGTTGAGGAAATCAACGAAGGCCATCAATTCCCACTCCACTCGTTCCAGGCACGGGGCCAGGCCACGCACCAGATATTGGATGCGAGCAAGCTCAAATGCAAACGCACGGGACAAGCCCGCAGCATCCATGCGGGCTCCTGTGTCCAGGCCGTGTAGCGCCGCCCGTGAACGGCTAGCCTGAATAATCTTGTTGTGGCTTCTTCGTGTCCCGAAAGCACCCGATCACGCGCCGTATTTCGCCAGCCGATCGGCATTGGCCAAGGCCAATGACATTAAGTATTTGGCTTCGAACTGGCCCAGCCCCCCCACCACGCATTGCCGCTCGCTGAACGCCTGACAGGCATCAGGTCGACACCGATCAGAGACCAACAACGTAGGCACCGGATGCCAACTGTGACTCTTTAGATAAGCCGGCGTACTGTGATCCCCCGTGATGATCAGCACGTCTGGATTCAACGCCGTAACGCTCGGCACGATCGCATCAAACTCCTCCGTCCGCTTCACTTTCGCGTCGAAGTTGCCGTCCTCCCCCGTGCTGTCCGTGTACTTGAAGTGCACGAAGAAGAAATCGTAGTGGTCCCAGTTTTCCCTCAGGACCTCAATCTCCTCCTCCAGGCTTGCCGCCTCGCCCACGATCTTCATGCCGACCAATTGGGCCAAGCCCTTGTACATGGGATAGCTCGCAATGGCGGCGGCCCGGACCCCATACGCCTCCTCGTAAGAGGGCAAGTCCGGCTTGGCGGCAAACCCTCGCATGGTTAAGAAATTGGCCTTCGGTTCATCCTTCAACAGTTGGCGGGCCTGCTTCAGGAAGTCCGCCGCCACCCGCGCCGTCTTACCGCTCGCCTCATTGTCCGCCACCGGCTCCAAGGGGGGACGACCGGTCACCTGCGGATCCGTGTCCGCCACCTCGCCCACCAAGCCCTCGCCACGGAACACCACCACGAATCGATGCTCCTTGACCGGCTCCACAATAACCTCCACGCCTGGAATGGAGATTTGGCGGAGTGAAATGGCCAGCGGAGCGCTCTCTTCGGTGGGAATTCGGCCGGCCCGGCGGTCCACGATGTTTCCGTCGCCATCGAGCGTGCAAAAGTTACACCGGACTGCCACGTCCCCCGTCCGTAACTCCAACCCCACTCCCGTCGCTTCGAGTGCCCCCCGGCCAATGACGTACCGCAACGGGTCGTAACCGAACAGACCAAGATGGCCTGGGCCACTCCCAGGAGTGATCCCATGCAGCACTGGAATGCTGGCCCCCTGCACGCCTCGCTGGGCCAGTTGGTCCAGATTGGGCGTGTTCGCCGTTTCCAGTTCCGTGTGGCCGCTGGGGGTTCGCGGCAACCCACCGATGCCGTCGGCGACGAGCATCACGATTTTCGAGTCGTTTTTGACGTGAAGTTGGCGAACGAGTTGTTGGATATCCATGGTCTAAGTTCCTTCTCCTTCCGGGGTATACATATGGCAACAGATACATACATGTGGCAACGACATTCTCCGCCGCAAGTCCGACCAGCCGCGGAATGGGGCGGGCCCAGTCGCTTTTCCGTCTGAAAAAAACACAACCCGGCGGCGGTTATGGTGCACGCGATCTAAATGGACCGGTCGCGGATGACGTTGTCCGCCGCGAGTCCGACCAACGGGAGGACGGCTTGCGTCGGGCAGCTTTCCACCCGGAAAAGTCCAACCGCCTGAAATGGACCGGTCGCGGATGACGTTGTCCGCCGCGAGTCCGACCAACGGAAGGACGGCTTGCGTCGGGCGGCTTTCCACCCGGAAAAACCCAACCGCCTGAAATATAACACAAAGGCGCTCAGGCATTCCCGACCTGTAACACGTTGGCCGATTGGCGGCCATCTACCTCACAGCCCCTTCCCAGCTGACCTGCCTTGACAAAGGATTCTACCCCGGCTCGCCAGATCCACGGCTTTCAGGCTAGAATGCCTGAAAGGTATTTGGAAGGAGGCATTATCCATGAACGCTAACGAACAGCTCATTCAGTACAACCCGGCGGGAGCGATGCTGGAGAAGACCGGCATTTCTCGAGAAATGCTGGGAAAAATCAGCTCGCCCCTGGCGGAAGCTCGCACCACGGTGGTGGAAACGGACGTGAAGCAGTTTGCCAACCCCGACACGATTCCCGCCACCAAGAAGCCGCTTGACGCCGGGTTCTTCCAGTTGCCAGAAAAAACGCTATCCGCCTATCGGCAGGATCGCGACGGCAGCGAATTGGGGCGCATTCTGAAAACGGCCAAACGGTTGGGGGGGCTGGTCGACCGGGTGGTTGTTCTTGGCATCGGAGGCTCTTACATGGGGGCGCGAGCCCTGATGGAGGCCTGCTGCCAGCCGTTTTTCAATGAGCGGGATCGCGGCCAGCGAGGTGAACGGCCGCGCATGTATTTCGAGGGGAACAACTTGGACAACGACGCCATGCGGGGATTGCTCAAGCTTTTGGGCGCGGGGCAACCGGCGTCGTCGGTCGATGACCGCTGGGGGATCGTGGTCATCAGCAAGGGGGGCGGCACGTTGGAAACCGCCGTTGCCTTGCGGCGGTTTCTCGCCGCGCTCCGCCAATCCTGCCGCGACGATCCCGAAATGACCCGCCAATTGGTGGTTCCAGTGACGGGGTCGGAGAGCAAGCTGTTCAAGTTGGCAATGGCGTTGGGCTGCCCGGACATCTACGAGGTTCCCGAAGGGGTTGGGGGGCGGTTCTCGGTCCTCTCGCCGGTCGGTCTGCTTCCGGCCGCCATCCTTGGCTTGGACGTGGTTCGGCTATTGGAGGGGGCGGCCGCCATGAACGACCATTTCCGCTCGGCGCCGGTGGAACAGAACGTGGTACTGCAATATGTCGGCGTTTGCCATCTGATGGAAAAGAAGCGCAACGCCACCATCCGAGTGCTCTCCGTTTGGTCAAAGGCCCTGGAGGCGGTTGGCTTCTGGTACGACCAGCTGTTAGCGGAAAGTCTCGGGAAAAACCAACAAGGCGCGACGCCTATCACTGCCGTTAACACTCGCGACCTCCACTCCCGGGCCCAACAACACCAAGAGGGGCGGCTGGACAAGCTGCATACGAACCTCATCGTGGATCGTTGGCGGACCGATCCATTAGCAGTCGGCGAAAGCAAGCTGAACCAGGACGAACTCAACAAGCATGCGACCAAGACGATCCCGGAGCTCATGGCAGCGGCTATTTCCGGGACCAATGAAGCGTACCGGCAAGACGGACGCCCCGCCACGGACATCCATCTGCCTCGAATCGACGAATTCTCGCTGGGGCAGTTTTTCCAAATGATGATGCTCGCGACGGTCGTCGAGGGACGGTTGACCCAAATCAACCCGTACGGCCAGCCGGGGGTGGAAGCCTACAAAAAGAACATGGAGCGGATTTTGGAACAAGCGTGATTCCAGGGTTGGCTCGCGACGGCTGAACGGGCCGTGAATCCAGTAGCGCCAGTTTCCAAATCCGTGTTCCAAATCCGTGTTCCAAATCCGTGAGACGATGGGTAGCACGGATTTCCGTAACCGTTCACGGGCAAGAGACCGATATCCGCGGACGTTCGCACTTCCGTTGCACATGTTGAAAAAGGGCTTTGCCGGATGCAAATGCCACGGGCTTGTCCCGTGGTCC
>JBNJEM010000397.1:0-7392 GCA_051745935.1 Planctomycetota bacterium
GGGCGGTTAATCCCGCGCTGTCATGAGGTAAGCGGCCGGTGTGCCGGTCAAGGTCCGCCGCGATGGAAACTCTCCTGTTAATCTAGGAAAAATAGAACAAACATAGGCGGGGACGCAATCTCGTTCGATCGAATTCTGCCACACGGAATGAACCCGCAGTTCGCTCCAACCCGATTAGATAGACTGCCCGTTTACGGCTCAACGTTCAGGTTTTGCGCTGGTGGAGCGGATTCCTGGCGTGACAACTTGAATCAAGGAATTGGTTTCGAGGGGGGCCGCGATGAAGCCGCCCCCTGGGGCGTCCGGCTTTGTTCGGCGTGACAGGGGGGGTGCTGGATGGAACGGGCCTGACTCGGGTTGTGGCAGTCGAGTCGCACGTGGTTGGTTCCGGGGTTTACGCCTCTCTCTGAAAGGGGCTACAGTAGGCGATCCCGTGTTATGCCGCTGTTCAGCATGGGATTGGTCCCTAATGGTTTCCGGCATGTGCGGTGGGTACGGGGCGAGATAGGATGTACTGGATATTGCGACTAAGAGCGATCACGATACTGCTGCTCTGCGGGTTGGCGCAGCCGGCTCTGGCGGGGTTGGCCGACGATCAATATGCGGTGGCGGCGCATCACTACGCCAAGGCCCGATGGGAACTGGCCATCGAGGAGTTCACGCAATTCTTGGAAGACTATCCCGATCACGATCGGGCTGATTCGGTGGTGTTCTTTTTAGCTGAGTCATTGGTCCAAGTGGAGCGGTATCAGGCGGCGCATGCCCGTTTTTCCGAGTATTTGGAGCGGTCTCCCGAGGGCAAGTACGAACGGCAAAGCCGGTTCCGAGTGGGGGAAACCTTGTACTTGGACGGAAAACACCGGGAGGCACGCGGTTTTCTGGAGCAATTCGTCGCGACGTATCCGGAAGACGAGCTTTGCGAGTATGCCTACCCCTATTTAGGGGAGATCGGGTTGGCGGAAGGCGATCCGGAAGCAGCACAGCGGGCATTTGAGCGGGGCCTGAAGCAGTTTCCCGACGGGGCCTTGTCGCAAGAATGCCGCTTTGGATTGGCTCGGTCGCTGGAACAGTTGGATGACGCCGAAGGGGCGATTCGGTTCTACGAATTCCTGGGGGGCAGCGAGCGTCGGACGGCAATCAGTGATGACGCGTTGCTGCAGTTGGGAATCTTGCTCTATCACCAAGGTCGTTTTGAGGAGGCGATCGCCGCCTTGCAGCGAAAACGGGAGCAGTATCCTGGTGGCGATCTGGCTCCCCATGTCGCCTATTGGCTGGGAATCAGTCAGACGGAACGCGGCCGATTCCAGAAAGCGGTGGAGACGCTGACCGCGGCCACGAGTCGCTTCGAGGACCACGAGTTGGGGCCGGCGTTGGTATTTGCAACGGGCGAGGCCCACCACAAGATGGGGGACTTCCCCGAGGCCGAACGTTTCTATCAGCGGGTAATGGAGCAGTACCCGGACAGTAAGTGGACGGATGACAGTTTGCGGGCTCTTATCCAAGTGGCGTGGGAAACGGAGGACCACGCGGGGGTGAACGAATTAGCCGAGCGGTTTGCTCAAGAGCATGAGGGAAGCCCATTGTTGCCGCTGGTCCAGCAAATGTCTGCCCGAGTGTACCTGAAGCAGGCTGAGTACGAGCGGGCCATCGCGTTGCTGCGGCCAAGTTTGGACGCCGTTTTGGAGGAGGAAACGAAGGCGGCTCCATCAGCGCCGCGGACGGATCCTTCCGCTTCGTCCATGCCCCGGCAGATCGAGTCAGGGGTAACGGCGGCGTCGGCGCGTTACTATTTGGCCCTGGCATTGCTGGGGGCCGAGCGGTACACGGAAGCGTTGGAGCAGTTCGACGCGTTGGCGGACGCGCGGACGCCGCGTGAACTGGTCGATGGCGTGCGAATGGCCCGGGCTTCCGCCTTGCTGGAGCTGGAACGGTACGAGGAGGCCGTCGAGCCGTTGCGCCAGTATCTGGAAGCTCGGCCGGACGGTCCCGAGGCCGGGAAGTGTCGCGCTCAGCTGGCCGTGACGTCTGCCCGGCTGGATCGTTGGGACGATGTGAAGCGTCTGTTCCTGCAGATGAAGGAGCGGCACGCCGGGCATGAAGCCTATTTGTCGGCGCTGGAATACCTGGCCGAGGCCGCCTACGACAAGGACCGGAAAAAGCTGGCCGAGAGCATGTTTCGCGAGCTGGCTCAAGACGGGAATCCGGAGCGGTACGTGATGCGGGGGATGTCCGGACTGGCCTGGCTCGATTGGACCCGGGAAGACGAAACGTCCCGATCAGCACGCCGATTCGAACAGCTGTTGGAGCGGTTTCCGGAGAGCCCGTTGGCGGCCGAAGCCGCCATGATGCGGGGGCGGGCTTTGGAAAAGGACAACAAGCCCGAAGGGGCTTTGGCGATGTACCGGTTGGTCCGAGATCGGTATGCGGATTCGCCGCATGTCAGTTCGGCCACGTTGGCCGCCGCTCGAATTCACGATGGGTTGGAGCAGGATCGGGCGGCGGAACCGCTGTTGCGCGAATGGCTCGAACAGTATCCATCGTCCGATCAGCGTCCCAGCGCGCTCTACCGGTTGGCGTGGGTGCTGGTCGATCTGCAGCGCGAGGAGGAAGCCGACGGGGTCTTCCGCCAACTCCACCAAGAGTGCCGCTCCAGTCGCTACTGGTCCGACGCCACATACCGGTTGGCGGAGCGAGCCGCCCGAAATGAGCAGTATGAAGAGGCCGACGCACTGGCTCGAGAGATCATTGAGGAAGCCAAAGACGCCAAGATGGTCGCCCACTCGCTCTATTTGCGCGGGCAACTGGCCGCGGCCAACAAGCGGTGGAAGGACGCGGTTGAACCCCTACAAAGGCTGGTCAAGGAATATCCCGACAGTTCGCAACGGTTACCGGCCGAATATTGGCTGGCGGAAGCGTATTATCGGCGGCATGAGTATGGCAAGGCGGGCAAGCTCTTTGAAAAGCTCCACGAACAAACACGCGACCGTGGTGAAGCGTGGGTGGCGATGATTCCCTTGCGGCACGCACAAGGGCTCGCCCGTCAGGGGCGGTGGGAAGAGGCCTTCGACGTGGCGTCTCAAATCCGGGCCCGATTTCCCGATTTCTCCCAGCAGCACGAAGTCGACTATTTGCTGGGACGATATCACGCCAGCCGGGCGGAGTTTTCGGAATCACGGGCGGCCTACTTGCGGGTGATTCAGTCCGAGACCGGCCGCGCGTCGGAGACGGCTGCCGTGGCCCAGTGGATGATCGGCGAAACCTACTTCATGCAGGAACAGTACGATCAAGCCATCAAAGCTTACTACCGCGTGGAAGGGCTGTACGACTTCGCGCGATGGAAAGCGGCGGCATTGCTGCAGGCCGGCAAATGCCACGAGATGCTGGGCCGCTGGAATGAGGCGATCGAGTCGTACAGCCAGGTCCTCGAACACTACGCGGACACCCGTTTCGCGGAAAAAGCAAACAAGCGATTACACGTTGCACGACAAGAAGCCGGTCCAAGCCAGACTCGATAGCGGCACCGGTTTCCAACCCGTGACTGAAATACCGAACAAACCAGAACGTAACCGTTCACGAGCAAGAGACTGATATTTGCGGACGTTCGCACGTTCGTTGCACGGCTTGAAGGAAGGCTTTTCAAGGTGCGCGCCGTTTGGCCGGCGACACTAAACGAACGTCGCCCTTTGGGCTGGGCGCGATCAACGCCGTTATGCAGGGGATGAGTAGCGATGCAGTCGACACGAAAGGAAGGCACGATGCGAGGGATTGGGATTGCCGTGATAATGGGGCTGATCGTTGCCGCGGCGATGAGCAGCGTTTATGCTCAACCGGCAATGCCGCCGGACATTTCGGACGCGACTGACACCCGAAGCGACCAAGGAGGAGAAGAAACCGTGATTCCGACCGACAGTTTATTGGCGGCCTTTCAGGACGGTGGGCTGTTAATGATTCCAATTGGATTCTGTTCGTTCGTGTTGTTGGTGTTCGTGTTTGAACGCGTGGTCAGTTTGCGTCAGGGTCGCGTGATTCCACGACCGTTCGTGCGGCGGTTCCTGGAACAACTGCGGGAGGAGCAATTGACGCGAGATGAGGCGTTGGCGTTGTGCGAGAAGAACAAGAGCCCTGTTTCCGACGTGTTCGCGGCGGCTGTGCGCAAATGGGGGCGTTCGTCCGTTGAAGTGGAGCAGGCCGTGATCGATACGGGCGAACGCGTGACGAACGATCTTCGGCGGTATCTGAGATTGTTCAACGGGATTTCCACCATCAGCCCCCTACTGGGACTTTTGGGGACGGTGCTGGGCATGATTCGCGCTTTCAACGCGATTGTCCACTCGGGCGCCATGGGACGCCCCGAGCTGTTGGCGGGAGGGATTAGCCAGGCGCTGTTGACGACCGCGGCGGGGCTTACGGTGGCGATCCCCGCCTTGATCGCTTATTTGTACTTCGTCAGTCGCGTGGATCGTTTGGTGATCTCCATCGATTCGCTGGGGCAACAGGTGGTTGATTTGGTTTCCGGCGACTCGCCCAGTAACCGCAAAAGCGAGCGAAAGGCGGCATGATGATCCGGCCCCGTCAACTCGAAGTTCGGATGCCCGCGTCAGGTTTTGTGCGGAGAGAGAAACGACCATGCCCCTGAAAACTCACCAGGACGAACAGCCGACGCTCAACTTGACCCCCATGATCGACATCATGTTCCTGCTCATCATCTTCTTCATGGTGGGAACGAAGTTCGCTGAATGGGAACACAAACTAGCCTTGAAAGTGCCGGAAGTCAAAGAGACCGAGACGCTGGCCCCAGCGCCGGAGAAACGCGTGATCAACGTGTACCAGGACGGCCGGATTTCTCTGGATCGCGACTTCGTAACCCTTGATGAATTGACGACACGGCTGAGCTCGGCGCGGCGGCAATACAGCGGTTTGGGCGTAATGGTGCGCGGTGATGCCGAGGGCGCGTTCCAGCACGTCGCCACCGTATTGGGGGCGTGTCGCGAAGCTGGCATCACGGACATGGGAATCTCGGTGCGGCTGGCAAGTAAGCCGCGGTGAGGGGATATTCGGCGCGCTCAGGGCACGCGGAACCGCCCGCGATGGACGTTCGCGTCCGTTTGAAATGGTCCAGAAGACATAGGATACTGCCAAGCAGTAGTAGCAACAGACTATGACCTTGCAAGCATGGATGCTCGCCAACGATTCCGCCCGTTCGGCCCCCAGCGGCTATGAGGTGTTGGGCATAGCGGTGTGGGTGGGGGTGGCGATACTGACCGTCGCCCTGTTGATTCTCATGCGCACGCGCTGGGGGGAAGTCCGGCCGTTGTCCAAATGTGTCGTGCTCTCCGTGTTCGCCCATCTGCTGTTGGTTCTGTTCGCCTATACGACCCACTTATTCGAAAGTGAAACACCGGTCGAAGAGGAAGAGGCGATTGAGGTGGCGTTCATCACCTCGGACCATCCTCCCGGGGAGTCCAGGAAGGCCGAGGCGCCCACGCCGTGGGAAGGTCTTGCGTCTCAAGAAATTCTGGAACCTGATCCGGTCAATACGAAACGGATGGAGGTTGAAACCGAGCCCGTGACTCGGTCGGATCAGCACCGCGCCCCGGAACCAGCCACCGACATGCTGCCAGAGGATACGCTGCCGGTTCCAAGTCCCCCACGGGAAACTCCCCAACGCGACACCCCGTCGCCTGAAAAACCGGCGCCCTCGAAGATCGAGGCCGCGCCCATTGAAAAACCGGACGTGAAGACACGTCCGTCCACTCCCGCCGTGGAGACGCCGAAGCCGCTTGCTCCGGAACGGATGGACTCGCCAACCCCGGACCCACCATCCAGCCGGTCCCGCGCGCGGGTCGAACTGCCCACTGAGTTTCTTTCCATCGGATCGCGAATGCAAGAGTTGGCCGACGTGGAGGCTCGTTCGGAGACCGCCGAGGCGCTCGCTGGAAACCTCGATCAGCTGTCACAATCAGACAACCAAGCCCTTTCCAGGAAGGAGGAGACGGGAGCTGCCGACGAACCGCCCCCGGCCGAGGAAGAGGAGAGTGCCGAGAAGCAGCGTGATCTGGTGACGTTGCCGCGGCGGCACGAGGTCACGACCGCCCCCGCTGCCGCGTTGATCAAGGACGCTGTCGCCGCCATGCCTCGCCGCCTGGCCGATGGACAACCGCTGCCAACACCGTATCGGATGCGGACGATCCCGCAAGATCAGGACGTTGCCACGGGACTCGGGGGCACCACCAAGGCGGCCATCGCGGTCGAGGCGGCACTGAAGTGGTTGGCGTCCGAACAGGAACGCGATGGGCGTTGGGATGCCAGTCGCTGGGGTTCGGGGATCGAACAGCGGATCGCCGGCCATGACCGCCAGGGGGCTGGAACCGACGCCGATACCGGCATCACCGGACTGGTTGTGCTGGCCATGTTGTCCAACGGTCAAACGCACCTTGAGGGGATTTATCGCCAAAACGTCCAGCGGGGACTCGAGTTTTTGCTGCGAAGCCAGGCGGAGGATGGAAACCTGGCCGGGTCGGCTCGCCTGTATGCCCGCATGTATTGTCATGGCATGGCGCTGCTGGCCATGAGTGAGGCTCTGGCCATGACCGGCGACGCGCGAATCAAACCGTACGTCGAGCGTGGCGTGGGGTATACGGTGGATGCACAAAACTCGACCACCGGCGGGTGGCGGTATCAGGCGAGTGACCCGGGGGACATGAGCCAATTCGGGTGGCAGGTGATGGCGTTGAAAAGCGCCTCGCTGGCCGGTATCGACATCCCTCGCGAGACGCGTGAGGGCATGCTCGAGTTCTTGCAGCGATGTGAACAAGGTCGACACGGCGGACTGAGCGGGTATCGGTCAGGGACCTCCGCATCGCGCCCCATGACCGCCGAGGCACTGGTGTGTCGCTATTTCCTGGATTTGGCGCCGAGCGAGGATTTGGTCGACGAAGCGACTGATTTTCTCATGGGGGAAGTGCCGCAGGCGGGCCAGCCTAACTTTTACTACTGGTACTACGGCGCTTTGGCGCTGTTTCAAGTCCAGGGGCCGGCCTGGGAAAAGTGGAACGACGCCATGCAACGTCAGTTGCTGCGGCTCCAACGCACCGACGACCACGTGGCGGGCAGCTGGGATCCGGACAGCGTCTGGGGGTCCTATGGCGGCCGGGTTTACAGCACCGCCATGGCCACCCTCTGCCTGGAAGTCTACTACCGCTACCTGCCCACCACCCTCTTGTCCAATGTGCCGGCCGATTCGCTCCTGAGCCGCTAAGGCTCTGTTAAGAAATAACTGTCTGATTTAAGGGGTTCGAGTGACGTTCCCAGTTCGGGCCAGGGGAGACTCAGGTTCCTCGCTCCATTACGGCGGTTATCCGTGCTGGATGAGATGCCCCGGGCTGGTCCCGG
>JBNJEM010000398.1:0-7389 GCA_051745935.1 Planctomycetota bacterium
GGAAGTGCGAACGCCCGCGGATATCAGTCTCTTGCCCGTGAACGGTTACTTCTCTGGGGACGGCTCAATGGGGCGGGCTGCCCGGCCGCGTTGCCCGTTGGCTTTTTGAAACGGGATTCAGATTGTGTTACCGTTTGTGTACGCTATAAGGGCGTTTTCCCGCCACCAAAGAAGAACGGGAAGTGGGAACGCGGTTTTGTTCCGGCTGCCGGAAACGACGCGGGGGGTGCTGGACCCTCTTCGGGCTGAACGAAAGGGGGATTTCGCGTTTCGCACGCGTTGACGATGTCGTGTCACTTTGACTGGAAGCGGCAAGGTTCTTTCCACGCATATCTTTGACGGATCATGAACGGGTGTATTCATGAATGACCAAGGCTATCCGTTTCTGAGGCGGGGCGACCTGAACGGGTTCTGGGCGCTGTTCGCGGACAATTTGGCAAACATGATGATCATCGCGACGGTCTGTCTTGGCGTATTCAAGATGCCCGAGACCGTGGTTTACGGACGGATCCTGCCCGGGGTGGGCGTGGCGCTGATCGTCGGTCTGCTATTCTATGTCTTTCAGGCCCGACGGCTCGCTCGGCGAGAAAACCGCGGCGACGTCACGGCACTGCCATACGGCATTTCAACCCCGATTTTGTTTATCTACCTTTATAGCGTCATCGGCCCGGTGTTTTGGGTGACTGGGAACGCGGTGCTGGCATGGCAGGTCGGCGTTGCCGCGGCTTTTCTCGGCGGGGTGCTCGAGATGTCCGGGTGCCTGCTCGGGCCGCTCCTGAAACGAATCACCCCCCGTGCCGGCATGCTGGGGACGCTCGCCGGCATTGCCATCGTCTGGATCGCGACCGTGCCGTTGGCGGAAATCTTCGAGCACGCCGCGGTCGGATTCCCCGCGTTGGCCATCATTCTGTTGGGGCTGGTAGCGGGCGTTCGCTTTCCGGGTGGTATTCCCGCCGGGTTATTGGCCATCGTCGTCGGCGTGACGATGGGGTTCGTCACCGGAGAATCGGAGCTGACGTCGCGAGGAATTGGCGTCTATTTCCCGATTGTCGTTCTCTCCGATCTGTGGGCGGGATTGAAGCATATCGCGGGAAACCTCGAGATTCTCGCCATCGTCCTACCCATTGAGATTTACAATTTCATCGAAACGATGAATAACGTGGAGAGTGCGGAGGCGGCGGGCGATCACTACAACGTCCGCACCAGCCAGTTCATGGATGGCATCGGGACCATGGCGGGCGCGATCTGCGGCAGCCCCTTCCCCACCACGGTCTTCATTGGACACCCGGCCTACAAGCGGCTGGGCGCGGGGTGCGGCTATGCGCTGCTGGTGGGCCTGGTCTTTTTTATCGGGAACACCTTCGGCTTGGTCGCTTTCTTGCACGGAATCATTCCGGTGGCAGCCGTGGCGCCTCTTCTGGTCTTCGTCGGGATCGTGATCTGCGCCCAGGCATTCACGGCCACGCCCCCTCGTCATGCCATGGCCGTGGCCATCGCCATCGTGCCCCACCTGAGCGATATTCTGACCAACAAGATGTCCAATCTGGCACGCTATTTGAACTCGCTCATGGAGCCTTCAATCGAGGCCACGGAGCTGGGTAAAACGCTGGAGGCGTTGAGCGGTGACCACGTTCCCCACGATCTTGCCGAGAAGTTGGTGGCCGACCAAGGAATCCATATGATGGGGCAACAATTTCTGTCCCGCGGCGCGATTCTGACCGGACTGATTTGGGGCGCCATGACGGCTCTGCTGATTGACAACCGCTTCCTGGGGGCGTCCGCCTTCGCGCTAGCCGGCCTCGTCCTCGCGCTGCTCGGCTTCATCCACTCGCCCCGTTTGGGGATTCATTACGACCTGCCGCTGGTCTGGAGCTACGGGCTGATCGCTCTCCTCTTCGCCGCCACGCACAAATTCTGCCGTCGCGAGCTGGGACCATAAGACCCCATAACAAGACCCCTTGGATGATGGGACATCGGCATGGTTTTGTTATCGGGTCTGAGTAAGAATCCGGGGCTATTATGCTCCCCGATCACAGGGTGCTTGCCTGTCAATCATTGACGCTTGAAAGGTGCCTGTTCGTGTTTCCCCCTTCAGTCCGTCGCGTCCGAGGCATTTTCGGCGCCGGCTGCCCCGGGGCGGGACCAGCAGGACGCCGCCCGTCCAATTGCCTTGAGGGATCTCGACCGACTCGCCGCTCTCGACCTCGCGCCGGAACACGTCCATCCGCGTGCGTCCATCGTCGGTATAGTGGAATCCGAGTTCCGGTTCCGGCTGCCAGCCGCTGGTGTCGATGCCCGACTGGCCGGTGGCCGTGGCCATCCACAGGGTCGTATCGCGATTTGCCGTCGCACGCACGCGCGGGTTCGATCCGCCGGCGGTTCGCGCGTAGCGCCAACCTTGCAGTTTCTCCGGTACTTGTTTCCAAACATACGTCCGGTTCGCGAACGACTTGGAATCGTTGTTCAGTGTTTCCACGGTAAAGTTGCGCCCTTGAACAGTCAAACCATCCAAGCTCACCTTGATGGGTTCTCCCGGTCCGATCGTCTCGGGATCGACCACCGAATCGGCCAAGGCCAAATCGCGAAAATCCTCGAAGCGGTGAAAGGTCAGGTAATTGGCATCGTGCGCGTTGCGCGCCCCACCGACTCCGTCGTCGTAAGCCGTGCGGCAGACCGCCAGTAGGTCATCGCCGTCGAACACCCAGTCGGGATACTGGAATCCATGGCGGACCACGTCGGGATGATGCAGCAGAATGCAGCGCACCTCCCAGTGGATCAGATCCTCCGACCGCAGCAGGGCCAGCGTGTTGCGCACCGAACCGGCATTCCGTTCCCGGTACCCCATCACGGGATTCGTCAGCGTCCAATATGCGTCCGAGCTTTCGTCGTGGCGGATGGTGAACTTCTTCGCGCCGCCGGGGAAGTCGAGGAACCCGGTTTCCGGATCGAACGAAGCCGTTTCCCCATCGTCGCTTATCCGGATCAGCGCGGCCTTGCCGGCAATGCGGCTAGGCCCCTCGACATTCACGCGGAGGATATTCACGATCCGCCCGTCCGGACTCACCACGGCGTTGCCCACCATGTTTGGGACGGGTCTTCCTCGATCCACTTCGTCCACGGCCACGTCGTCTCACGCGCCGGCGTCATCTCTCGCTCACCTTCCCGCACGGTATGGTAATTGTCATGATCGGTCATTGCCAGGATGTGATACCCAGCCTCGGCGTAGTTGTAGATCCAATCCTCGGATTCCGCTCGAACGCCACGGTAACTCGACCGTCACGGTAAACCATGTGGGCACGCCAGTTCGCGATGAATGGACCAATCCGGTCCCAGTTGATGTTCCCGTAACGGTTCTTCATGATCCGCCGCTGTGTTGCCTCGGCTTGCAACGACCGCGGCATCAGGTGTGCAAGGCGAATTGCGGCCAGAATCGTGAAAGAACCGGGCAGTCTATTGGATTGCCGCGACATGGCAAGAACGCCTCGCTCTGGCATGTGGCCAGGACGTACTCGCCTGATTGTACGTCCCCAAAACAGGGCCGCACAAGCCGCCCCCTCTCGCCCACATGGCCGGCGCGGCGCCAAGGCATGTCCTCACTTCCCCCCGCCGGCCAACCCATCCACGACCAGCAGCCCGCGCCCCACAATCGATCGAAACATTCACCGCGGCGGCTTCCATCGTTTGCATCCGGAGGCATTGCCCGTTAGAATTCGCATAGTCGCTCATGGCTGTCGAAGGATGAAACCCCTCGGGAAAACCGCCAATAGACCCTGATAACCACCAATAATCAGATATTCAAAAACACACAATTATTCAACAACGCACAACGCTCGGCATTCCACCATGTGAGCAGGACCTACGTAGCGCGCAGAAAACTGCCATGGGAGCTGCCACGCCCTTGCATTTTCAAGGGGTTGCGCCGGATCCCGGAGGTTTTCTGCCCGGCTCTGAGTGGTGAAGCATCTCACGCAGCTTGAATACCCCTGCCATCGAGGCATCCTGTTCCCGTTTCAGTACGGTGATTTGAGTTCAGCCTGTGATCCGCCTTCCATCAGCCTTCATTAGCGGATATCCCCGGTTCCTCGCCACATGCCCGGACAACACGTTTTGCCCTTCCTCGCCCGATGATTGCCACGCTTTCCCTTGTTCAACGATACGCGGTGCACGGTCATGAATTCCCATCCCTTACCTTCGTTCACACTCACACTCACACGCGAGGCGCACCGATAACCATGACACAAGCATTTTTACACAACACGCATCGGTATGCATTTACCACCTTCATGAAAGTGTTATGCGACATGATTACCACGCATTATCCCGACATGAGACCAACCCTCACAACACTCCTGCCGGCGGTCCTTGTTGTATTATTGCCCTTGTCAGCCAATGCCGAGCCAGGCGACTTTGAAATAATAGAGCAACGCGTGGTGGACGAATTAATGAAGTCGCCAATTGATGACGGCAGGGCCGAATCGATTATTGGCAGGATGAAGGAAGACGGAAGCTTTCGGGGCATTGATTATTCAGATCTTAGCAGGACCGCCGGATTCCCTCAGCGAAACCATACGCGTTATCTGGTCTATTTAGCGAGAGCTTACAAAAGCAATACGTCACGGTTTCATGATGACGAGACGATAAAAGATAACATTATCAAGGGACTCGACTTCTGGGTCTCCAATGATTTCGTTGGCGATAACTGGCATAACAACCAGATTTCCACGCCCGCGAGCCTAGTCAACCTCATGCTGCTCATTGGAGAAGAGCTGCCCGAAGAGCTGGTTGACAACGCGCAGCCAATAATTGGCAGAGCCCATATGAACGCTTCCGGAGCCAGGCCAAGCGGAGACCGAATAGTAATCGCCGGCATTCTCGCGAAGAACCTACTTTTCCTTGGCGATAAAGAGCGATTCGAGGACATAATACACATAATTGAAAACGAAATCAAGTTTTCGACGGGAAGTCGCGGAATGCAGCATGATTACAGCTTTCATCACAGACATGATAGGGTCAATAACACAACCTCGTATGGATACGGGAAATACGCAAATCATTTTGGTGAATGGTCTTATTATGTCGCCGGCACGACATATGAATTCTCGACAGATAAGATAAATCACCTGGTTGACTATTATCTTGATGGTATTTGCAAGCAATTGGTGTATGGAATATATCCGGACGTCAGTGTACAAAACAGAAGTATCGCGAACAAGAAGAGCTTTCGCCCGAGGGGGACTCTCGAGATTGAGCGCCTTTTGCTTGGCACGGATCATCGCAAGGATGAATTGGAGGAAATCATCGACTTAAGAAAAGGAGAAGTCGATCCGTCGCGATCGTTTAGTAAATTCTTCTGGCAAACGGAACACTTCGTACTTCAACGGCCAAACTACTATACGACGGTAAGAATGTATTCGACCAGGAACCAGAGCATGGAGGTGCCTTACAACGGCCCCGGCAAGACAACTCACCATAGGGCGGATGGCACGAATTATTTGATGCTCGAGGGCGACGAGTACCACAATATCTGGCCCGTTTATGACTGGCAGAAGATTTCCGGAACCACGATCATGCAAAAGCCAGAATTGCCCGGGCCCGGTGATGTCCGGAAAGAAGGTCTTACTGATTTTGTCGGCGCCGTTTGCGACGGTTTGTACGGAGCCGTTGGTTTCGACTTTAAAAGCGCTCATGACATGCTGGAAGCCAGGAAGTCGTGGTTCTTTTTCGATGACGAATATGTTTGTCTCGGTGCTGACATTAAGTCCGACCCGAACCTTCCGGTTGTAACTACGATTAACCAGGTGTTAATGAGAAGCGACGTGTCCATCATGCAGGACGGGAAAAGCGAGACGCTCCGGCAGGGTGAGCATGAATTAAGCGATGTCAAATGGGTCCATCATGACAGGGTGGGGTATATAATGCCTGATCCAGCGAGTATCATTGTATCGAATCGGGTGGAAGAGGGGCGCTGGTCGGATCTCACCGATCAAAAACACGTTTCGGAGGAAATGGTATCCAAGGAGGTGTTCATGGTGGGGTTCGATCACGGAAAACGCCCACAAAATGCGTCATATCAGTATATAGTGGTCCCTGATGTAAGCGTGCGGGAGATGATGGAGACGGGCGCCAAGAACCGCGATATCGAGATTCTTTCAAACACGCCCGAGCTTCAGGCGGTTGAAAATAAGAAGCTTAATATATGTCAGATTGTATGTTATAAGGCGGGAGAGGAAGTGGAAATGTCGAATGGCTCCGCCGTCACAATGGGCAGTCCGGGCATCGCGATGCTTAAAATGGGTGGGGGCAGGATAAAAGAGCTAACGGTTGCGGATCCGTCCAGAAGGCTAAGCCGTATCGGGATCACGGTTCCGGGTATGTACAATGCGCGGAGTGATGAGTGTGTGGCGGATCCGGATAATGAGCAAAACACGACATTGATTCGAGTCGATCTACCCCAGGGAGTTTATGCCGGAAAAAGTGTAACGATTGAATTATAGCAGGAGGTATTGGGTGGCAGCCGATTTCGGGAAGGTTTTGCGCGCTGGGCGAGGCAGAATGGAGAGGGTGAATCCGAGGCCCGCGTGGCAATGCAATCGGAGCGAAATATCCGTGGAGGAACAAAGCTCCCGGATGCCCATGGCCACGGCGCGGAAACCGCCATGCGGAGTGAAAAGGGGGTCGGCTACCTGGCCCGCCATGCCAACCGGCTCATGATCGCCAACGATCGGCTGATCAAGATCGAGGGCGACGAGGTCTATTTCGAGTACAAGGACTGCTGCTATCGGGTGGCACTGGCTGGGTGAGCGATATACTCCTGAACGGAATGGAAGATTGAAAGGGTGTGCGACATCAGTCAGGTATTAACTGCCTTGAGACTGAGCGAACGGAGCCAGTGTGGGGGGGGAGGGCCTGTACACAGTGACCGAGTCATGGCACCATGCGAGGGAAGTGGAAACCGTGCACTGGCTCCGCTCGCGTTTAGCGTTGTCAGAAATGGAAGCCTGTCCCGCGCTCGCTCAGCCTGATTTCCCACGATAGACCTCGCAGAGAGTCTTCTCCACCGCCCGAAATCCAGATGTCCGTACTAGGGTTTTGTTGGTACCAAAGTCCTAGTGGATCCACTGACACGGTTATGCTATTGCCCACATACCGATACAGATTCCCATCGCCCGCCTCGAACCCGATCGGATCCTCGCTCAGCCAGCGTCCCGTATCGGCATCGTACCAGCGGGCGCTATCCTACCGTCTGGTGAGGTTGCGGACTCCTGTGCGCGTAAGGGGTGGATGGCCAGAGGCTTGCGCCGAGGCGGGGGCGGCCTAGAGCCGGGATCGTGTATTCGCGCGCGGGCGCGCGAGGGGCTGTTGACATGTCAAAGAACTCGACGTTGATTA
>JBNJEM010000399.1:0-7382 GCA_051745935.1 Planctomycetota bacterium
CTCGGCGATGCATGGCCGGGTGGTGAGAGGGCACCTGCCGAGTTTCCCGCTGTCACGGTTGCTCGGTGGCGACACGAACAAGCGAACTCATCGGGAGTGGTCGGGCGAATGGGTCGCTCGCGGAGGCGTGGGAATCGGAACGGAATTTCGTGTCACGGGGGGCCCTCGGTGCCGCGATCCGCCACCAATGCGGCGGCGCCCCATGCCGACGGTCGCGACCGGAAAGGCTTTGGCGTCTGGCGGACGCTCGCGGGTGGCCGGGGCATGGCACACGGCTTTGGCCTGTTAGGCTTGGTCCTGTGGGCTCAAGCGGACAAACCGTCGTTGGAGCGAGTGGAGGCGGTACAGTACGTCCGGTTACTGGGGTCTCTGATCCTATTGACTCTCGGCGGGGTGTCGTTGGTGGTGCTGGCTTGGTTGGCCTTGCGGATGGGACGTCGCCATTCGAGACGCCAGGATGCAAAGTTGGAGAAACTTCGGGGTGGCATCAAGGCGGATGATTGGGTGGTTCCACCTTCAAGAAGACCGAACGACATGAACACCCGGTAACCACAGGCGGTCACAAAAGCGGTAAGCCCTTCGAGTAGCTGTCTGCGGGGGGCGTGGCTGGGCCCCGATGAGGGGGGCTCCAAGGCCGTCGCGGCTGCGGAGGGCTCTCGTACCCCACTTCACGACTGCAATGTTTCACGAGAGGCGGTGCAAACAGACTGGGCGGGGCGGGGCGTAGCGAATTATTCTGGGGGGGTCGCATTGCCATGAAGGGGGGTATTCAGCAACAGAGACATCGTCAGCGGTTCTCGCGCGAGTTACGGCTTCGTCATCAGTCCGATTTCGACCGCGTCTACGCGGGCAATGTTCACGCGGCTGACGGCATGCTGGTTGTGTTGGGCAGGGAAAACGGCACTGGCACGTGCCGCTTGGGGCTTTCGATTTCTCGCCGCGTGGGCAATGCGGTGGTTCGCAATCGCTGGAAACGTCTGATACGCGAGGCATTTCGGCGGCAGCGTGCCACGTTGCCAAGGGGGCTGGATATGGTGGTGCGGCCGCGTCGGGGCGCCGAACCGTCCTTCGGCGCGATATCCGCGTCATTGCCGCGGCTGGCCAAACGCGTCGAGCGACGCGTGAGGCGAACGGGGTGAGGCTCATGAGGTTTCGGCGGGTCAGGGCGGCTACGATCTGGGGACTCATCCTGGCGGTTCGCTTTTACCAAGCGACCATAAGCCCGCTTGTTGGGGGGGCATGCCGATTTACGCCGAGCTGTAGTACGTATTTCATCGAAGCGGTTCGGAAATACGGGCCGTGCCGTGGCGGTTGGAAGGGGATTTGCCGGATCGCCCGCTGTCATCCACTGCGTCGCGGCGGCTACGATCCCCCCTAGTCCGCTGAAACCGATCTTGACCCCCCGCTGGTTGGCGGATATGGTTCGCGCCGACTTTCTCATCGATTGGCTCATCATTTCAGAGCCCGAACGGGTTGCGATCTGCTTGCGGCAGCTCGCGGTAAACTGATGATGTCACACTGAGCATGGAGCGACTGTGGGCATGATGCCAAAACTACGGACGATCGTCGGCGTGACCGGATTACTCTGGATGGCGGGCTGCACTTCGTTGTGGATGCAGTCGCAAGATCCGGACGTGGACGATTTAGGTTCTCTGACGCAAGAGGAAGAAGAGAGCCAGGAATTCATTGGGGATTTGACCGTTCCCACGGGCCTGAACTTCGTCAAGATCGAGGGCGTGGGGTTGGTCAATGGACTGGATCGTACCGGCAGTTCACCGGCTCCTTCCTCGTTGCTCAACCGTTTGCTCAACGAAATGCGTTCGCACTCCGTGCCCAATCCCGAAAAGTTATTGGAGTCGGACGAAAACTCGCTGGTGGTGGTTCGCGGCTACTTGCCGCCCGGCGTCCAAAAAGGAGATCGCTTTGACGTGCAAGTGGTCACTCCTCCCGAATCCGAAACCAGTGATTTGAGAGGGGGCCATTTGTTCCGGACCCGATTGCGGGAAATGCGTGTTTTGCAGGGTCGAGTTCGATCGGGCCATGTAGCCGGTCTCGCGGGCGGCATGGTGGTTACGGACACGTTATTCAACGGGACCGACGATGCGGTGGAGGCGACGCGGGGGCGGGTACTGGGCGGCGGACAGTCGCGAATTTCCCGTTCGCTGGGGCTTGTCGTTCGAGGCGAGTCCACGGTGCGCCGCAGCGCCATGATTGGTTCTGCCATTAATGATAGATTCCACATAACGGACCCGAGTGGCAAGCACGGTGTCGCCACGCCCAAGCGGGACAACTACATCGAGTTGGCCGTGCACCGCCGGTACAAGAATAATCTGTCTCGTTACGTGCGAGTGATTGGCAGTATCGCATTGCGCGAGTCGGCGGGAGAACGCATGATGCGGATTGAGTCATTACAGCGGCGTCTGTTGGAGCCGACGACGGCACCGCGGGCGGCCCTGCGGCTCGAGGCAATCGGCGACGACGCCGCCCACGTGCTCGTGGAGGGCCTCAAGTCACCCGAGCTCGAGGTGCGGTTCCACGCCGCCGAGGCGTTGGCCTACCTGGATCGCGAGGAAGCGGCATCCGTACTGGCTGAAACAGCCATTGCCGAGTCGGCGTTTCGCTGGCATGCTCTCACGGCGCTGACCGTCATGGATCACGTCGCCGCCTATGAATCGCTCAACGATCTGCTGCACGTGAAAAGCTCGGAAACCCGGTACGGGGCTTTCCGGGCCTTGCGAACCCGAAATGCGGCGGACCCGGTGGTTCGCGGTGAATCGTTGGACGGCAAGTTCGCCTACCATGTCATCAGCTCCAACGGCCCGGCCATGATCCACATCTCCAAGGCCCAGCGGCCCGAAATCGTGGTGTTCGGCGCGGAACAGCCCATCGTCCCGCCCGCGTTTCTCTCCGCCGGCAAGAAAATCATGGTTAAGGGACTGGACGATGGCCAACTCAAAGTAACACGATTCACCACGGGCACCGATGCGGATCATCGGGAAACCTGTGACGCGACAATCGACCAAATGATCCGCACGATTGTCAAACTGGGGGGCCGCTACTCGGACGTCATCGAAGCCCTGCAGGGGGCCCGAAAGGGGGGGTATCTTGAGTCGAAACTCGTGGTTAACGCGCTGGCACGCCCGGATCGCACATACCATCGGGACGAAAGCGACGGAGACGAACCGACCGTGCGGCCCCACGGCCCGATCCCCGAACTGTTTTCCGATCGTCTGGAGCACTCGGAAGAGGATCAGGAGTATCTGCCGGACGAGATCAAAACGGACGAAACGGAAAAAGGCCAACCTGACTCGTCGTTCATGGGTGGAATGACCGGGTGGTTCCAGCGATAATGAATCGAAATCGAGCGGTGAACCCAACCCCGTGTCCGATTGCCTTGTCCGTGATCGCGTAAGACCTATTCCTTCGTACCCCCCCTACAGTGCAGCCCATGCTGAAAGCGTTGGAACTTGCCGGATTCAAGAGTTTTGCGGAGCGGACTCGTTTCGAGTTTCCGCCGGGCATCACGGTCGTGGTCGGACCGAATGGATCCGGTAAATCGAACATCGTGGATGCCATCAAGTGGGTGTTGGGCGAGCAGAGTGCCAAAAGCATCCGCGGCAAGGAGATGTCCGATGTCATTTTCAAGGGGAGTGGGATCGGCGGCCGCAAGATGCTCAACACGGCGGAGGCCACGATCATCTTTGACAATTCGGGGGGCCATTTGGGGATCGACGCCCCGGAAGTCCACATCACTCGCCGCGTGTATCGAAGCGGTGAAGGGGAATATCTGATCAACGGGCAGGGCTGCCGGTTGAAGGACGTGCGAGACCTTTTTCGCGGGACGGGGGTGGGAACGGACGCGTACAGTCTGATTGAACAGGGGAAGGTGGACCGCGTCCTCCGCGCGTCCCCGCGTGACCGTCGCGCGATTTTTGAGGAAGCGGCCGGCATCAGCCGCTTCAAAGCCAAGAAAGTGGAGGCTCAACGACGTCTGGAGCGCGTCGAACAAAATCTTCTCCGGCTCTCCGACATCGTGGAGGAGGTTGGCAGCCGGTTTCGGAGCGTCCAATCGCAGGCGGCCAAGGCGCGAAAGTATCGGGAATACAGCGACCGGCTCCAACAGCTGCGCACGCGGATCGCGATGACGCAGTGGCGGGAGTTGGCGGACAAGTTGAAGCACTCGGAGCTGGACTTGCAGCGTCTAGGCGACCAGGTGGATCGACTCACGGCCGAATTGACCGCCGAAGAGGCCCGAGGTTTGGAACTGGATACCGAGATTGACTCCGCCGCCGTGTCGATCCACGAGTGGGAGCGTCTGGCCTCTCGGAAACGCGAGAAGATCACCGCGTTGAACTCGGCGGCCGATCACCAGCAAAGCCGGCTGACCGATTTGGAGGCGGAAGCGTCGCGGTATCGCTCGCAGTTGTTGGCGATGACCGGTCGGGCCGATGACGTGCGCGCGCGGGTTGAGCGGACGCGAGCCGAAGTGAGTGCCGCCGAGCTGGAACGCGAACGGGTGGCCGGACAGTTGGCGGAACAGGAAGCGGCGGTCGCCAGGTGGTTGGAGCAGCTGGAAGCATGGCGGGGCTCGATCGAGGACCGGCGCGCCCTTCATCTGGCCAATGTTCGCCAGATCGCTCGGTTGTCGAACGAGATTACGCACCAGAAGGCACGGGCCAAGAGTGCCGAGCAGAACGTGGCGCGGAGCGGGGAAAAGCTGGACAAGTTGGTCCAGGAACAGGAGGAATGTAATCGGCGGGTGGACGCCGCGGTCCGGGCTAAAGAGCAAGTGAGCGAGGAAATGGAACGGACGGCGGCGGATCTGGAGGCTGCCACGCGGACATTGGACGAGAACCATCGGCTGCTCGACCGCCGCCGCGATGAACTCTCGCTGCAGCGTGGGCGATTGAATGGAATCCGGGAACGCGCCGCATTGCTCGAAGAACTGGAACGTCGCCATGAAGGGCTGACCGCGGGCGTGCAACAGGTTTTGGCAGGGGCCCGAAAGCAGGCTGAAGGCCCGTTTCAATCCGTGGTGGGGCTCGTTGCCGACGTGATCGAAGTTCCGATGCAGTGGGCCCCGCTGGTTGACGCCGCCTTGGGCCCCTTGGCGCGGCATGTGGTTGTTCGGGACCAGCGGATTTTCGAGTTGCTGGAATCAGGGGAATTCCGTTTGGCGGGGCGAGTCGGGTTTCTGACCCTCCCGACAGTCGCCCCCGACCATGACCTGGAAACGGTCCGTTTGGATGATGACACGGGGGTGCTGGGCCGGTTGGACGAACTGGTTCAGACATCGCGCGAACTGCGGCCACTGCTGCGCCAGCTGTTGGGCGGAACCTGGGCCGTCGAGATGTTGGCGCATGCCCGCCGTTTGCGGGCCACCGTCCGGCCCCCCGTCCGGTTCGTCACTTTGGCCGGAGAAATCGTCAACGCCGACGGCTCCATCGTGGCTGGTCCCAAAGACACGTTGGGGCTGGTCTCGCGCCGAACCGAGCTGCGTGATCGGCGCCGCGAAGAAGCCGTTGTCCAACGGCAAATCGCCAGCGCCGAACAGGAAGTGACGCGACTGAGCGAAAACATGGACCAGCAACAACAACGAGTTCGCGAGCTGACCGAGCGGCATAAGCAACAAAGCGAGGAGGCCGCTCGGCATCAAGCAAGGTCTCAGGCCACCCACGACCAGTTGCGACAATTGGAAGGGGAAATTTCCGACCTGAAGCGGGAACGGCAGGCCACCCGGCGAAGTTTCGAGGAGGCTTCAACACGGACCGAAGAGGCCGAGCGGCAGCTTCGCGAGTTGGAGCGGGAATCGGCTGATCTGGAAGCGGCCATTCAACAGATTGAAGCAAGCGTCAAGGAGGGAGAATCGACGTTACAGCAATGCCAGAACACGGTCACCGCAATCCAGGTCGATTTAGCCAAAAGCGAACAACGTCTTGATGGGTTGCGTTTGCAGTTGCATCAGGACGAAGCGAATCGACGCGAGCGGAGTGGAGCGATCTCCGAAACTCGCGACCGCCTCGCGGAAACGTTGGAGAAACACCAAGTCGCGAGTCGGGAGATCCTGACGGCCACCTCCGAGCTGGCCACGCTATACTTGGACAAGGATGCCCTGTTGCGCGACGCCGCTCAAGAGCATGAACGCCGCCGCGGCTTGCTTGCTCAACGAGGTCATGTCACGGAGCGGTTGAAGAAAAAGCAACGTGAAATCGCGGCCGAGCGAGAAAAACTGCATCAATGCGAATTGAATGTGGGCGCGGTTCGACACGAACAGCAGGCCTTGGCCGATAAGCTTCGTGAAGATTATGGCCTGGAACTCGCGGATTTGGAAGAGGATTACGACCAACAACAACGGCAGGAAATGGAAGCCGCCGAAGAGGAAATCGACTCACTGCGGCGAAAGATCAGCAACATTGGCGCGGTCAATATGGAGGCGCTGGATGAACTGGACGATCTTGAATCGCGATTCGAAAACCTTAACGGCCAATACCAGGACCTGACCGCGGCGAAAGAATCGTTGGAACGGATTATCCAAAAGATCAACGCCGATAGCCGGCGGCTGTTTTCCGAAACCCTGGAAGGCATTCGAACCAACTTCCAGTCGTTGTATCGCAAAGCGTTCGGCGGCGGTCGAGCGGATATCGTGTTGGAAGACGGGGTGGACGTCCTGGAAAGCGGCGTCGACATCGTGGCCACGCCGCCCGGAAAACCATCCTTCAACAATACCCTGCTCAGCGGCGGTGAAAAAGCGCTGACCGCCGTGGCCCTGTTGCTGGCCATCTTTCAATATCGCCCCAGCCCGTTCTGCGTGCTCGATGAAGTCGACGCGCCCTTCGACGAAGCAAACATCGACCGGTTCGTGGACGTGCTGAAGGATTTCCTCGGATGGACCAAATTCGTGCTGGTGACCCATTCCAAGAAAACCATGATCGCCGCGACCACGCTTTACGGCGTCACCATGCAGGAGTCGGGCGTCTCGAAACAGGTCTCCGTGCGATTCGATGACGTGAGCGAGGACGGGCATATCAGTGACGAGGCGCTAAACAGGCCGGAAAACGCCGATCACGATGATGGCCGCGCCGCTTGAGGATCGATGTGGCCGCGCCACCAAGCGTGGACCAAGATGAATCAGCGAGCGGGATGACGCGGCACGGCCACGGGGGTGCGTGGTGGGTGGTGCGTGGTGGGCTGATGAAAAACCCGAAAATCGGACAAAATAGAACAAGTGGGTTGTGCCGAGTTTGTCGCGCGTGCTTGATTTAAGAGTGGAACATTTCGCCCCTAGGGCACGACGATGATCGCCGGTGCGTTAGATATCATTATAGGCCCACGGATGGCAGAACGGACCCACGGATGAAGAAAGATGGACAGACAACAAGCCG
>JBNJEM010000400.1:0-7365 GCA_051745935.1 Planctomycetota bacterium
CAACGGGAGGACGGCTTGCGTCGGGCCGCTTTCCACCGGGAAAAATCCAACCGCCTGAAATATATGCCGTTCGCGGATGACTTGCTCCGCCGCGAGTCCGACCAACGGGAGGACGGCTTGCGTCGGGCCGCTTTCCACCCGGAAAAATCCAACCGCCTGAAATATAACCGTCGTGAACGGATCCAGGTGGGCTTGTCAGCCTTGGCCTTACGGATTCTCGTCGCGCATTTTGCGAAGATGCTCGAGATTTCCGCGCGCGAGATCGTAATCGGGGGGCGCAAGCTGAACGGCACGCTGCAGCACTTTTTCAGCTTCGTCGAATTGGCCCGCGTTCACTAGGCTGTAACCGAGATCGTTCAAGTGCAAATAGTTGTTCGGCTCCAACTCGTCGGCGCGCCGGTGGTGCGCGACCGACTCCTCCATCCGCCCGCCTTCCGCGGCGCAATACCCCAGCCCGACGTGGTACAGAGCTACCTGCGGATACGCGCGCACGGCGGCAGCGTACAGTTGACCCGCGCGCACGTGGTCACCCTGGTCGATCAGGAAGTCCCCTGCCTTGTCAATAATCTGCTGTAGATCCTCGGTGTCAGCGGGAAGTGTCGTCAGCTTTAGAAACAACGTCATCGCTTCCTCGGCTCGGCCAAACTGATATTCCAACGAGCCGACGGCGAGCATCGCCGGGGCGTACTCGGGATCGATGGCCAGCGGGGCCGCCGCGTCATGCCACGCCGGGTGAACCAAGTCCGGTTTGTTTACCCCTTGGGCCATCACCATGAAGGCCTGGGAACTCTCTAGTGCCCACTGGGCGGCCTTTCGCCGTTGTTCGGCGGGCTGGTTGGCGTACTCCGCGCGCAGATTCTTGAGTTCCACGTCCTTCTCGACAAGGTCACGGAACGGTATTTCGGCCAACGTTTCCTGTCTTTGTCCGCGCTTCCTCGAGTTTGTCTTGCTCTTGCTCTTGCTCATGCCTACTCCCGTTGTCGGGCTTTCATGCTCGGCGGGGGCTAAGATAGCCTGCCCACGGCATCGCCTTCACAAGTCCATCGGTTCACTGCCGTTCGTTCAAAACGGTATCACCGCAAGCCAGCTCTCACCACCAGATTCCGCCTCGGCCTCCTTGTTGCGCGGCGTCCCAGTCCGCGGGTTCGTCTCTGCCGAGCTTTCGTCGACTTCCGCCCCCCGCTCGCACTAGCCTTCGCGTCGCGAGATCCTCTTGCTGCATTCCCCTCGCCAGGGCACGGATTGGGGGGGGCGTCGTGGTGCAACAATCGCTCCAAAGGATCCGCGATGTTTGCGTGGAACAAGCCCCTTCCAGGTCATGCAGCGTTGAGGATTGTGCACAGCCTACCCGTAGGCGAGTTCTCCGCCTCCGAGTTTGCCATAATCGCGACAAACATGGCAAGCATCGCCGCGACCGGAGTACTCATCGTTCCGTCCTCGCCGGTTACACGCCCAGCAATCATGACCGGGCAGCTTGAATTTTCGGCTGTTCCTCCGCGCCACCGGCCCTTCACGATTCAGCTCGCGGACGGAGAAACGTGGGCAGTTCACGATTCCGAACATTCTACCAGCTGTTCTCCTGATGCAACATGCCTCGCTGCGAACCCAAGACGCTGAACTTGCGACGCGGATCACGCAGGACGCGAGGCGCAACGGAATAGAGTGCAATGACTTAGAGTTTTTCCTCGCCCCACAGGGAACGCTGTATCGAAAGCCGCGGCGTTTGGGCACTGTTGCTGCCTCACCGCCAATCGTCGCGCCCGTGCCGTAATGTCGCGCTGTGTTAATATGGCTCGTTGAAATCGTCTCGCACGCTCGAATCGACGACAGCGAAGATCCGTTTTGCTCCTTTTCACGATCCCTTTCTCTAAACGATATGCGACACGATCACCAGTGAAACCAAATGTGGCTCGCCGTTTCCCGTGCGAACGGCCGGGACGAGGTGTCTTATGGGGCGGGGGGGCGGATGCGTCACGGTTGCCCCACAGCGTCATAAGCGGTTTTAGAGTCAAATCTTACGTTAAGTGGACCGCCCCGCCTGTGGTGTTTGGAGCCTCGATGAGCAGGCCGCCTGATCACCCCACTGAAGTGGACGTGCACGGAGCACTGACGCACGTCGCGGTCCCAGCTTTACTTTTCCCATATTGCCACGTTCCGTACGTTTCCGGAGTGGACAACCAGGACCACGGAAGGAGGGGATGTGGACCACGACGCGGTGTTTGGCATGTCTGTTGCGGTGAGCGTTGATCACGGGCAGTTCGATTTCTTTGTGGAGCGCAAGACGGGAACGCAAGACAGGTTGATCAATGACAAGCGATTATTCCAATCAAGATCTCCTGCCTTTGCGGCCGGGACCGCCTGGAACCAAGCCTCCTCATGTGCTGCTGATCGAGGACGACGACGGCATGCGCGACATGCTGGCTGAAGCTTTCCGCCGGCAAGGTTGGAAAGTGACTGAATGCGTGGACGGGTTCCGGTGGCTCCATTCGTGTGTTCACGAGGCGTCTTCTCCAGAACCCGCGGAACAAGCCGAATCGGAGCCCTATAACGTCGTCGTTTCGGATGTTCGCATGCCGAACATGAGCGGGCTGGATGTACTCAGAATCCTCTGCGCCAGCCGCTGTCTGGATGTTTGTCCACCGACGATTTTCATTACCGCCTTCGGTGACGGCCAGACGCATGAGAAGGCTTCCGAACTGGGCGCGGCGGCGGTTCTTGACAAGCCGTTTACCGTTGGCGATCTCATCGAGAAAGTTCGCGGAGTGACGATGGCGCGGGCCCGGACACGGAAGGAAAAAAGGTGAGGCAAAACACGGAAAACTTAAAGCTGACCGGTTATGGGATTTCAGCGGGCTTGGGCATGGGCACGGCCTACGTGTACCATGACGTCCTGCAGCGGGTCGAGTCCGTCTACTGTTTCCGCAGCGAGAGTGAGGTGGAGAAGGAGTGTCAACGCCTCGATACCGCGATCGATCAGGTCATGAGGGACCTGGCGCAAGGCGAGGAGAAGGTGACGGAGGTACTTGATGAAAACTTCGCCCGGATATTTCGCGCGCATCGACAGATGCTGAAAGACCCGTCTCTGCGCGAGGAGATGCGGGCGGCGATCCGGAAAGATCGGGTGAATGCCGAGTGCGTGGTCAGTGGGGTCTTTCGCCGGCTGGAGGGCAAGTTTCGGCAATTCAATAATTCCTCCCACGCCGAACGGGCCGATGACGTACGCGACTTGGCCGAACGCGTTCTGCGAACCCTGGTCGGTCAGGCCACGCATGAGCTGGAAACGTTGCCGGAAAACACGGTCGTTGTAGCCAGCCGGTTGCTACCCTCCGACACGGTTCATTTTTCGCGGCAGTCCGTCTCGGCCGTCGTGATCGAGCGAGGGGGAGCGGCCAGCCATGCGGCGATCCTCACACGCGAACTCGGCATCCCGGCGGTCTCCGGTATCGACAACGCCGCGCAGCGAATTCCGCCCGGGCGAACCGTGCTCGTGGATGGTTGCGAAGGCAGTGTCCTGATCGAACCGCATGACGCCGAAAGAAAGGCGTTTCGCGACCGACAGGCCGAAATCGCAATGCGTCGGACCCGGGCCCTCGAACAGGCCGCGATGCCGGCCAGAACGCGCGACGGCACCGAGGTAGTCGTTATGGCGAACATCTCCTGTCGGGATGACGCGGAGTTGGCGAAGGAATGCGGAGCTGATGGCGTTGGGCTGTATCGCACCGAGAAACTCTACTTTGGTCGGTCCAATCTGCCTGACGAAAACGAGCTCCTCGAGAGCATCCAGGATACGCTGGCGCCGTTCGGCAACGAGGCGCCTGTCACGTTGCGGCTGCTTGATACCGGCGGCGACAAGCTGTTGCCGTTTTTGGATCATCCGACCGAGTCCAGCCCCTTGCTGGGCCGGCGAGGGGTGCGATTCCTGTTGGACTTCGAGGATCTTCTCGTCACGCAACTGCGGTGCTTCATTCGACTTTCCCAGCAACGCGTGGTGCGAATCCTGGTGCCGATGGTCACGTTGCCTTCGGACATGCAGAGGCTGAGAGAACTGTATGAGCGAGCGGCCCGCGACCTGGGCTGCGACCACCCGCCCCCGCTGGGCAGCATGATCGAGACCCCCGCGGCCGCGGTTTGTGCCGACGCCATCGCCCCGGTCAGTGATTTCCTCAGCGCGGGCACCAACGATCTCACGCAGTACACCATGGCCGCGGATCGCGAGAACGTGCACGTGACGGACTACTTCCTCCAAGACTACCCGGCCATCTTCCGTTTGGTGGAGTGCATGGTTCGAGCAGCCGGCGATAAGTCGGCCGGCGTGTGTGGTGAACTTGCCGGCCAGCTCGACGCCACGGCGGAACTGCTGGAGATTGGCGTTGGGGAACTGAGCGTCAATCCGCTGCAAATACCATTTGTCAAGCAATCGATTCGGGAAGTGGACTTGCATATGCACGAGCCACACGTTGGAGCCGGCTCACCGAGATAAGCGAACCTGTTTTGCGGACGGCGAATCCCTGGTTGCACCATTGACTGGGATTGTCTCGGCCCCAAACCGCTCCCGGGCGGATTCGACTGCGGATGTCGAACCACGCTTCCCAACTTTTTGTCACCTCAGGCAACTAAGGAGTTTTACTATGTGGAAACGCTACACACATGTCGTGGCTGCTTCGGTTCTGGCAGTCTTGATAGGAACGTGCTTCGGGTGCGGAGGCCAGGAGGAACTGGCTCCCAAGGGCGATCTGGATCCTGCCTCCCCCGAGGAATCCGAGCAGTGGGCGCCGGAACCGGAGCAGCCGGAGCAACCGGGAGGAGCGGGGCAACCGGGGCAACCGGGAGGCGCGGGACAACCAGGAGGCGCGGGACAACCGGGAGGCGCGGGCGCGGGACAACCGGGAGGACAGCCAGTGCAGCCGGGAGGACAACCGGGGCAGCCAGGGCAGCCGGGAGAGCCGGAGCAGTAACGAGAACAAAGGAGTGGTGTTCGGCAGTCAAGCAATAGGGAGTTCCTATCCTGGTACTGCGCGAATGGAGTTTGTTCAAAAGGTAGCGCTACCCGCGCCCAACCCTCGCGCGGGTAGTGCCGCCACGGTTCACTTCATGATGCCATTCCCGAGTATGGAAGCTGTAATACGGCCACGATGGCGTGTAGGACTGCTTTTGCTACTTACCGCCGGCGCGGCGTTGGTGTTGATCGCCGGATGCCAGCCGAAGCGGCTCGAAGAGGGCGAGACTGGATGCCCAGCCGCCCAAGGGTGGCCCTGGAAATGGCCGCCGCGAGACGACCAGCGTCCCGAACAGCGAAGGCTGGCGGGTCCACAAGGCGCGGACGCCGTGAAGAAGGTGGATGACACACCCATCTCGGCCCGCCAACGAAGCAAGCAGAGCAAATACGGATAGACGCGGGCCGGGCCGCCCATGGCTGGTCGAGGGCCGGTTTGCGTACACAGGTAAGAAGGCCAGCCTTTAGACGGGAGCAATTGAGTATGATTCAACGCAGTGCGAACAAGTTCCTCCTTGGAACCGCCGTGTCGGTCTGTGCCGTGACGGCCATTGTTGTGCTTTCGGCACATTTGAGCGCGCAAGAGCAGGTTACCCTCGAGCCCTCGGAGGCCGGCTCCGACAAACCCGAAGCCGAACCCGCTGTCGAAATCGGAACCTATAAGCCGGAACAGGTTTTTCAGAGTCATCCGGCACAAGAGGAGCTGTCGAGGGCCTCGGAGACCGCGCGGACGCAATTGCAGCAGGCGCAGGAGGCGGATGACCAGGAGACAATGGAGAGAATTCAACAAGAGTATCAGGAGACTCAAAACGAGATCGTGGAGACGTTTCGCAAGGATGTCGACGAAGCGCTTCCCCAGGCCGCCGAGGCGGCTGGTGTCCCGGTTGTCGCCACGGAGATCGTTTACACGGCGGAGGATGTCGGGACCAAGGATATCACGCCCGATCTGATCAACGTCATCGCCGAGAACGCTGGAGGTGAAGGCGAGCCACCTGCCGTGCCCCAGTTCCAGCCTCAGGGAGGATAGTTTGGAATAGGCGGTCGGCAGACCGGTGCGGCACCGTCCTGTCCCTTAAGGCAGGGCGGTGCTTTTTCGTTTGAGGGAAAAAGGCGTCGGTGACATGTCAAAGAACTGAGCGTTGATCATAGCGAAGGAAACGGCCGAGCGCGAAAGGAGGCCGCACCGCCGCCGGCCGGGCGGTCCACGCTGGGATGGCGACCGGCCGCGGAAACGGCGAGAAAAGGGGGGAGGCTTCGGGCCTGCGGCAATGGGGCGACGATCAATCCGAGGGGCCCGGAGCGGTCGGTAGAGAAGGAATCCGTCCGCGTTTGGGGGGTCGCCCCAAGATGGCACGCCCGAGACCACCGCCCGGACTGCCCTTACAGTCTCGGGTGAACGAGCATCGAATTCATGTCCCTATCGAAATCAAAAACACCTCAGAAGAATTCGTCATAGAGCCTTAGGCCGTGAGATGCGCGCACGGCGCTCGCATGTTTTTCTGCACGGATGTTGGTATACTTAATAGCAAGCAGGTAGTAAGAAGGAGCCGCCCAGCCGACTTAGCCGGTTCGGCGGGATGTTCAAGTAAGCGTGGGTTACACGCATAAATGAAGCGCAGTAAAGAACTTGAGTTCCACTTTGGAACTGCACGCACGCGAGTGGAAGGCGTGTGGCAAGAGCGCGATGAAAGGGGCAGCGACCCCTTTTGGGCTCCTGTAAATTAAAACATCGCTCGCGCGATGGCGCTGATTGTATGCGCTGATCTCTTTGGTTGTGGCCGAGTAACGCGAGGGCACGTTGGGGTTTACTACCGTAATTCGCCTGGCCATTGGGTTGTCGGCAACGGCAAAGCGTGCCCGCCGCGCAGGTTCCAACGTGGCGCGCAAGGCTATTGTAACTCGGCTTGCCCGTTTTCCCCCGGTTTTGCACCGGGAAACGGAAGAGGCTTGGAATCCCTGTCAGTTGGAGGAAACGGGCTATGAAACAGATGAAACGTCGTGATTTTATCAAGGGAGTCGTGGCTGCGTCGACCGTGGCCGCCGCGCCGTTCAACATTCTCAAGGCCGGGGAGGCGCCGAACAGCAAGCTGAACCTGGTCGGCATCGGCATCGGCAGCCAGGGTTCGGGCGATCTGAGCCACTTGGCGACCAGCCACAACGTTATCGGCATTGCCGACGCCGATCCCGAGGGCAGACACCGCAAGTGCATAGCGTCCTACGATAATCTGCAGGGCATCAAGACCTGGACCGACTATCGCAAGATGTTTGACGATATCGGCGACGATATCGACGGCGTCTACACCGCGACGCCCGATCACGCTCGCTTCGCCGTCTCGATGTTCGTGCTGGGACACGGCGTCCCTCTTTACGCT
>JBNJEM010000401.1:0-7350 GCA_051745935.1 Planctomycetota bacterium
TTCAGGCGGTTGGAATTTTCCGGGTGGAAAGCTGCCCGACGCAGGCCGTCCTCCCGTTGGTCGGACTCGCGGCGGAGAAAACCATCCACGATCGGTATAACTATGTTTAGGCGGACCAGCCTATCCCGGTCGACTCGACCGATGATAGGCCGACCACGCCGGTCGGCATCTCGTTTTTCCCGACGCCTCTCATTGTCCAGCATAATCGCCGCCTGTCAACAAAGTTAGGGAGAATCTCTTCCGCAAATGCTACGATGATAGACGGGCCAGGATTGGACCGTGATAGGCCGACCAGACCCGGTCCGTCTATCACCGCCAGAATAGGCTGACCACAGCTACTTTCGGCGTCTGCGGTCCAGCGGGCTCTCGACGCCCCGGCCGACGGGGTGCGCCGTGGCCCCGATTAGCGCTAGGCAGGGGCGACCTATCACGCCGAAGATGGGACGACAACGAAGCAACTAACAGCTATAACTGAGGTCAAGGCAATCAACTGCCCCCGTGTTAGGCCGCACATTTGCCGCCTACAGGTAGTAGGCAGAAGCTTCCTATAACCAAGTTCGTCGGGCGGAGCTGAAATGAAGATCGTCAACGAGAAGCGTGCGACTACGAACGAGGTGCTCCTTTGTCTGACACCGAGCGAGGCGAAGGAACTGTCGGACACTGCTGGCTATCTTGCGTTACACCCTGAAAACCATCACGCTCATGTGTCAAGCAGTGACTATCGGACGGAGATTACCGTGGCTGTCTATACACGCGAGAATCTCCATGAGTTCTCGGAGGACCTGCGTGAGCTCTTGGGGCCTGAATTGGAGGCCGACTAACAAGCCGTTGCAGCCGACCGGTTGCGCCGGCGGCTGAACGGTAGGACGTTGGATGAAAAGGATATGAAACAGATCGGGACATTCGCAGTTGTGATCACTCTCTTGGTGGCCTTGTCATCTCAGTGCGATGCCGAGACGGAGATCAGTTCAGCCGTGCAGCAGTTGACTGCACCCGAGGACTACAACCGCTCAAGGGCAGCGCGCGCTCTTGGCCAGATGGGGGATGAAGCGATTTCGGCCTACAATGTCCTCTACAAAGTCGCATTGTCTGACGACGTGCCGAAAGTTCGCCACGCTGCGGCGAGCGCACTTGGCAAGATCGCGCATGAAAGAGCCGTAGACCAGTTCATACAAGAACTTCAGACAAATTCTGTTGCGACTATTCGAGAGCATTCGGTTGATGCTTTCATTCAGCATCCAATGCGCAACGCAACAGCGACCGTTCCCCTTTTTCAGGCGCTTCGCGATAAAGATGAGAAGGTGCGAAAGCGGGCTGCAATAACTCTCCAGTTCTACAAGAACGAAGAACTGGAGAGACTTCTTCTCGAATCACTGTCTGATCCAACAGACAAGGCCCGTGAACGGGCGCCGTGGCTACTCGGTCGAATGGATTCTCAAGCCGCTCTTGACACGCTCCATGGACTGCTGGATGACAACTCTGTTGACTTCCGCAAAAGTGTGGTCGCCGCACTGAGGGATATACAAAGTGAGGATTCTGTTTCGCCGTTGATTGAAGTTGTCAAACATGACAACAATGACGACGTCAGGATGCGGGCCATACAATGCCTCGGCGAACTGGGCGACCCACGAGCATCTACTACAGTGGCTGCTGCCCTGGATGATGAAAATCCGGAGATAAGAGCTTATGCTGCGGGGGCTGTTGCAGCCCTTGGCGTTGAACACGCAAGGCCTCGCTTGCGCGAGATTTCGAAGCAGGGCATTGGCCGCGAACGTCTCGCGGCCATCGGAGCTCTATGTCAAATGCAGGATACGAATGTCATCCCTGTCATTCGACAGCACCTTGACTCAGAGCACGATATCATCGTGGGTTACATGATAGAGGGGTTAGTTGAGTTAGGGGCCGAGGCAGAGCTTCTTCGACTACAGCAACACAGCAACCCTCTCGTTCGTTCAGCGGCAGAATCAGCCGTTAAGGAATTGAGGAAGGGGACAGAGCATCCAACCAGACAAATCCAGCGTACGCGGTAAACCGCGCCGCTGATTTGCGTCGTTCCGCGATCTGGGGGTAAACGAACTCGAGATGAAACGAATCACGGTTGTGCAATTGCTCGCGGCCTCGGCTGTCTTCGTTGCTGGATGTGATGGGCGCGGACCGGAGACGGGCGAGACTATACCCGAGTCGTCGAGCCGCGAACAGGCGACTGCTCCCACGATAGCAGTTCCCGACAACGATCGATCATCACGGATTGTGCAGGTTGAGCTGTGGTATGATGCAGATCCGCATTTCGCCAAACTTGAGGCGTGGCGGTCACGTTGGCAGGGGCAAATCGAGGAGGCGTCCATGATCGGCGGGTGCGACTGTCATGTCGCCCAGTTTCGTATCCGCGCAACGCAACGTGCCGTTGATGATTTCCCCAAGTATGACGTCCGATTTACCGGCGATGGTTCGCCGAACTAGATGCTGGATCGGACCCGCCAATCTGGTCGGAATCGTATGGCGAGCTGACTAGCGGCGGCCCGGTCAGCTCAGACGTTAAGCGTCCTGAACGGAAAGCTTTGTGATGACATCCCGGGCTCAAGAACTCTTGGGCCGAATCAGTCCATCGCGATTGGCCGTCAACACGTCGCTCGACTTGCCCTTGAGCTCCACCACCACGCAGCGATCGACAGCGACGTACTCCGTGAACATCGGGAGCCCGTTGATCCTCACCACCATCTTGTGCGGGAGCGTCCGGTTGGTGTAGACGGTGGCGAAACCGAGGTCGCGGCGTGGTGAACCCTTCTTCAGATTGGGTCGATGTGGTTCGCCATCCAGATAGATCTCGCAATCCAACTGAGCGTACGCGATGACTTCGCGAACCGCCTGACGAAGAGTAGCCACCTGGTCGCCCCGCATGACTACTTCGGTAATCCGCATAATCCCGAAGTCCCTTCTCGAAGAAGTCGTAGCTGATCCCAACTCTCATCCGCTGTCCTCCGTTGTTGTATCATTGCCTGCGGATGTGTGGCAGCCGGAGATCCCCTGGTAAATGGAGCAAACCCTTAGCAACCACATCCAGCGATGGAATAGATCAATGACACAGCGACTCGACTTAACGGGACAGCGCTTTGGCAGGCTACTGGTTTTGAGCCGCGTACCAAGCGTGAAAAGTAGGACAGCCTGGCTTTGCCGCTGTGATTGTGGGCCCGAGACCGTGAAGATCACCACATACCTCCGCAACGGCGACACGACGAGCTGTGGATGTGCCGGAAAGCGTGTATACGAAACGACATGCGGAATGGCTGGGGCCTGGACGATGCCTTTGGTCCCACAAAGAGAAACCTCCACCTGAGATTCCTGACGTTTAACGGCGAGACACATACCTTGTCTGAATGGGCGAGGATACTGGGTGTCCGAGTGCAGGTGTTATGGTACAGACTTCATTCCTACAACTGGCCACTTGAACGTGCTTTGACAACGCCCGGTCGATCCCGCAACTCGACCGGTCTGAAATGATGCGGCCGCTGTCTTTTCAATTTTCCCCATGGCCACGATAAACGTCTGCCACCGGGAAGGTAGAATGTCTGCCCGCGCGGTCCCACTCTTGACACCAACCAGGCCCCGTCTCACCTCGCGGATAGGGAAAATCGCGGCAATGACTGGATACTGTCACCTCATGCAGACATGGACACTCTATGCCATCGCTTTCACGCCCCGGTGGCGTGTGTTTGCCACCGACATCCCCCTTAAGCTCACTCCACGGGGATCAGAGGCTCGATTACTTCATCCCTTTAAGTAATGAGTCGCCCGCTCCGGACGTTCTCCCCCTACTCCCCACCGCCGCGTCCCGGTGCGCTGTCACCGTCATGCGGATCGGTTATTCTGCTATTCGCGAAGGAAGGGACCGCATGTTTCCTAGTTGAGTTGATCGCGGTCAGTACCAGGGACTAGGCCGTTCGGCGAGAAAGACCGCTAGTCGTTGTCCGCCGGGACGATGCGGAACCTCAAAGATTCCTCTAACTTCTTCATGCGTTGGGATAGTTCCTGCACTTTTCTTGTGAGAGTTGAAACGTGCTGTCGCAGCTCATCACCGGTCATTTGCTCCAGATCTAAATCTCGCTTGTCTGCCGGAGCCTCTTTCTCGTCCTTCTCTGCCTCATTGTTGCTCATCCGCGCGAGATTTCCCAGACCCCCCAAGACCTCCTTGATGATCTCTTGGACTTTTGGTTTAGCTTTTACAATCAATTCGTTTCTGGTCCGATCTGGTGTTACAACGGCACTGGGCACAATCGTTTCCAGCAACCTCGCGACCGTCCATGAGTCTAATCGGTCTAACGAATAGACCTCTATTACTGTTTCTCCTAAGCTACGCCGCGCCGCTACGTCCACAATCTTTTCAACGATCTCGTGGTCCTTTTCCGATGCGGAGACCACCAGCCACTTGTTCTCGCGCTGCACGAGGACCTGTGCGTCGGGCACCACCGCTTCAAGGGCCTCCCTGAGCCTTTCTAAGTCCGCTATCCGGCGCTGATAGACCTTTGTTATTAAATTGCCACCAGTTCGCTTGTCCGGCTCATCCGGTTGCGTCTTACCGGGCGACTCAGCGCCAGAGGGTTTTTTCGCGATCGCTGGCGAGATGGTTGCAGATGGTGCTTCACCGCCAGAAGGTTGTTGCTGGGCCATACTCGTCACCAGAATTGCTTTCTGCGGTTCCTGTGCCACCCCACTCTTCGAGAGGCCATGCCAACTAACCGTTGCGGCTAGTATTGCCGATGCCGCCAATAAGAGAATCTTTCTGATATTCATCACCGTTTCTCCGATCTCCGTGAGTGCTAGTTCGTGAGCTGCCGAACTGGCAGCCACGTCGGTCGTTTCTCCGGACATAAACAACTGGATGGTTTCACTGACCAGTGTCTGTATTGCCTGCACGTCGACCCGGGACTCTTTCACCGCTGCCACAAATACACCGAACGAAACCCCACGCCGCAACAGGCGACGTCTCAGTCGCTCTTTGGCTCGCTTGAGTCGCCCCTTAACCGCCGCCATGCTGATGTCCAGGGCGCCGGCGATCTCTTCGTTGGAAAGATCCTCCAGGTAGCGAAGCGTCAGCGCGTGGCGGTCCGTGGCCGGCAGCCGGCTCAACTCCTCGTCCACCAGATGCTGCTGGTCTCGGTGGGCAATGTGGTCCAATACTTGGGAAGCGTCTTCGATCACGTCGCTTGACAACGGCTGCATATGATGCCATTTCTCTTTGGCCACGCGTGACGCAGTGCGGTAGGCTACGCCGTGCAGCCAGCAAGCCAGCGACCTGTGCCGGCGGATCTTACAGGCGCTGCGAGCTAGGACGAGGAACGTCGCTTGAAACGCATCTTCCGCCTCATGCACATCGCCGAGGACCCGGCGGCAGACGCCGAGCACCAGCGGCCCATGGCGGATCACAAGTGTAGAAAACACCGTATGATCCCCCTCTGCCACGAAGCGTGTCAGCAGCTGGCCATCGGTCCAACCCGCATTCTCGAAGTTATCCTGTTTCGTAGCCATGTCTATTAGTATAGTGCGTTCACATCGCCGACTGGGGGCGCGAAATCTGTCAAAAATGACAAAATGACTTCGGCTTTGCTATTCAACAGGGGGCGCGGACAAAAGAAGTAGTAGTCCGACGAGCGCCGATGGTTCAGGCGCGGAAACGCCACCTTGGAGGTAAGCGGCACCAACGTTTTCCCTTTCTGAGACGCACGCACCTCGATTAGCTCGCATAGGGTGGCGACGTGGACGTACACCCGACCTCGTGCCGCATCCGCAGGTGCGTGCATCCGTGGCTGGAACAGCTACTGCACGGAGCAAGCCGACCACATCGGCTGTGAGGAGAACGCAGCCGCCACATAATGCCACCCGGAACAGGACTGAGTCAACACCCGACGCTCGATCTGACTACGCAGCCACAGAGGGTGTCCGTCACCGTCTGCAGATAGACGACGGGTCAAGCTGCTGGGGTTTGTCCAACATCGGCAGCTTAGCCGGCAACCGAGTTCCCCCTCGGTGTGCCCCACCGACTGCAGTTGTCGAATTTCCGCCCCCTACTTCGGGCGTGGACCCCGATGCGCCGGCGAGACGGGTTTAGTGCGGTCGGCGGATACGACCCGCGTTTTGGGTATGCACTGAATAAGGGGCGGCGGAACGCCGTCCCATTTCATTCAGATTTTAGCATGGTTGCATCTACATTGGACGGATAACTATCTCTGGTGGCTGGCGGTCTTAAAAAGATGCCAATAGAGATCAAGGCAATTGCACCCGCCCAGAGCATGCTGGTAATCAATTGCAGAGCAAGGTAAATGGCCTGAATATTTGTCAAACCCATGCTCGTAATCACTCTGGGCACAAAGAGGATGACTACGGGGCCTGCAATCGCCACGAGACACAGCACGATCGCTCCCAACAGAATGAGTGTCGCACCCTTTTCCCTCCCAGCTTTTTGCGTCGCCGCCATCAATAAGAACAACGATGCGACAATAATTGGGACCTGAGGTGCCAATGATCTGATAATGTCCATAAGGGGCTCCTTCATGCTTGCAACTAACGCACTGGCTGATGAGACCCGAGTTTACTCGCGGTCTCTTCGAGCCAGATGTTATTCCTAAGAATATGATCTAATTTGCAAAAATCATTACGCAAATGACACAAAACGCGATAAATAACGTTTCGAGTCCACCAACAATTAGGCCTGCAATCGCCCAACCCTTCTTTGGACACATCTTTAATGCAATGATGCTGACAATAAAAGACAAAGGTGGAAACACAAAGCAAAGGATACCTTCAAGGCATCCAATATCCAATTGGGTGGCCTCATCCAGGATTCATTCGAATTAACACTATGATCCCTACTATTGGAACCAGCGATAGGGCGAATCCCAACAAACCACTATGTTGTCTAAGTCTAGTCATTAGATACCCACGTGAACGTCCGCATTCACCCAGTCGCGGCGAGTAACTTCCAACTCGATTGGACCCATCCACCGCGACTTGGGTGCAATGCTTGGTTCTGCCATCAACTGATTGGTGGTCGGAGCTTGTGGAATTCCGTTGATTTTTCAAAGGCCTGTCCAAGACGGCAGATCTTCAGTTCGTCGCCGACGTTTCCTACAAGTTGAAGAGCGAGTGGCAATCCTCCAGTGGACTTTCCGCAGGGCAGCGTAAGCGTTGGCGATCCATTGAAGTTGTGTATAGCAGTATGCCGTGCCGGGATGCGTTTGTAAACGAATTCTGGATATTCGCCGTGACCATCTTCACGTTTGATTGGGAAGGGCGGTCCGTCCATCGCTGGGCTGATGAATGCATCAAAGTCGGCGAGCACTCGATTCAATTTGGATG
>JBNJEM010000402.1:0-7339 GCA_051745935.1 Planctomycetota bacterium
CCACGCTACCGACGGCCAGGAGTAGTGTTTCCGGCCAGTTTGTAGCGGGGAACGTGAACCACCACGGGACAAGCCCGTGGCATCCATGCGGGCCTTGCGTGCCCAGGCCGTGTAGCGGCACCCGTGAACGGCTACCATGCGAGAAACAACGCGGGCGCCACGCGGCAGTTGGCGCAGCTGGGGCAGCAACTGGGCGTTGTACTTGGAACACAGGGACAGTGTAACCACCGTCGCCTCGCTCATTTGGCCGGCGTGAAAAAGATGATACGGCCGGAACTGAATGGGGCAAAGATTAGCAGTGAGGGCCTGAGGCAGCTACACGAACTGAAACAATTGCGGGCATTGGATCTCAGCGACCTCCCGATCGATGATACCGCGCTCGCGCACCACGCCGCACCGCCACTCGGGCTTGGGCAACAACCGCTCAAAGCCATCACGAAACAATCAAAGGTTCCTGTCCTCCACGGCGGTAGGAACGCGCAATGGCACGTTTTGTTAGGAGGTCCTTAGATTCCGCCGCCGTTTTCGAACAGGTCTTGCCTGGCCTGGGCCTGGGTGATCACGCTTCCAGGCGGCACGTCGCGGGTAAGCCACACGTTCCCCCCAATGACGGATCCTCGACCAACCGTGACCCGGCCCAGGATCGTGGCTTCCGAATAAATGATGACATTCCCCTCCACCACCGGGTGGCGCTTGATCCCTTTGATGGGATTTCCATTCTCGTCAAGCGGAAAGCTTTTGGCGCCCAGCGTGACGCCTTGATAAAGACGAACCCGAGGACCGATTTCGCATGTTTCACCAATCACGACTCCGGTGCCATGATCAATGAAAAAGCTTTCCCCAATCGTGGCGCCGGGATGAATGTCGATGCCGGTGATACTGTGAGCGTGCTCGGTCACGATCCGGGGAATCAGGGGAACGCCGAGTTGGTACAGTTCATGGGCCAAGCGATAATTGGTGATGGCGAGCACGCCTGGGTAACAGAAGATCGCTTCATCCGGACTTCGCGCCGCGGGATCCCCCTCGTACGCAACCTGGACGTCGGTGGCCAACACCCGTCTGACAGCAGGCAGCCGTTCCAAGAACCGGTTGACGGCGTGTTCGGTACGTGCCTTGCACTCAGCATTCGACTCATTGCAATCCACTTTATCGCAGGCAAAGCAAAAACCGCGACGGATCTGTTCCCGCAAATTGCGACGAATGCGATCGAGCGTACTGCCCATGTGAAAGGCGAGGTTGTCCGCGTCTAACTCCGACGGCCCAAAGTAGCCGGGAAACAGTACGCTTCGCAGATCCTCGATAATACCGACAATGGTGTCGCGGGAGGGCAAGGGATGTTTGTTGGGGCATTCATTCGCCGGTCGCCGAAGGCCATTGGCCGCCTCGCACATCGCGCTGACCAGGGACGCAAGTTGCCCGTTTCGCATGTTGGGAGGCCTGTTGGCGGCGGGCTCCCTCTCATTGGCCGACGCATTGCTCATGGTCTTCCTCAACCCGATCCATCACTGGAAAACCTTCTGGTTCCCCGACGTCACCCGATCGTTCAGCGTCATGTTCGCGAAGCATGCCCCAATAGGTTCGCTGACTGGGCTCACTCAGCGGCTTCGACGCCACGCTCGCCACGCTGGCTTGCCATGCTAATCGATCGTCATGATAGGGTACGCCTTGCCTCTGTCAAGAGGATTCGTGGGAGCCGGGGGGCGCTGTAAGCGTCGCGTCTCGACCAGCCGGGAAAGCCGGGCTTTTGGGGCCTTTTCGGCCATGACCGCACCCGTCACGGGTTCAAATTCGATCCACCTGGACACGACCTGAAACCGGGGCTTTTCCAGCGTCTGGGCCGTTCGAAGGGCGCGAAACGCTTACACTTTGAGTATTAAACCCTTTTAACATGATATACTGCTGGAAAAGTGACGGGTGGAAAAATGAAAGTTACAAAAGTTACAAACATTCAAAGGAACTCTGCACTCATAGAGCGGACGTTGCCCCGAGGATGCTCCCCATGACGATCGCGATCATAACTGCCGGTGGGGCGGGAATGTTTTGTGGATCATGCATGCAAGATAACACGCTCGCCCGCGCGCTCCAACTTGCCGGCGAAAACGTGGTGCTTGTCCCCGCGTACACCCCGCTTCGCGTGGACGAGGAGAATGTTAGCATGAACCGGGTTTTCCTGGGTGGGCTCAACGTGTTCCTGGACTCCAGTCTTCCCGGTTGGAAACGGCTTCCCCCTTGGATGACTTCATGGCTGAACCACCCCGCGGCGCTTCGCTGGCTGGGCCGTTTCGGGGGCAATCCCGACGCGTCCAAGTTGGGCGGTCTGACCCTCGATATGCTCAAGGGAACGGTCGGGCCTCAGCAACGCGAGGTGCACGAGCTAGTGAGCTACCTTTGCGAGGAGTTGCGACCCGATGTTATTCTCTTCAGCAATTCCTTACTGTCCGGGGTCATCAGCGAACTGCGACCACGATTTTCCGGAAGAATTCTGTGCCTGCTCCAAGGCGACGATATTTTCCTGGAAGCGATCAGCACGCGGTGGCGCCCGTCCGTGTTGCGGCAACTGCGTTGTAACTGCCAGTCGTTTGATGGGTTCCTGACACACAGTGTCTATTATCGCGACTTCATGGCTGAATACCTGGAGCTGCCCAGGAGCAAGATCCAAGAAATCCCCTTGACGATCGACGCGACGGCGGTCGCCCCGCCGCCGGAGCCGCGGCGTTGTTCCGGCTCGCAGAGCGAACGGTTTCGCGTGGGATACTTCGCTCGCATCTGCCCCGAAAAAGGCGTCCAGAATCTATTGCGGGCCGCCAGCCAACTCTTGCCAGAGTTTCCCGCGGTCGACGTCGCCATTGCCGGGTATGTTCCACCACGGCACAAACGATGGTTCCACCGGCAACTTAGAAACGCTCAAGCAACAGCCCCGCATCGGATTCACTGGTTGGGGAGCCCGGACAGCCGTGCCGAAAAACTTCACATTATCCACGGCTTCGATCTGCTCTGTGTTCCCACGGAGTATCACGAGCCGAAAGGGCTGTTTGTCCTGGAAGCGGGACTTGTTGGAGTCCCCGCGCTGCTGCCGCGCCACGGGGTGTTTCCCGAACTAGTTGAAAAGCTCCGACACGGCACGCTTTACGCCCCCCACCGTGAAGGGGCGCTGGTCAAGGCGTTGCGAGCCATCATTCAATGCCCCCCTTCACGACCAGGGGATTTGTCGGATCGCGTACGCGAACAGTTCGGCATGCGCGCCACCGCGCCGCGACTGAAGCAATCCATTGCCGGTGGCTCGACGGACTGACTCCCCTCACGAATCCATCCAGGGCCGAAGGCGGAGATTCCACGCGGCTACTTGAGTTTATAGAGGACGGCCATTCCGTCTCGTTTCAGTTCGGACGCGCGAATGACCACCATATGGTAGTTGGGACTGTTTTTCATGAAATCCAAAAAATCCTTCATGGCGCCGGCCGATCGGATGACGTTGTCCGCCACAATGACGCTGCCGGGGACCAATCGCGGCTCGAGAGCCTGGAAATAGTTCAGGTAGTCGCTCTTGACGGCGTCAATGAACACGAAATCGTACTCGCCTTCGAGGGTAGGGAGTACTTCGAGCGCGTCCCCCTCAACGACTTTCACGGTCTCCTCAAGCTTCATGTCGGCCAGATTCTTTCGAGCCGCCGCGACCATGTCCGGGTCAATATCAATGGTCGTCAGATGGCCGCCGTTCCGCTCGAAGGCCAGGCCCATGAACATGGCGCCATATCCGGTAGCCGTGCCCACCTCAACCCCGCGTTTGGCGCCGGTGCTTTCCACGAGAATTCGCAGGAACATCGCGTCGCCCGGCGCGGTGTTCAACGGGATGCGATCGAAGCTCTCGATTACGGCCTCACGCCGAGCACTCAATTCCGGTGTAACGGGATCAGCAGCATCGGCCGACTCGGATTCGGCGGCAAACAGGGGGGACGCGGCACAAAGGAGCAGAAACAGGGGGCGGCAGACGGCGAGGTATTTCATGGTGGATGGCTCTCCAAAACAGCTTGAAACAATGGACAATACACGGACACTACGAGCGCATGACGAAACCGTTCGCGTTCCTCGTCATCCAAGGCATTTCGTCATCCAAGGCATTTTTGAAGCGGGAGCGAGGTTTGGTTGCCGGCCGTGAATATACCGGTCGCGGATGACCTTCTCCGCCGCGAGTCCGACCAACGGGAGGACGGCTTGCGTCGGGCAGCTTTCCACCCGGAAGAATCCAACCGCCTGAAATATACTGGTCGCGGATGACCTTCTCCGCCGCGAGTCCGACCAACGGGAGGACGGCTTGCGTCGGGCAGCTTTCCACCCGGAAAAATCCAACCGCCTGAAATATACTCTTACAGCCCGTAACAAAACCGAGCACTCGCTTCCAAAACCCCTTGGATCACGGGACATCCGCATGGTTTTGTCATGGGTTCCAAGTGGTGGTTTGCATACGGGATGACCGCCCCGCCGAGCGCTTCATTGCCCTTCGCGGTGACGCGGTCTTCATGGCGTCGGCCACGCATCCGTCCCAATGCCACGGCGATGTGACGTTGAGGGAACAAGTAACGGAGCGGCTTGACATCACCGCTCCACGTCGCCGCGCGTATTGCTGACTCCTTTTGTTGGAGTATAACACGAATGTAAGACCGTATCCATTCCGGAGGTGGTTTTTTTCCGCATCGGAGTTTCGGCCCCATGAGTACTACAACACTTCGATCGCCTCTTTCGGAATTCGGATTCGGCGGTGAAAAACAGAACATCTATTTGGGTGACACTTCAGCCGTCCGACGTGGGGGCGGTGCGTGCAACGATGGTTCGTGACGGCGCGGGGACGACGCACGGATCGTTTGGAACATTGGGTCTACAGATCCGGCTCACTCCAGCCGGCTGACGTGTTACGGAAACAGTCACGCAAATTGCACGCTTCGATGTTACTTCTCCAACTCGGGTTCATGGCGAGCCGGGGCCGGGCACCGGCGGTCGTCTTCGCGGGGGAGGGGTTTCCGTGGCGCCGTGGCCTTTGTGGAAGCTGAAAAAAAACGGCTCTGGGACGCTTGATTTCCGTCACTGATCACGATATGTTGGGGCCCTGCTTACAATGCCGCTTCGTTTCTAACTTACACGGGTCTAACTTACACGGGTCTAACTTACACGGGCTTTTACAGCCCGTAACAAAACTTGGTTCCCGCTCCCAAAAGCCCCTGGGTAAAAGGAAACCTGAGTGGTCTTGTTATGGCTTCTTAGGTTGAATGCCCGTGAGCGGTGTTCTCGCATCGCTGGCGCGCGAGCGTGCGAGGGGGTTGGGAGCGATGCGTGCCGCCCGAAGCACGGCTGAAACCGGGAACATCAAGACGCCGCGTTTGAAGGGGCGGAAAACTTGCGGGGCGGGGAGGCGGAGGCAAAGCGGGAAAAGTCGAGGATCAAAGGGGTCCGGGACACGGCCCTTTCAACATATACGGTTGTATTCCCTGATTGACTATCGCCTCGAGCGTCCAACGCGGAACGGCGCGCGGGCAGGACGAAACGCCGCGGGCGGATGAGCGTTCGCCAAGCTTGCCCGAGTGCCAATTCTTGTTTTCTTTGCCTGGGAATGAAGCCGCGTTCGCACCCGCGCGCCGTTCACCCGCGGGTGGGCACTCAAGGCGATAGCTCCACCTTTCTTTCAATCATCGTTTCTCCGTTTGACTTCCCAATTGGAAGGTTCGTTGCGCTTTCAGGCAACAGCCATTCTGGCCGAGAGGGTGGTCTGGGGAGTTTGTCGTTGTTTTCTCTTTCAACGGAGTGTGCTCTTATGGGACGAAAACGCCAACGAGGTTTTACCCTGGTGGAACTGCTGGTGGTCATCGCGATCATTGGCGTCCTGATTGCGCTACTGCTTCCGGCGGTTCAAGCGGCTCGGGAGTCTGCTCGACGAATGTCCTGTCAAAACAATGCCAAACAAATTGGTTTGGCGATGCACAACTATCATGATGTCCATGACATGTTCCCCAAGATTATCTGGGGATACCCTGATCGGCCCGAATATGAAATCGGGTATTTGCCGGAGCCCTGCCACCATACCTGGCTTACGTCCCTATTGCCGTATTTGGAGCAGCAACCGTTACATGATCAGATCGATTTTGATCTCCCCGCTTGGGGCCAGCCCCACGTTGGCACGCTGTTATCGGTCTTCAGGTGTCCATCGGACGCCGCGTTCAGCAGCGTTTCCGAGACACACGACGTTGCCTGGACCAATTATGCCGGCAGCGAGGGATATCAGTGGTGGCCGACGTCCCACGTCACCCCCACGGGAAACTGGGCCAAACACGGCTTCCACAAAGAGGCCGATGTTTCCGGTTTGTTCGCGCCGGGTAAGAAATGGCGAAAGCTCCCCAACATCACGGACGGAACCTCCAACACCGTCATCATCACCGAGCGGGACAGCCGTGGCTATATGGGCGGGCCGTTCAATACCAGTGGTACGGGGATGCGCCGTCCCAATTCAATCTCCGCCGTCTTCTGCCCGGCGTTTGTCGCTTGCGCCTTCAACGGGTGGGGGACCAACCAATACGGAATAACGCGGTTCGCCAAACCAGATGTGCCGGGGGAAGCGAAACTGGGGTCCCGTTGGGTCAGGGAATCCCCTCATACTTCCACCCCCACTTATCTGTGTGCCTGGGGCATTAATACGGAATGGCCAGGGGCCAGCAGCGTGCACGCCAGTTTGGTTGTAAACAGCGTGAGAGGTGACGGAAGCGTGGCGCCGGTGAGCGAAAGGGTCGACTGGGGCGTATGGGTTCGGATCAATGGAATCGCCGACGGCTACCAAGATGAATGGCCAAACTAAAACCCCATAATAAAACCACGCATATTATCCGTATTTCCAGACACCTTGGAAGCGAGGACCAGGTTTTATTACGGGCTGAAAAAAGTTCAATACAACCGTTAAGGTGTCTTCCCGACAAAGCCGTGTTGGAAGCGCGGTCTGGGTTCGATCATCGGCTGTAACAAGCTTTGACACAGTTGTGGCAATGGGCGAAGAATCAGCACGAATTCAAAGTCACCACCGGTTTTGTTAGCGGCTGTCGGGTCTTGGTATTTGGAGTCTAGACATGAGGAAGTGGTACATGAGGCGGTGGATGATAATGATTACCTTATCGGTGCCGGTTGCCGTACTGCCCGTCGTCGGAGGGTGCGGCAACAGACCGGATCCAAGAGATAATCCCAAGTTTAACGAACAGGCGATTGACCCATCAATCGTTCAAATGGGAGATATGGGAGACGGTAAAGACGAAGCAAAACAGTAAGGATCTGTAGGATCTGTAAAGAAATATATTTCAGGCGGTTG
>JBNJEM010000403.1:0-7329 GCA_051745935.1 Planctomycetota bacterium
CTTCGAGTCGGAACTCGTTGAAGAGGTCAAGCCGGGGAAGAATACGATCGATTTTGAATTGAGCTCCGACTCGTGAGTGCCGGCGGCGGGATCTGGAAAATAGCCCAAGCGATCCGTGAACGCGAGCGGTGGCATAATTGGCCTTTTGGCATTTGGCGAGTTTGCGTATGATGCCGCGCTAGGTTGCGTGGCGGTGGACCGGGGTGCCGGCAGCGAAAGAAGAGGGCGATCCAACTCTGGCGTATTATACCGGTCGCGGATGACTTTGTCCGCCGCGAGTTCGGCCAACGAGAGGACGGCCTGCGTCGAGCAGCTTTCCACCCGGACAAATCCGAGCGCCTGAAAGATAAGAACCCGAAACAAAACCACGCCCTTTTCCCGTAGTCCAAGGGGGGGTTGGAAGGGAGAGCTCGGTTTTGTTACGGGCTAAAAGCCAATGACGAGGGCAGCGACCAGCGTGATGATGCCCAGGATTCCTAAAGCGATCCACCAGGTTGGTTTATCGGACCAGCCGGATTGCCTCCGGAGCATGAATTCACCGCACACGGGGCACTGATCGGCGTCCTCGTACACATCCGCGTGGCACATGGGACATGCCACCGTGTCCGTGTCGTCGTCGTCCTCGCAGGGGTCGACGTCGGGGTATTCGCGGTCGTCCAAATCGTCGGACGTATCGTCCCAATAGGCGGCACACATGGTTGGCGCGGTGTCCAATTTCGTTGGAGACTGGGGAGTCGAACTCCGTTTCCACGGAACAGAAGTGACTGTATGGCAATCCGATCGTATTGCCCGTAGTATACGAATCCTGTTGCAGAGAGTACAGCGGACGGCGCGAAGGTGAGAAGCCATCCCTTGTCTGCTCGTGTTTTCGTCAAGGAGGACGAAAGTGCAAACGCTCAAGACCGCAATTATCGTTGTTCTATTGCTGGTTGTCTTTTACGGCGTTTACGAGATGCTAAACAGTCCGCCCGCGGAAGAACCGCCCGAGGTGGCCAATTTGTCGCCGGACGCGACGGCCGAACTGGATATTGATCTCGGAAGCGAGTTCGGGGGGCCGGGGAGCGGGAGCGCGAGCAGCGAGTCATGGCCTTCCGGCCCGCCTCCGGACCCCAAGAGCTTTGGGCCCTCCCCGCCGGACCCCCGCGATGGAGAGGGTGGACGTTCGGATCAGAGCGAGGCGACCAGCCAGGCTGATGCCGGCAGGTCGACCCCTCCGTCCCCCACGTCCGGGTTCCAAAATCCCCCACGTTCCTCGCCGGAAACCGTTTCTGCGTCCAACGCGAGCCCCGATCGTATGGATCCGCCGCCCGGCGCGTCGGGGTCCTTTCCCTCCGATTCCGGACCGGTTCGCTCGGGCCAGGGAGAGCTTTCCTCGAATCGTGAAGAGGCCGAGACTTCGGCCACGTTATCACCGCCTCGGATGGCGTCCGCGGTGCCGGAGGCTTCAACGTCTCGCGTTGAAACCTCAGGAGGGGAAGTCCCCGAGGTTCCTCAATTGCAGCGAAACCCCTATATCGGGGAGGGTGGTGATCGGGGGGCCAGCGAGTCTGGCTCAGCGGACAAGGAGCTGGGCGTGCAAGCCTATCAGCAGGCCCGAAAAGAGGCCGAGTCGCTGATTGCGGAAGGGGACTACCACGCCGCGCTGCGCACGTTGTCCATGTTTTACAAAAGCCCCGATTTGACCGCTGATGAGCATCGTGAGTTGCTTGATCTGCTCGATCCGCTGGCGGCTCGGGTGGTCTATTCCCGGGAACACGTATTGGAAGACCCGTACAAGGTCGGACGGAACGAGACCTTGATGGACATCGCCGAACAATACAACGTGCCCTACCAGTTACTGCAGAAGATTAACGCGATCGAAGATCCCAAGGTGCTGCTGCCGGGCAGCGAGCTGAAAGTGGTTTCGGGCCCGTTTCGGGCCGAAGTCGATCTGAGTGCCCGAGAACTGACCGTTTTTCTGGATCGCCTATACGCTGGTCGTTTTCCAGTCACATTGGGAGCCGATCCCCGACCGGTTCGGGGAGACTTCCAGGTGCGAGATAAGCAGCAGGACAAGACCTATTTCTCCCTAGATGGCCGGACGATCCCGGGGGATAGCCCGGCCAACCCCTTTGGTGGGCTGTGGGTCGATTTGGGACGCGAGGTCTGTATTCATGGAAGTCCACGACAAGGCGAGGACGAGAAAGAGCGAGGTTGTATTAGCTTGAGCCCACAAGATGCGGATGACGTCTACAGTATCTTGTCGGTGGGCTCAAAGGTTCGCGTGCTTCGGTGATCATGACCACTGCGATGCGTGTACATCGGGCTTTCTGGCTTGCCGCCCGGCGAAACGCCATCGGCCTTTTCGATAAACGGCGTTGGCTGAAAAGGCTCGCATTCCTCGCCGCCGATCAGCCGAGGATCGGAAAATCAAATTGTCGCGCGATCAGGGTCGGCGGGCGTGAGGCCGATGGCGGTTAATCCTCTCCGCTTGTCCCAGGGTTCGATACGTGCCTCGCGATGCAGCGCTGGGGGCACGCCAAACCGAGAGTATTGCCACCGCGAACCGATTTATACCGGTCGCGGATCGCTTTCTCCGCCGCGAGTCCGACCAACGGGGAGGACGGCTTGCGCCGGGCCGCTTTCCACCCGGAAAAATTAAACCGCCTGAAATATACTTTGATCTCCTGTTGGAGCTGGGCCGATGTACGACCGGAATGCCCTGATCGAACTGATTCGCGAGAAGGCTCTCAAGATGGGACGCTTCACATTGGCGTCCGGCAAGGAAGCCTCCTTCTACCTCGATTGCCGCCAAATCACACTGGATGGTCGCGGCGCGAACTTGGTGGCGGAGGGGTTTCTTGATCTCATGGCGCCCAGCTTGCCGGATGCGGTTGGCGGCATGGCGATCGGTGCTGATCCAATCACCGCCGCGGTCATTACCATCGGAGCTCAGCGCGGATTGGCGCTCAACGGTTTCATCGTGCGCAAGGAAGCCAAAGCCCACGGGCGTGGTCGAGGGGTGGAAGGGCCCGTGGAGCCTGGGCAAAACGCGATTGTCGTCGAAGACGTCGTAACAACTGGCGGCAGCGCGTTGAAAGCGATTGATCAGGTTGAACAGTTTGGGCTGACCGTGCGCGGGGTTATCGCGATAGTTGACCGGCTCGAGGGCGGCCGCCGTGCATTCGAAGAAAACGGATACTCCCTTCGCACGCTCCTTACAATCCGAGATTTCGGCATTGAACCGCCCGACCAACAGTGACGGCGACGTGTGATTCCAGCTCAGCCCCACGCGTAACCGTATCGACAAAAACATGCAAGACAAAAATGGCGTGCCTGGTGACCGTTTGCGGATTCTGTCACGGTTGCCCAGCAACGGCATAACACGTTGGCTGGTGGGAAGCCCAAATGGCTTTGTTGCCGGTTGTTAGACTCTGGCCTTCGACTTGGCGCGGGCTTCTCGCAACCCCCGACTCAGGATATCGCGGAGCAGGGGCGAGTAATCCTCGAACTTCGTGCGGTCCGGCGCGCCGTCAGCGAACTGGAAAATGGCGTCGCGCGGTTTGCGCCCCAACGAAATCAGCGTGCTACTGACGGTACCTCGCTTCTTGTTGCGAATCACCATGCTGGGCCGACCCGGTGGAGAAGGCGACCGGGCAAACACTTTGCTCGCAACCGCAAGGAACTTGACCGGCGAGTCCAGAATCTGCAATGTCAACAGTCGGTGAGCCATTCTCACCCGTTCGTCGCGAGGATCGTTGACGTCCCCGTCGGACACAATGCTCAGTCCTTCCTCTAACGGGACTGCTTCGGCGTCGTCACACCCGTGGACCACCCACCCGCTTTCGCTGTCGGCGATCACGTAGTTCACCCCGTTGTAACGACCGCTCGAGAGTTCCTCCAACGCCACGTCAACCGCCTCCCGAGCCGATCCGGCTCGCAGCAAGTCGCGGCACAACGCTCCCCGAGATCGCGGCGCTACCGGGGGCATCAGACGTACACGATTGCAAACGCCAACAAACATTCCATGCTGGTTCACCCCTAACCATGTACCACCAGCCTGCTGATCAACGCCGCACAACACGCGTGGCTTGCCAGACTGAATCGACGGTGGTTGGCTGGGCCGATCATAGTGCTCTTCACGATTCGCGGCCACTAGAATAGGGGATTCCGGAACGAGTCGATATTGGATAGCCAAAAGGCACATAGCAAACAATTCGATTTGAAAGGAATCTTGTGGTGGGCAAAACGTGGCCAACGCCAACGTCGGGTTGGCTCTCATATCCACTCATGTATCCGATAATGTATTCGTTAAAAAACCGCTCGTACATCCCCACGCGGGGGTGATAGGTCCAATTTCCTATCCCGGTGGCTTCGGATACATAGGCGCCACGCAATCACGCATGGCACCAACGTGGCTAGGTTTTCCAGCGTAAACGGTGGGAGCGGGGCGGGTTAGGGCGTTCGATGGAATGCGTCATCCGTCCCCCACGGGCTGCCCCGCCAGCGGTTTGGCCGTTGCTTCGCACGTGACATTTATACGCGAGTGGAGGCCCGATCGTTCGGAGATTCCGCCAGCGGGGAGGACCTAATTGGGGTAAGCGGAGCCCCGCTATCTTGGGCCTCCGCGGGCCTTGGTCATAACTTGGTCCGCGCAAGACCAGGGGAGGGGTATTTGTTCACTATATGGGCTCCTAAGAAGGGGCCGCCATTTTACCCTATTGAAGCCCCAAACCTGGACTTTTCCAAGATCAATTCATGCCGACACTGCTCGCATCCGACGAACTTACGACCGAGGCCGGCTTCCGCCGCGCCCCGGTGGGTGGCGATCGGGCCGCCCTTGAGCTGATAAGAATTGGCTGCTGAGCGGTGGCTGGATTCCATCCCATTTTCTTCCGCTCGCGGCACGATTGAAAACGAGCCGCCCAAGGGGCTGGAACCGATTGCTCCGAGGCTTCTCCTGCAACAGCGGACCGCCATGGCTCGCAATCGGCTGAAATGTTACGATTGTCTCATCCAAGAACCCCGGATGGCTCTGTTCGTAGGGCGTAACAGGCGCGCACGGGGCGCGCGTCCTTGGCGTGAGCGACCAAGGGGAGCGCACCATCCCTGTGCGGGGTCCCTTTGGGCTGGCGGCCCTGGCGCCTTAGAGTCGTGACCATCCAAAATGAGTCCTCGGCTCGTTTCGGCCATGTTGGTGGAGTTGGAAACGGCCGATATATCTTCGTAGCCCTATGAATTTGCAACAATGTTGTTATATTCAAGCGTTTGGTGCGCGCACGCCGGGTTTCATGCCACCGGGTTTCATGCAAGCACGGTGGGGGCCATGGGACGAAATGCCGAGTGGGTTTCCATTTGGCATCGGCCGCGGGCTTCGCGGTGTGCCGATGCCGGTTCGGATTTGGGGGCGAAGGGGGCCAGCGTTGGTGGTTGGGGGGCGTGAAGGGTTGGTTGGAGTTCCTTTGCGGCTGATTTCTGGTTACAGTGTAGCACCGTGGCGATCGGGATTTGCGTGGCTCACTGGCCGTGGTGCCGTGGGCGAATCCAAGATGACGTGATTCGCTGGCAAACCCTGCTTGCCTTGTCTTCCCCATTTACACGGAAAATGCACCGTCGCCTGTGTGTCGTTTGTGATTGGGCGGTGTGGAGTGTTTTTAAGGCGCCATCACAAAACCATTCGAATTTCCGGCCATCCAACGGGTTTTGGAAGCGGGAGCTGGGTTTTGTGACCGGCTGTAGATCCCAAGAGCAGACGCCTCTGGAGTGACCATGGCATCCGGCTATTCCGAGCAAGCTTTTCCGGCTACTGCCACGAGCGACGGGCTGTCGTGTCGTCGTGTCGATCCTTTAATGCCTTCGGCCAACGCGGCGTATCGTCCTTCGGGGCGCAGTCCGTTGGCGGTCCTCACTGGTATTCAACTCTTGGGGACTGGTGCTTACTTGCCCCGGAGGGTCGTTTCCAACGAGGATTTGGTTGAGTTGGGATGCGACGCGGAATGGATCATTCAACGCACCGGGATCCGGCAACGGCGGCACGCCGCCACGGAGGAAGCGACGAGCGATCTGGTCCATGAGGCGGCGGTGCGTTGTCTTGACAATGCCGGGGTCTCGAGTCGGGATGTCGATTTGATTCTCGTGGCGACAATGACGCCCGATACCTTTACCCCGTCGGTCGCCTGCACCATCCAGCGGCGGTTGGGCGCGGTGGCTCCGGCGATGGATATTAACGCCGCCTGTTCCGGATTCGTTTATGCCCTGGTGACCGCGATGCAGTTCGTCAAGACGGGGTGCAGTCGGCGGGCGTTGGTCGTCGGCAGTGACGTTATGTCGCGAATCGTCGATCCGGCCGATAAGAAAACCTATCCGTTGTTCGGTGACGGCGCTGGGGCCGCGCTGTTGGGCGCCGGCGATGAAGGGCAGGGGTTTTTGTCCTATGCCTTGGGGTCGGAGGGAGATTTCGGCGAGTTGCTCTCGATCCCCGGCGGCGGTTCCCGCGAACCCCTGACGTCCGGCGGCTTGGAAAAAGGTTTGCAGTACCTGCGAATGGATGGTCGAGCGGTATTCAAGTGGGCTGTCCGGATGATCCATGACGTTGCGAACGATGTCGTGCGACACGCGCGATTGACCATCGACGATATCGATCTGGTTATCATGCACCAAGCGAATCTTCGGATCATCGATGCCGCTGTTGACGGTCTGGGCGTCGATCGTGACAAGGTGCTTGTCAACTTGGATCGCTACGGCAATACCACGGCGGCCAGCGTGCCGCTGGTATTGGAGGAGGCTGTCGCGGCCGGGCGACTCCAGCGAGGCGATCACGCCCTGCTCATGGGATTCGGGGCTGGATTGAGTTGGGGCGCCGGCGTGTTTCGCTATTGACGGGCAACGCGCCGCCTCGCGGCGGGTGGAATCCAAACGCTGGATCCAGCGGATTGGAGCGGCGTATCCGAATGAAATCGCGAAACGAACGCATTTGCATTTGGATAACTTTTTAGCGAACTGAAGTAAGGCACTTCCAGGCAATGAGGGTTGGACAACGGCCCTGTAGAGCGAGCGGGCCGCCGTCCGCCGTCACGGATCCTTGCCGGTTCAACGCGCGGCCGAGCGGACTTTGGCCTTTCGGTTAAACAGGGTACGTCATAAGGGATTTGTGATCACGAAGCTAGGATTCCACTTCAGACGGCTAAAGTGTTACGCATTTGGAAGTGGCGCCACCTGATTGACACGGCCTCCTGATCCTCGCCATGCACGCACATCCACCTTGCGTGTCAACCATCACGCCGGACACCTCCAAAAAACTCGACGGCAAACTCGACGGCAAACTCGACGGCGGCCAATCGCCCGGGATCA
>JBNJEM010000404.1:0-7316 GCA_051745935.1 Planctomycetota bacterium
CCCCGTGATCACGCTACTTTGAGTCCTCGCGAACCGGCATACCACAAAATACGTCACATCAACACTCGCCATGGAAATTGTGTGTGTTCTCGGCGGGCAACCAGGAAAGTTATTCGAATATCTGGGTGTCTTGTTTCGGTCCCTCGGCGGGCAACCAGGAAAGTTATTCGAATATCTGGGTGTCTTGTTTCGGTCCATTCGTCGATCCAACGTGAATCCGTGGATCAGGACGACCGTTTCACCGTTTCCTTTCGAATCAAACTGAAGTTTGTCCGACTGTGCGCGGGTTTGAGCCGGCAGATTCGCAAAGAACAGGAACAAAACTAGATAGCGGATTCGATTCATGTTTTCTTTGTGGCATAACTATGTAATTATACGAAGCGCCTCCGGGAGCAAACCCGGCGCATTGCCGCACGTTAACGTGCAGCGTCAACTTGGTAGTTTACCACACAAACTCTGTCGAGATACCATGTTCCGCACTCTTGCCCCCAGGCCGCCGTGTGGTTAATCCTGCGTCTCTGGCGCACGATAACGCGCAATCGGGGGCCGATATTCGGGTTCCGGCGTTAATTGTGCGGGGCCACGCACGGTAACGCGCCCGCCCGCTTCGGCCAGAAACAGGTCCAGCGTCTGCTCGAAGCTGTACCCGGCATGCGCCCGGGCGAAGAGCAGGAACTCCCGCACCCAGCATACGAGGTACGGCTGGTGCTTATCCAGCGCCAAGTCCTTGTCTTGAAGGAACTTGGTATAGCCATCGAGCACCTGGTGCAAATGAGCATCGCGGTCAGCCATATTGAGTTTCCGTTTTATCCAGATCTGGATAATATCGGAATATGGGTGGTTATCCAGCGGACGTCAAGCATCGCTTCCCTCCTGCGGGCTGGGTTTTTCGCCTCGAACTCCTTCGCGCGGCCCCACGCTTCGTGGTAGAATTTTCAGCAGAGTCCCGGCAAAAGGGGATTTCTGTAGAAAAACAAGTTCTGCAATTGGGGTCGCCGCACACGAAATGCAGAAACTTCCCTATCGCACAAACACGACCTGGCTATCAGACGATGACCTCATTATCCTCGACGTCATGTTCGATGGTGGGGTGTTGTTCAGGCTTCTTCGCCATGAGACCTTTCAGGATCAATGGAATCTCTCATATTCCCACAACCTCGCTGATGATGAATTGCGGTGGCGTCTGCGGCGTCTGTGCCATCAGGAGGTGATTCGGACCAAACGCTACGAGAACGGTACGTTTTTCTGCATGACTTCAATAGGCGGCGACCTGTGGTCGCAGGAGCGATGTCCGGTCTGGGAGCGGTATTGCAGCGACCGGTACAGAGCAACCTCCCAGGGTCGTACCATGATGTCGGTGGTCACGGTTTCCGCAACGATACGTGACGATTTCCTTAGCTCGTGGCCCATGTATCCGTCACGTCGACGCACGGCGACAATAGGTGACTATGGTCTAATACCTTGGCGCTCGTTTCACCAACTCCACGTCGGGGTGGCAACGTATGTCGAAGACCACGAATGGTCTCCGGATGAATTCGAAGTCTGGATACACTGTGATCGCGAACACAAAACGTCGTTGGAACGCGAACGTAGCTGGTGGCGCGTTGTGTCCGAACTGCAACGGTTTGTGCCGCATATTGCAGAACAAAAGGATGAAGGCGAGCGGGGGTAGGGGTGGTTGCCAGTGGACGGGTTGTCCCGTCCCCGCCGCCCTATCCTGGTCGTTATGTGTCTATTCGCCGAACCACTACCTTAATAACGGGCGTATCTTTTCCTGATGACCACTCCCGAGCACACTCTGGTCGGCATACTCGGTGGTTTCTCAATCGGCTTGCACACCCGTTTCGGATGGACCGCGATCGCATTCGCTGCAATCATTTCCAACGTCCCAGATCTCGACGGCCTGCCGATCCTCATCGACATGCAGGGTTTCGAAGTGGGGCATCGCGTATGGGGGCACAATCTCCTCGCGATTGCAGTCTCAACCTTGCTGATCGCTGCGTTTCAATACCGATTCCACTGGATTGAGCGGTGCGCCGAAAAGTTAAAACCCGTCTTGCCAAAGGACTCCCAAGAACTCGAAAGGACTGGTGCTACCAGACCTGGCTTCCTCTCACTCTGTTTGATTGGTGTCGCCTTTCAATGCGTGCATCTGATTTGCGACATGACAGTGTCAGGAGGTCACGGACTTTCTGACTGGCTTGTGAGGCCGTTCTGGCCATTTGAGGACTCGGGATTCGTTTTTCCACTCATTCCTTGGGGTGATGTCGGCCCAACTGTTATCATGATGCTTGCTGTGATCGGGATTGCCAAATTCGGAAACGCATCACGAATTGCGATCTTCGCCCTTACACTGCTGTGCATCTATATGCTGTGTCGCGGTTACGCGAGAGGAGCATGGTAGCAATCGACACATAAATCCACTCGTGCCCCTGTCTGTTAGAGCTATGTCGGAATGGTGAACTCGAAAGTGCCTAAACCATTTTTCGACGAACAGATACTCCAGGATAGATCGGTGGGCCCATTTGTAGTTATCCTCGGCGTCTCTGTTGAGCAGCGACCGAAAATCATCCGAACCGTGAACCTCAATAGTCAGCCCGAAGGTAACCTGTTATCCCTGGAGCCCTGACGACAGGATTGCTCAGCTTGACTGCCTCGTCGTCAAGCGAGTTGCCCACGAGGTGGGGCCCTGGCTTGAGCGTCGGTTTGCCCGGTTCCATGGGTGACTAGAACCGGTACGCACTCTCCCCTCCCGAGCCCAGCTGGCTTTCACGAACTACTTCCCCACAAGCGCCCGGACGGCGGCCCGGGCCGGCTGCTCCACCTCCGGGGCGAAGCGCGAGGCGGTCGGCTCGTATCCTCCTTCGGCAAACATCTGCTCCAGACAGATGTAGCCGCATCCGCCGTCGGCGTAACCCGCCACGGCCACGAACGCCTCTGGCCGCAGGCGCTGCGCGTAAAGCTGGTACTCGATGCACGGCTCGCCCGGCAGGTGGACCATGAATACGTCGCCGATCTGCAGCGAGCTGAGTTCGAACGGTTTTTCAAGCCGCTTGACGAACGCCAGATCCTGCGCGGCGCTGATGCGGTTACGCTTGGGCTGATCCGAGTCCGCGATCTGTTTCTTCAGTTTCTCGACGTCGAACCCGCGCGACGGGGCGGTCAGGCCGTGTGTGCGCCAGGTCAGTTCACCGACCGGCTGATATGCGGTTGCCGCGGCCGAGGCCTTCAAACCGGCGAACAGTCGTTCGGTCAGGCCGTCGCGCGCTTCCCGGCCGCGGTCGTTGTACTTCCCGCAGGCCACGTCACCCGCGCAGCCGGTGAAGTAGATTTGCGGAATGCCCTCTTCGTCCTCGAGTCGCTCGCGAGCAATGCCGACGAAATCCCAGCCTTGTCGCGGATCGCCGTAGAAGCTTTGCGGGTGCGTGGCGTAGTAGTGCAGCTGGACAATCGGTTTGTCGCGGTGCCCGAAGGTGATCGTCTTGACCATCGGGTCGATGATGCCCTCGGGCGCGGCCACCAGCTCGGGAACCGTGCAACTGCTGTAACGCGTGGTCACGGTGCCGTCGCCGTTGGGGATCCGACGATTCGATGCCACGCGTTCCACCTCGGCTTCGCTGGTGCCGATCCGGTCGCACGGCTCAAGCCGCCTGGCCGCGTCACCGGCAGCGGAAGCGATCTTATCGAACAGGTCCATCATCACGTCTTCCTTGAACGCCAAGGGCGCGCCATCCACCTGGTCGAGGATGCGCTGGGCGTCGAGCACGGCCATCGGCGCGGTGTGCTGATGAACGCACTGCACGGCCACCTGATCGGCTGTGGTGCCGACCGCCTCGGCGATCTTCTCCCGCACGATCGTGTGGGCCGAATTGCAGATCTCGCACCAGTCGACCGCACAGATCACATATCGATCATCGCCTTGACCAATGACCACGCCTTTGGCCTGCAACGGGAACTCGGTCGTCTCCAGGGGCTCGTAGCTGGGATAACAGGGATGCCCCAGCGGCAAGGTAACATCAGCCTCGAACACGCCCACCCGCAGCGATGGGGCCTCAGCCACGGCCGACGCGTTGCATGCCAAGACTCCGGCGGCTGCCAGCATCAGGCCAATGATCGATCGAGTCAAGTCTTTCATGAAAGGTCCTTTCGCGTCACTGTTTCGCGTCACTGTTCCGTGTTACTGGACTGGGCAGGCGAAACACGCGCCCACCGCCGGCGGGACCGGCCCCGACGGCCGCTTGCCATTGTAACGGGTAACCCGCTCGAAACGAACAACACGACGGCCAACATCGTCAGTCGCGGTAAGGACTCGTTCAGGAATAAGTGGCGGATTTGGCGCGGCGAGGACAAGACTGGCAAGGAAGGCGAAGCAGGCGTATTGGATTATACGTCGATGCAGCCTGACGCCGTCCAGTCGCCGCCACAGCTCGCCATTAATCTGCCAGTTATTCCTGAACGGGTCCTAAGGCCTGTTTCGGGGCCCGACAGAATCGTCGTGACGTGAAGCGATGGGTTCCCCTGTTCCCGGAACTACGCGAGCACCTGGAGGCTGTCTTTGAGCTGGCAGAGCCGGGGAGCACCCATGTCATTACTCGCTACCGGGACGCCATCCAAAACCTTCGCACCACGTTCCAGAAGATTATCCGGCGGGCGGGCCGTCCTGACTCCCTGGCCGAAACTATTCCAGAACCTTCGAGCCTCACGGGCCACCGAGCTGGCCAACGAATATCCGGCCCATGTGGCCGCCGCCTGGCTGGGACACTCGCAGCTGATCGCCAAGAAGCACTACTGGCACGTGACCGACGAGCACTTCGAAACAACGGCGGAAAAAGTGGCGCAGCAGGCGCACGCAGAGGGTTGCACGGAGCCGCAGCCAACAAACGCGGGTCGAGGAAAATCCCTTGTTTTGCAGGGGTCTGCGAATACGTGCGACGCCATGCCTGAAATGCCAGTGGGCGACACGGGAGTCGAACCTGTGACCTCCCCCGTGTGAAGACGTTTTGCTCACGCTGCCACCTCGCCTCCCTTGGCCCAGCTCGCGGGCAGTGAACCCGATGCCTTGCCAGACGGCCCTGAACGTCTAGAGGGGATCGCGTCGGCGACCGGGCAGTTTGAGGCCCCGCGTGGATCCCGCGGGTGAGCAAGACCGGCCGGAGCGTATGACCGGCGAGTTGGTCATTTACAGGTCCGCCGGGACGTCTTTACCACACACGGGCAGAGCCTGTTGCATCGCGCCGAGCGGCGGATTACGCTGTACACGGATCGAGACAGAAGATCTCGAGTCGAGCCTCGACTTCACCTCATAACCTCGTAAGGGAGTTCTGGAAGGATGACAACGCCAACCCCGATGCCGAGTGCTCTGGTGAACCGCTGGATGATCGCCACGTTGGTCGCCGTGGTCCTGCTGCAGTCCAACCTCTCGATCGCCGAGGAACCGCCTACACTGCGCGTGTTGTGCTACAACATCCACTACGGCCAAGGCAACGACGGGCACTACGATCTGGAGCGTCTTGCAGCCGTGATCACTGAGTGCAAACCGGATCTGGTGGCCCTACAGGAAGTTGACGTGGGCGTGAAGCGTTCCGGCCGCGTCCATCAGGCCCGGCGGCTGGGGGAACTGACCGGTATGGCCGCGCGCTTCGGCCCCACCCAGCACTACGAAGGCGGCCTGTACGGCAACGCCATATTGAGCAAGCCGCCGATCCTCGACGTTGTGATTCATCCGCTACCTTACACTGAGGCTAGCCCGGAACGAGTTACCTACCCGCGCGGTGCAATCGCCGTGACTATCCGCGGGCCGGACGGCCAGCCGCTCCGTTTCATCAGCACGCATTTCCAGCACAATGTTCCCGAAGATCGCGTGGCGGAAGCAAAGGCCGTCAACGCACTCTTCGCGGCCGACGACGACCCGCTGCCCACGATCCTCGCCGGCGACATCAACGCCCCGCCCGACTCGGAACCGGTCCAGATCCTGCTGGAGCAATGGACCAACGCCATCGACGAGGCCGCCGCACCCACCGTACCCTCGGCAAAGCCGACCGCCCGGATCGACTACATCTTCTACCGTCCTGCTTCGCGATTTCGCTTGCTGGAGGCAAAGGTGATGGCCGAGCCCATGGCTTCGGACCATCGCCCCGTCTTTGTTGTCCTGGAGCTTCGTCAAAACGCAGGTGGTGGATAAGTAATGCGAGAGAAGAGCTGAGCGTGAAGCTCATTTGTTTGCATGGTTTTCGGTGAATCCTCAATCTTCATCTTTGGAGCTAACACGATGCGTCGGTCGCTGTGACCGATGCGTGGAATTGAGCTGCCTTTGGAGACGTCGGTGGGTGCGAACCGAACGCACAAGCCGCAGGTCGCCAACTGTATTCGGTCGATCTCGCCGCGGCCAGGGGCCGCTTACCAAGCTGCTTCGGCGTTTCACTCTGACGCAGGTTAGAGCCACCGGTTTCTGCGGGTGGTTGACGTGTCCTCTGAAGGAATCAGCCGAAAATGCGGGCGGTGTCATGTGTGTGTCTGGACACGGCTGGAGTCAACCGACTGGCTGCGGAAATCGACGTGTCAATTCTTTGTTCCCAATTGAGAAACGGCGCGCATTGTTGATACATGCCGTCAGCAACCAAGAATCTCTCGGCGACGTGATAAAGTCGTTTTGCGTTTTCTGGATACTCGGATGCGATCTCCATGAACAAATCAATCGTTCGTCGGTCGTTTCCAAGATAGCCGTTGAATGCCGACACATCGTGAAAAGACTCGAAATCACCGTGATTATCGCGGCATCGCTGTTCCAAGTCATCGCGAAGCTTGATGAAGGCACCTAGGGCAGGCGGGTAGTGTTCTGCTAAATCCATCCAGTAACCCAACGCAAAGGACAAACGGACACCACCCATGCCGGTTTCCGAGCGCGACGCTTGGTGAAACCACAGGAAGTTTTGAAGCGCATCGTCGTATCGATCTGCATGCGAGTCATCGACAGCGCTATCGAGCACAACGGAAGGTTTGGATCCAGGTTCAGGTTTCCACCCCATTGGATCTCCAATTGGCAGAACGGGACGGATAACGTGGCCGGGAGTTGACGTTGCCGAGCGAAGCGAGCCATCCCGGTCTATTCCGGCTCGCGTTCATCCGTTTGTTCTTTGGCGCGTTCCGTTCGAGTGCCCTGCAAGGGAGTGCTGACAAATCGGTACTTGCCGGCTCGCTTCGATTCCGCCTGGTGTTTGAGGTAGTACTCGAATACCCTCTTGGGGTCGTCATTGCATTCCGCAGAGATCTTTCGACGGATCGCGCGCACTTCTTTCAGAGGGTCAGGTTCCATCAGA
>JBNJEM010000405.1:0-7288 GCA_051745935.1 Planctomycetota bacterium
TTCAGGCGGTTGGATTGTTCCGGGTGGAAAGCTGCCCGACGCAAGCCGTCCTCCCGTTGGTCGGACTCGCGGCGAAGAAAGTCATCCGCGACCGGTATATTTCAGGCGGTTGGATTGTTCCGGGTGGAAAGCTGCCCGACGCAAGCCGTCCTCCCGTTGGTCGGACTCGCGGCGAAGAAAGTCATCCGCGACCGGTATAACAGGCCCGGACCGGAGCTAATGAAGCGTAACCGTTCACGGGCAAGAGACTGATCGCCGCGGACGTTCGCACTTCCGTGGCATCCATGCGGGCCGTGCGTGTCCGGGCCTTTTGGCGGCACCCGTGAACGGCTACCGTGCAACGTCGCCAGTCCGTACACCCCACTTTTTTGCCCCTTTCGCTTTGCGAGTGTTGAACCAAGGGCCCAAGGGATTGAAAGGACCCGAGCGCGCACATGGGGTGCGGCTCGATCATGAACCCAAAGGCGCACCCGGTACTCGAAGCCCCAGTAGTCCCAGCCCCGCCTCGTTTCGAGCAGCCCCGTTTCGAGACGCTCGGCAGGCCATCCTTCCGCTGCCTTAATCCTCTTGCGAGTCCGATTCCGAGTCCGATTCCACTCGCTGCTCTTCTTCCATCGTTTCTCCCCGCTGGCCGTCGCCGTTGCCCGAGGCTTCGAATCGCTGATCGGGATCCGATCGCCGCGGTTGCTCTATCCCGCCCCGCACCACTGCGTCGTCTTCCTCCACCGGTTTCTGCCCAGCGGGTTTGGTGTGCAGCCGTCGTGCAATCGCCTCCGAGATTCTAGTACTCGTTTCGGTTTGTTGTTGCTGTAACGGGACCACCACGCCACAACTGACCGTGAATTGAATCGCCTGATCGACGGTAATGTCTAAATCGATCGTTTCGCTCTTGCATACCGTGATCGTGAATCCCGTGACCGGCATGGGCGATGTGGGCATGAGCACCGAAACGACCGGTTCATTAACCGCCGAGCGGATATCAAGCATGCTTTCGCCGGTCACGAACCCCAGGGACCAAATCCCCTTGCTCGGATACTGGACCGCCACCACGCGATTAAACTCGATCTCACGCTCGCTGAAAATAAAATCGGTCACCTGTTTGACCGACGAATACACATTGCGCACCACGGGCAAACGATGGATCAACGCCTCCACGTTGGCCACCACAATCCGTCCCACACCGGCAGCAATAAAACGGCCAAGCAGGTAGAGCAGCGCGGTGAAAAAGAGAAGGAAGACCGGAATCGTGCGCCAGCGAGGCAAGTAACGCACTTTCACAAAACGTTCATAAATAGCCCGGGAGCTGGCGGACGACAATCTTAATTGCCCCGGATTCTCGCTGACCAGGTCCAACACATGCTTCGCAATCCACCGGCCATCCGGCGCCGGGACGTAGTGCGTCCCATCATACTCAAACGATTCAATCCGCCACGAATGGCGTTCGGCAACCAGCGGGATCCGATCCACCGCGCCCGCCACATTCATTACCTCTTCGGGCGGCACCGAGTCCCCCTGGCGATCCCTCACCTCGATATCCGACGGATTGGCGTCTTGGGGAATCTCGCGACGAATGTTTTTCTGCATGGAGACAAAGACGACGACTTCCCGAAGCCCGTATTCAGTGGGCCTGAGCACATAGCCGTCGATCGTGGTCCAGGCCCAAATGAACAAGACGAGGGTTAACAACGGTGGCATCACCACCCCCAACCCTCGCAAAATCGCACGGCGAAATGGGCCCCTCTTGCCGGTTACCAGCGACTGGCCCGTTTGTGGTGGTACATTGGTCATCGGTTGTACTTCGCCCAATCAAAAAACGACACAAATGCGCAACGTTCGCGCCAAGTCAAGTCTAGCCCGCCCCGGCGCCACGGAAGGCTGAAGAACACGAATGGCTGCGTTCGTTCCGCGATTCCGCTTTGCCGACCAGTGGCACTGATGCCTCTGCAATCATGCGTGCATTGCGGGGATTATACCGCTGAAAGGCAAAAGAAGCAGAACGGTTCGAACTGAACCGGAAGAGCCGCCCCCCTCTGCCTGAGACCGCCAAAAACCCGACGTCTTGTTTTTTGCGAAATCCCTTTCCATTTACACGGCCCCCAAAGGAAGCTCCCCGGCCATCGAACTGGCGTTTCGCGACGCGTTCACGACCGGAGCCGGGGCGTCTGGGGGCTATAAAACCACTTTGTCTGGCCATCCAATCCTATCCCCCAGCAAAGCCAGCAGCGCGTCGCGCCTGTATATCCCAAAGCAAACCCCACCGCCGACCACAAAGCTGACCTCTCCTGCCGGCCTACCCCCACGCCGTTTCCCCTTTCCGTTGTAGCGTCCCGCCCATTGCAAGGGGTACGGGCTGGGCCTGCAAGGGGGATCAATTAAAACCGTCGTCAACGCGTCCCGAGCCCTCTAGCCACCACCGCGACAGCCACCGCGCCCGCCCCGGCCTTTCGGAGCACTCGAGCCGCTTCACTGGCCGTGGCCCCGGTCGTCATGATGTCGTCGATCAGCAATATCCGTTTGTTACTTATATCGTAGCCTGTAGAAACGGAAAACGCACCACGTATGTTCTTGAACCGCTCGGCAACCGTTAACGTTCCTTGCTTGGACGATTTACGACGACAAAACAAAAGCTGTTCTCGGAGGGGCAGTTGCAGAACCCCGGCGACCTGTCCCGCCAAGACATGCGAGGGCTGAACGCCACGGGCGACCCGTCTCCAGAAATGCATGGGAATCGGAACGATCCACTCCGGCGCCCACGCGTCGAGTTGTACGGCTACGTGGCGTCCCAGCAGGCTGCCGACCGCCCAAGTCAACGGTTCAAACGCGAGTCGCTTCATCCACAAGACGGCTTGCTGCAGTTCCGCGCCGTAATCCCCCAGCGCTTCGGCACGTTCAAATCCGTAGTTCCGACGCTGGCAGTGCGGACAGAACTGGGGGACGTTCCAATAGGCCGGCACGGGACTGGCACAACGGCGACACGCCGAGCGTTGCTGCCAGAATCGATCGGTGCATGCCTGACACAACAATGGTTGCCCCGGCCGCGGAACAATGTCGCATCGGCAAAACGCACAACATGGCGGAAACAGCAGATCGTTGGCCGCCCGCATTCCACTTACCACTCGCCTGCCGCTCCGGCCCCCTATACTCGATGGGCTCACCCATGACGCGCATCTGGCGTGCCATTTCCCGTCTGGACGCCGGAGAGGGGATGTCTTGCGACCGCCGGCGGACTGCGCCCCAGTTGCCCAATAGCGGGCCAACTCGCCACCGGAACGACGCAATCGCGCGAGTGTTCGAGCAAGCAACATCCGCCTCGCTCCTTCCGCGGAAAAGGTGGGAGACTTGACAGTTCGACCGACGGGAAAGCCTCTGGCGCGAGATTTCAGAGGACGTCCTCGGAACCGTTCCCCTTATCCTCGCCTACCACGAGTGTACATCCTTACAGCGCGCCGTATTTTAGCACGAGAGCGTTTTCCATTCCAATCCGCCCGGGGGGCGGTGGGGGCTGATTCCGCCATTTTACCCTATTGAAGCCCCAAACCTGGACTTTTCCACGATCCATTCATGCCGACACTGCTAGCCGCCGACGAACTTCCGACCGAGGCCGTATTCGGCGTTGATCATAAGTTGCTCCGCCTTCCCCCTATCCGTGTTGGCTGTGGCTCGCCCCCCAGAGACGTCACGGACGGGCAGTATGAGGGGGTAAACCGCAGTGATGCGATTTTCATCCCTCTTCTTGTGCGCCGCCAATTTGTATTGGTCCAACTCACTTGGCCCGAGGCGGGGCGTGAATTTATCTTGCTCGGTTTGACAAACTAGCCTATGGTACGCCCTTTCGAATCACGTATACTCGACACGATCACAAATGGCGCCAAATCACAAATGGCACCAAATGACAAATGGCACCAATCGGGCGCGTCATATCGGCGGTAGCAACGGCCGGAGCGGGGAATCTTACAGCCCATGACAAAACGTGGTTCCGGCGCCCAGGACTCGCTAAGTGAAAGGAAACCGGACTGGTTTTGTCATGGCTTCTCGTGACCGCTTACCGAATGTGTCACGATTGCCCAACAGCGGGATATACTTCAGGCGGTCGGATTTGTCCGGGTGGAAAGCTGCCCGACGCAAGCCGTCCTCCCGTTGGTCGGACTCGCGGCGGACAACGTCATCCGCGACCGGGATAACACAGCAAGAAACGGACTATTTCGATGTCGATCTTTGATCGTTACGTGCTGCGGATGTTCGCAAAAGTATTGGTCATCAGTTTCTTCAGCCTGACCGGCTTGTACATCGTCATCGATTTGTTCGGCAATCTGAACGAATTCATGTCGTATGCTGGCAAGCAACAGGGGCTCCTATCGGTCCTGGCTCAATACTACGGCCCCCGGGTGCTGGCCTTCGTCGATCGCACCAGTAGTTTGCTGGCCCTACTGGCGGCCCTGTTCACGATCACGAGGATTCAACGGTCCAACGAATTGACGGCCTTGATGGCGGCTGGGATCTCCAAGGCCCGCGTCATACGGGGGCTGGTATTCGCCACCACGATCGTCGCCCTCTTGGCGAGCGTGAATCGTGAAATCGGTTTACCACAGGTCCGGGACAAGCTGCGCCGCAATGCTCAGAATTGGCTAGGGGAAAACGCCGAGCGGATGACGGCTCAGCGCGATCAGCAGACCCAAATCCTCCTGGGTGGGAAGGAAACCATTGCCGCGGAAAAGAAGATTATCCAACCGATTTTCCGGTTGCTCGATTCGCCCCCGCATTTCGGACGGCAACTGGTCGCCGCCACCGCCACCTACCACTCGGCTTCGGACGATCACCCCAGCGGCTACTTGCTGCACGACGTCAGCCAACCGGGCGATCTGACGCAAATCCCGTCCTATCGACGGTCGCCGAAAAGCAAGCCCATCATCTTCACCCCGAAGGATCACGCATGGTTGAAGGATGAACAGTGTTTCGTGGCCAGTGACATTACATTTGCCCAACTCGTGGCGGACAGATCCTGCCAACAGTACTATTCGACAGCCACGCTCTGGCGCACGCTCCGTAATCCCAGCTTGGACTATGGCGCGAACACGCGAGTGATCGTGCACCGGCGATTTGTCCAACCCATTCTCGATGTCACGCTCCTGTTCCTTGGCCTGCCGCTTGTGCTGACTCGTTCCCAACGCAATATGTTCGTCGCGGCGGCTCAATGCCTGCTCCTGGCGGGCACGTTCTTCCTGGTGTCGATGGCCTGCGAGTCGATGGGCAACGCGGTCATGATCAGCCCCGCACTGGCAGCCTGGCTGCCGGTTCTCGTTTTCGTGCCGCTGGCCTACACCTTGGCGGCCCGCCGGTGGGAGTGATGCGCCACGATTTCAGACGATTTCAATCAGATAATTGGCGTGATGGACGCGTCGCTGACCGTCCGTCTCCTGGTAGCGGACACGAAACTCGAATTCATGTTCACTCAGCATATCGACCCGGGCTTCTGCTGTAGATTTGCAGGATGCAATACATTACACTGGCGAAAAACGGGATTCCGGCGACGGTTTAGCCGTGAATCTGGCGAGACACGGGAAAACTGCCTGTCAACCGGCCAAAGTGTTTCAAGTTAGTTTAGAAGCCATGACAAAACCAGTCGGGTTTCTTTTCACCGAGGGCGTTTTGAGCGATTGAACCACGTTTTGTGACGGGCTGTAATATTGGAACCGGAACGTACACGTCGGATCCGAGGCCGGAAACGTCGCTCTAATCACCCCCACCTGGTCAGTTTGGCGGGAGCGGTAGAGTGGAGCGGGAGAGCGGCACGCGAGAAATGTCTTTTTAAGCTACGGGCGCATTCACATGAGCATTGGCGAAGGTTCAGGAACTGATTTTGCCACCATGCGTGGTCGCAACTATCCTACCATACGGCAATTCACCGTCTTCCTTGAAAACCGCGTCGGCCAGTTGTTGGAAGTCGTTCGTCGATTCGAAGGAAGTCGGGTGCGGATCGTCGCGTTGTCGATCAATGACGCCACGGAGTGCGCTTTCGTGCGGTTTTTGCTGAGTCATCCGGAACAAGGGAGGGAAGTGCTGGAGCGAGCGGGGCTGGCCATGATCGAAAGTGACTTGATTGGCCTCGAACTCCCCGAAGGAACGCAACCGTTACTGCAAGTTTGCACCGCCCTGCTGCAGGCCGAAGTCAACATTGTTCAGACTTATCCCCTAATCGTGCGCCCCCGCGGTCGTCCAGCCGTCGCGTTGATGGTCGACAATATCGAATTAGGCATGGACACACTTAACGCCCAAGGATTTCGCATGATTACGGAAGCTGATCTGGCGGATTACAGTTAGGGATCGCTCGTGGAACCCTCGATTTGCCCCCATAAGTCGCGCGCCCCGGCGTGGGAAAGCGGACCATCCTTGCCACTAGTAGACAGAGCGTAGTCATGCCGATAGATGTTACCTGTCCCGGTTGTCGAACTCGCTTCAAAGTCAACGACAAATTTGCTGGCCAAAAAGGCCCGTGTCCGAAATGCAAAACCGTGATTCAGATTCCGGGCAAGGAGGACGAGGTTGTTGTTCACGCGCCCGAGCAGTATGGGCCCAAGACTGCCAGCGGGGTCGCGGTTCTAAAACCCATTTCACGCGAAGAAACCAAAATGTCAGCCGTCATGGTGGTGGGGATCATCTCGGGCGTCTTTCTCGTGCTCATCGCCGCCCTGCTACTGCGTGGCTTGGAGGAGATCCCCGCGTGGCTGTTGGGACTGGGCGCGTTTCTGCTGGCGCCACCCGTGGTGTGGTCCGGTTACGCGTTTTTGCGCGATGACGAATTGGAGCCGCATCGCGGCCGTTATTTGGCGATTCGCGTCTTGGCGTGTTCCGTCGTCTACTCGCTGCTGTGGGGCGCCTACGTGTATTTGCCGCGAGTTTTTTACCTCGACGAACTCGAAGTCTTCCATCTGCTGTTCATTATGCCTCCGATCCTGATTGTAGGAGCATTCGCCGCCTTTGCCGCCTTGGATCTTGATTTTGGCACCGGTTTGATTCATTACAGCTTCTACCTGCTAGTAACCGTCACGCTCTGCTTCGTCATGGGACTCGATCTCCTCAAACTGACAGGGCCCCCGGCTGGATAAGAGACCCTAACGGCCTGCCCGATTGGCGTACGTCAGGCATTCCAGCCTGACAACCGTGAATCTGGCGAGACACGGCAAGACGCTCTGTCAACCCTAACGTTGCAAACAGTATATGTAGGACGGGTCTCCAGGCCCGTCTTTTCAAGTACGAAATCGTACTTGATCTGGTGTCCGCGGATCTCACG